>JBDRBC010000211.1:0-11650 GCA_043823125.1 bacterium | reverse complement strand
GTTGTCCGAGGTCATTTCCGAACTCCCACCGCACTATCGGCTTATCACCCTCTTGCGGCATGATCAGCAGTTGTCCTATGAGGAGATAGCCGAGATCCTCGATCTACCCCTTGGCACCGTCAAGGCCAGGATTCACCGTGCCCGGAATCTCGTCCAGCAACACCTCAAGGCGAGATCGTACGATATTTGATTGCAGGGGATTGCGAACGGGATCTTTGCCACGCGCTGCCCCCGGCCATTGCCAAGAAATTGTTGCAACCTTGTGTGGTTGCCTTCGTAGGGAGATTTGTCGGGCAACTTCTGGATTCAATTATATCTGGTGAATTCAGGATGTGTAAATCAGCCACTGACAAGTGGTTGCCGATCCGAGTAGCCGACAGGAGCAGGCGGAATGTTATTGTCGGGGGATACACCGTCTGCCTGTTGAGGAGTGGGGAAGAGGATTCATCGGCTGGCAACGGCCGTCCTCACCCCACTCCTGGTTCCTGATGAATCGCCCTCGAGAACTCGTTTCATCGGGAACTGAAGATATTGGTCACAATTCCCAAGCTTGCGAGCTTGAATTGTGCACGCGAAGTGGAAGAATCGATCACATGATGCCGGAGCTTCCCGACGATGATCCGCTCCAGCGGGGAAGGAGCCAGTGATGAACGGTGACAAGAACCCCACCAGCCGTTCTGATGGTTGCAGCCAGCTCACCAGCAAACTCCAGGATTATGTCGATGGGACCCTACCCAAGGCCGAATCGATGGAGCTGTTCTTGCATCTACGGGATTGTTCTCCCTGTCAACACGAGTTGGCGGAGCTGGAACAAGTGCTGGAGAAGCTGAATACATTGCCTCAGCACGAAGTACCCGCAGATTTCAATTCCAGGATTCTGACCTCGATTCCCTATCAGGCTTACAAAGACATGGAACCGCTCCGTCGCGATCGACTCCCGGTCTTCCTGGAGGAAGACTTTCTTCCGGCCGCCATCCGTTCCGTCCAAACACGTTTGGCCGGTGGCTTGGTGTCCCTACTGACCACTGCCGGACTAGCTGCATCCTGGCTTCCCGACTATGCATTTGTAGTTGCCATATGCGGAATTATCCCTGAAGCTATGGTGAGACTACAACGGTTGGCCAGGAAGAAGAGCCTTTCCGGACAGAGGTCGGAAAGTGGATGATACCACAACAAGTGAGTATGGACAGGCTGAAGAGTCAGCTCCTCGTTTCGTGCCCACGAGAAGCTGGCAACATTTGATCATTCCGCTAATCGCGGCGGGATTTCTTTTTGGCTGGCTTCCCGCCGCGGCCGATTCTCCCCCGGACAGTACTCGGAACCGAACGCTCACCGAAAGCGAGCGGGATTCACTTCGGGACGAGATGCGCCAGTATTCCCGCCTGCTCAACTCACTCCGAGATTCCCTGACTTCTGCCGAACGTAAAGGCGCGCTGGACGAGATCAGGGGAGAGGAACTAATCGATCAAGCTCTCGAGGAACTGGGCGGGGCCATCTCGGATTTGAGCCGGGAGCTATCGACTCTCGATCTGACCATTGATAATAACACCATCTCGTTACGTGATCGTAACGGCGAAGGAATCGAGATCAATATTCCCGAGGATCTGGACGAGCAGATCAGCCGTGGCATCGAAGCGATCACCAGCGCTATCCTGGAAGAGTTGCCCGATACCATCTCTTTCGAACCCGATAACTGGAAAAACTGGGAAGATTGGGACGACGCGAAAGATTGGGGACGTCTGTTCTCGGGTGATGAGCCTCGTCGTAAGCGCCGGGTCACTGGCGGCAATATGGTGCGAGTATGGGATGACGTTCTCATCAAAGATGACGAGGAGATTCGAGGGGACGTCATCGTCATTTTTGGCGACGCGGTGATTTCCGGACGCGTTCATGGCAACGTGATCAACGTGCTAGGGGATGTCGAGCTTGATGAAACCTCAGAGGTGACCGGGAAAGTGATCGTGATTGGTCGCCTGGATCAGGACGAGGACGCCGAAGTGGGAGAATCCGTTAAGGTTTTCAGACCTCCGTTCTCGTCGCATGAACTTGGCAACGTTCAAGATCTGTTCGGGGTGGGCTGGGTTGCCTTCCTGATAAAGCAACTGGAATTCATACTGATGGCCCTGCTGACCCTGTTGATCATCGCGGTCTTTCCTCAGCGGCGTCTGGCTTCCATCGAGAACGCTTTACGCAGCCATCCCGGTCAGAGTTTCGGTTACGGTCTCCTGTTGACTATCGCCGGGCACATCGCGTTGGTCGTTCTCTTTGGCGTGCTGGTCCTAACGGTCATCGGTATTCCCGTGGCGCTTCTGCTGCTCCTGGCGTATCTGGGTGTCTGTCTGCTGGCCTTGGCCATCGTTGCATTGCAGATCGGTAGACAGGCTTGTGCCGTGCTCCATCTGCCCTGGACGCAAAAGGGCGTGCTGGTCCTGGTCGGTCTGTTCCTCTTGCATGCCGTGACCTTGCTCGGATCCATCATCGGACTTTCATCCATGCTGCGACCCCTGGCCTTCCTGCTCGGTCTCCTGGGACTTGGCGTCAAGATCTTCGCGTACGTCTACGGGATCGGAGCACTTGCTGTGAGCCGGATCGGGACCAATGAATCGCCCGCCTTGGTGCCAGATATTCAGGAGTCTCCAGACTCCGAAGTATGATCCCAGCCTGCCGCTGGATCCCGTTCGGATAGTATAAATAGTCAAAATCCATCAGATATTTATGCTATACTTCTGATGGGGATAATCCAGCAGACTATTGTGCGATTTTCCCCAAATAGCGAGTACCCACTTCCCAGTGAAGGTCGCCTGAACCGGCAGCCGAGAAATCGAACTTCGCATACAGGAAGGCAACTTGTTGTCTTGATTGCATTTGTTGAGTATTTCGGTTTTACGGAAATGGTAGTGGATCTTTCTCCACCTGAGGTTGATCACGGTATACTCTGTGCGCTTAAAGGATGTGGGTCAGGGTGAGTTGCTTTGAGTTCCTTCAGTTGACCCATTGTCCCTGGAAACGCCACGTCGAGGTTAGTCATGACCGGTTGTTTGCTCAAGTTCCCCATCCAGACTGGGATTATCCTGCTACTTGTCTGGTGCGTGGGTTTTACTGATCCAGCCGTGGCAACACTGTATTCCAGTGACAATGGGCTCACTATAAGACTGTATTCTCCCGAAGAGATCACCTCCGATTGGCTCTTGAACGAGGGGGGCAGGATCTATTTGCAGCACCCGGCAGTGGGGAGAATCGAATTGCTGACTGGTCCGGGCGACGCGCGCAATCTCCGGCAGGATATTACCCGTTTCTGGCCATTCTCCTCTGATGATGTGGTTCAAGCCATCCACGAGGTACACACGGTTTCACCTCGTCTGGAAGTGGCGATTTTTTGTCTGCCACTGCCTCCGGTACAGCCCCAGAGCAGTTTCGCTCGCCGCAGCGCGATCGTCCTGGCGCCCGGATACTCGTCGATTCCGGCTACGACCAGCGCGACTCTCTGTACTCACGAACTGGGGCATGTGCTCACCTGGGCCTATTTAGACCCGTGTCCTGATCGCTGGCGGTCCTATCTGGAGATTCGCGGAATTTCGGCTGACGCCTTCGGTCCGGACGTGCCTCACGCAGAGCGGGCGCGAGAGATCCTGGCCGAGGACTTCCGGTTTCTCTTCGGTGGTCGACTGGCCACCTCAGCTGGCAGCATCGAGAATCATCGGTTGCCGCTGCCGGATCAGGTGCAGGGATTGAAAGAACTCTTGACTGGCTATTGCCAAGGCCAACCGAGGGTTGCCGAAACAGAATTCAGTAGCCGTGCCTTTCCCAATCCGTGTAATCCCGCCACGACCATCGAGATGGTACTGCCGCCGAATTATTCGGTATCCGGGGCAGGTGATGTCGAGCTCACCGTATTCGATATACGCGGCAGGCAGGTACGACGTATACATAATGGCCTGATCGCCAACGGCAGACTGGCCATGCAGTGGGATGGTTGCGACGAATCGAGTCAGATCGTGGCCTCGGGACGATACCTGTATCAGTTGCGTGGCCGGGGCCTGGACTCTTCTGGATCGGTCCTGCTGGTTCGTTGAATGGTCCTGGCCTCACCGTGGCTCTCCCTCTACCTTGTGATATCCACTCTTTAGCCACTGGGTAGACCCTATTCGCCCAAGACTGCAAGGTGACGCGTCGTAGTGTCTGGAAGCTGGATGCGATGCCCCTGATCCTGTACCACGAGGTACGACTCCCGGACGGAGACGAGTTCCACTCGGTTCCCGGTAGTTACATTGCCATCGTTATCATGGCCCTGCTGGGGTTACTGCAACTCCTCACTCCTGTAACCGCTAGTGCCGCGAGGCGGGACGAAGGGGCGCACATCCGGGCCGAACTGGGGGCCATTGACAGCTTGCTCACCGTGTCAGCCTTGGAGCCCGCCCTCGACCGGACGTCGACCCTGTTGCGGGCATTTCCGGATGATCCACTGTATAGCTGGCAGATCAATGAGCGTCTTGGCCTCGCCTTGCACCGACTCGGGCGCTCAGCCGACGCGATTCCATATCTGGAAACAGCGATTCTCATCGCGCCGCAGGAAGCGAGCTGTCATCTCAATCTCGCCGCCGCCCTGATGGCTCTCGGACAACGGGGGCGCGCCTTCGCGGAGTACGATGAAGCCACCTCACTGGATCCTTCAAGCTGGCGTGCCCATCTCGATTATGGTCAAGTACTTCATGCCTATCGGATGACAGAGGAGGCCCGGCACCATCTCCAACTGGCTGACCAGCTCTGCCCCGATTGTCCAGAGGTGACGAGAGTCTTGGCCTGGTTCCATCTCGACAATCTGGAATACGGACTGGCTATCGGGCCGCTGGAGAAGCTCCATACCGCCGAACCGAGCGGGGAACTCCGGCACAATCTGGCGCTCTCCCTGCTGTCCACGCAGCAGCCCGCACGGGCAAGAGAACTTCTGGAGCCGTTGTGGCCGAGTCAACTCAGCGCTGCCGAGTCGCTGCTCTTGCTGGAGGCCTTGCAGGTTTTGGGTGAGTCGCATCGTATACGCGGATTGATCACCGAGGTCGAGGATGATTCCCCGGTGGCTGGCGAACCGTTGTTCTGGGGCCGAGCCGCCTTTCTCTGTCTCGAGGCGGGGCAGAACGAAGCAGGCCTGCTCGCTATCGATCGCGCCATCGCGCTGGCTCCCGAACAAGTAGCCTATCGGAATAACCGCGTCGTATTGTTGACCCGCCTGGAGCGTCACGACGAGGCGGCGGCGGAGTGGGGCCGGGTGATCGAACTGGATCCGGGACTCGCCAGCGAAAAGGATTGACGAGGCGCCGCAGAGAAATGGTTGCTCTCGGCCAGGGAATCCGATAGCGTGTCGTGCTTCGCAACCCCGGTTCTGTTGCTGGCTGCCTGGTCGAGGAGAGGGTATTGTCTCCGAACCGTACCTGCACGCGTCCCTTGCTGTTTTTTCTTGGTATCACCTGCGGCTGGGGGCTTTTACTGAGCGGCTGTGTCCCGCCGCCGGAGCCTGGTCCGCCGCTGGATGCCGTCCCCATCGTTCACGAGCCGTACCTGGAACAACCAGTCCCCGACGGTGACTGGCGCCCCCACTTGCTGCAACGTTGTCAGGGAGAATCCGAGCCCACCCCGGGGGTCATTCAGCGAGCTCTCGATGAGTGCTGGGATCTCTATCGGTCCGGTGAGGGGGCCGACGCGATCACTGCGCTCGAGCTGTGTCTGGAGGATCACGCGCCGACCGGTGTTTTACTCCTCACCCTCGGCCAACTCTACTTGATGGCAGGCCAGGGCGAACCCGAACTGCTGCCCAGCGAAGGACCCGCCGCCGATGTGGGTAACTGGTCACGGAACAAGGAGCGGTTGCTGGCCCGAGCGGGGAAAATACTGGGACAGGCTGTGGCGAAACGTCCGGACGACGCGGCGATCGAATACCTGCTTGCGGATGTGGCCCGGGCTGCCGGCGATAGCCTTGCCTCACAGCGCTCCCTGGCGGCGGGACACCAGAAGTGCACTGTCCCCCGTAGTTTCGAGATCGTGCGAAGTTATCAGGATCTCTATCCGCATCCAGCCCGCTTGCGGGAAGGCGTAACCCCTGATTACCCCGCTGCCGCAGTGACGGAAAAGGTGACAGGTGAAGTGGTGCTCGACCTGTTGATCGATCCGGCGGGGCAGGTTGCCCAGGTCGTCCCGGTGAGTAGTCCGGATTCGCGATTGACCCTGGCGGCAGCGGCGGGTTTACGTCGAGCTCGCTTCGTCCCGGCCCGGATCGGCAAGTACCCGGTCTGGTCATGGCTCCGAATTCCCACCAATTTTTCGCTCGGATAGGAGGTGCCAGCATCAGGATCCGAGCCGCCGATGAACTGTCAGTTGATTTAATGGCGGCGGTAGCCTTATTTTACTAAGGTCCAGGCACGCCTGGGAAGTGAGACGACCCCACGTAAATACCCGTACCCGTCTGATTCGGGCCGAAGTCCGTCAACCGATCCCCCTCACGGGAGGTTCTCGTTTTGATGCAGGGGTTGAAAAGACACATAGCTCCGATCGCTTACTGCGGTCTCCTTTTGGCCATCTTGCTGGCTGGGTGTACAAGCAAGCAGGACCCGAGTGAGGTGCTGGTTATCTGCGGTAACCATTCCTGCGGTAACCTCACCATGGTGACCACGGATACGTCCTCCGACGGATTCCAGTATCTGGAACCCGCACTTTCTCCGGACCGCTCGTTGATCGCCTTCACCTTGGACTGGGCCGCCCTCCCGCCACCCCGACCTCCGGATGTTATCCCGGAAGTCCGGCAGATCGCCATCATACCCGTACAGACGGGTGATCGCCCCCAGCCGAATCTCGCCGCTTCGGGCGCGACCGCGGTGGACATGATGTTCGAGGGAGTTGATCTCAACGAAGAAGAAAAGGGCAATCCTGGCTGGATCGATGATGAGACCCTACTCGTCTGGATCAAACGGGAACGTGGTAACCGGTTGTTCAGTGTCGATCTGACGCAGACTCTGAATAATGTCTCCCAGCTTTACGCGGAACCAGACGACGATGAGATCTCAGGTCTCTACTGGCAACACGCGGATCCATCCATTTCGCATGACAAACAGTGGGTTGCTTTCACCCGATTCGGTGCGGAAGTCCTCGACTCCTTGCACACCTATACCCAGCAGGCCATCTGGGTCCTCTCACTGGCCGACGCGGGCAGTGCGCCGACCCCGCGCGCCTTTGCGGTGACCGGCGAGGTAGCACACCTCGGGAGCCCGAGCTGGTCACCGGACGGTAGTAGAATCGTCTTTTACTCTACCCAGGATATTGTTGGTGAATATGGCACGCCGGGATACGAAATCTTCGCTGTCGATTTCGATACGACCGGATTGGCTGCCAATGGTGAAATCACCCTCGACCGCAACCTGAAGCAGCTGACACACACCCCGGGTACCGAGGGCGATCCGCTCACCATCACCAATTCGGATCCGGTTTACACGGCGGACGGTTCGGAGATTCTTTTCGTGTCGACCCGGCGCGCACCTTCCATCACCCTGCGTGATCGAAATATCTGGCGCATACCTGCCGACGGTCGACTCGATCCCGAGTTACTCTTCTTCAGTCGCGAAGACGACGTGAATCCCGAGATCATTCTGGGCGGCGGACGAACGCTCCTCTTCAGCAGCACCATGGGATTCCCGACGGAAATGCTCGACTTGCTCGAACAGGAGACCATTCTACGACTCATGTCCGCGGATTCAACGCTCACCGAAACCGAAGCCGGTATCGAAGCCATGTTGGAACGGCAGGAACTGGAGTACTTTGCCGGCGTGATGAGTCATCTCTACATCTTCTCGGGCTGGTAGACGACAGGAGCGGTATGCCGCCACTCAGCGCCGCGTTTGACGAAATGATTCGGATCGGGCGGCTCCTGTATTCACGACAGCATGTTGTCGCCGCCGAGGGGAATATGTCTCTGGCCCTCGGCGGCGATCTTTTTCTGGTGACACCGTCCGGTGTCTGCAAGGGAGAACTGACCGCTGCGGATCTGCTGGTGGTCGACAGCGAGGGCACGCTGCAATCGAGTCCAGCAGCTCACCAAGCGGCAGCGGAAGCGTTTCCGTCAAATTCCGGTGACGATTGGACTTTCCCTGAAACGAAGCCAACGACTCGCGCCAGTTCGGAGTGGCCGCTCCACCGTGAGATCTATAGGCAGCGCCCCGACATCAAGGCGGTCTGTCATGCGCATTCGCCCTGGGCGACTGCCTTCGCTGCTGCCGGTCAACCGCTTGCAGGTTGCTTGCTGCCGGAGATCATTGCCACCCTCGGCCAGGTCCCCCTGGCCCAGTACGCCACACCCGGTACGTCTGCCGTACCGGAGTCCATTCTGGATCTTATCCCGACCCATGACGCATTGCTCCTGGCCAACCACGGAGTGGTGACCCTGGGGGCCACGCTTACCCAAGCGTATCACCGGCTTGAAAGTGTGGAACGGCTGGCGCAGGTAACCTTGCTGTCCCGTCTGGCTGGTGGAGAACGGCGACTCACCGCCGAGGAAGCCGCAGCGGCTCAATCACTTGCAACAGGTCAAACCCGGGGAGAGGCTCCTGTACCTTGCGAGCCCGCTGTCACGTCTGTGGTTTCTGCGCCGGAATTAAGCGCAAAATCGAATGGAGCCGATAAACAGTTCATGGATTCCCTTGACCAGGCGGCGCTACTGGAGGATTTGGTACTTCGCCTGGCGCGGGAGATAGTACTCGAGATTGACCGCCATTAAAGGGTTGTGCCGCTGAGTCTGGGTCCGGCCGACGCCTGCCCATATCCCCAAAGGTTACATCATCGGTGACGGTTTCGAGTCCTTCGAATGCAGCCAGTACTTTCCCCTTCATCACCACTTGGCGGTGGATGCCGGGACCAGCGTTTTCATCAGCTGTTCGAGTACAGACATAATCTAGACGGCATATCCCAAAAAATGGGGGGAGCAAATGCTCCCCCCAAAATTCAACCAATCAAACTATTTCTGCGGGAACGCAACCCGAGTACCGATCCAGGCATGCCAGACCGAGTCGACAGCGTCACCGTCAGCATTTACAGCATAGTCTTCGCTCACGCTGAAAATACCCAGGCCACCCTCGAAGCTTAATCCGTCCTGAACTGTGTAGTCCAGCAAGAGGTCGATCTCGCTGCCAAGGCCCTTTTCGGCGTCCTCGGCTGGCGCTTGTGCGAGCTTGAACAGGTAGTAGTTCACGCCAACGTCCAGGCCCGTCGTGGGGGTGAAGCCACCGGCCACCCGGATGGTCGAGGTGTTGGACCAGGCGACATAGTTCATCCGGCCCATGTAATCGGACATGCTGCCAAACAGGGGCTGGAAGGTCTTGAGGGTCTCAGTCTCGTCGTAGGGAGTTCCGCTGGCGTAGTTGAACTCGGCGCCGATGTAGGGCTCCGATTCACTATCGCCGATGGTGTAGAAGGCGCCGCCGTAGAACGCCATGGCGGACAGGTCTCCAGCGGGATCCATGGGACCGCCATCGTAGTTCATTGTGCCGGACTCCATGACGCCCTCGGCGTACAGGTGCAGACCCGACTCCATGACACAGTCGAACAGGGCGCCGAAGACGAACATGCTGTTGCTCTTGAAGTCGTCGTCACCGAGGGAGTTGATGTTCTCGGTCACCATCAGCACGTACGGCTCGAAGTACATGGTCTCGTTGGCGTCGTAGTGCAGATAGGCACCGCGCAGGTCCGAGTCACCATAAGGGTAAACCTTGGAGGTATAATCCTGAAGACCGTTGAAGCCGGTTTCTTCCAGCTTCAAGCACAAAAGCGCCAGCCAGCCGGCGTCGAACTTGTACTTGCCCATGAAGCCATCGAAGCGGTTCTGGTAGTACATGTTCCAGCAATCGGGGCCGATGATCCGGCCGCGGCCGAGGTTTAAGTTGCCCCAGCGACCGAAGGCCGCGGTGAAGTCCGTGAACAGGAAATCGTTCATCCCGACGATGGCGTTGTGCACGACGACGTTATGGTTGGCGTCCAGTTCTTCCAGGTAGAGGTAGTCTGGATTCAGGATGCCCTTGTCGTAGTAGTAGTTGCGATTCCAGTTGCCGCCCAGTACGGTCAAATTCTCCACCTCAAACTTGTAGAAACCGCGCTCGCCGACATTGGCGCCGTAACCGAAGCGGAAGCGGCCGAGGGTTTCGGCCCAGTTGTCATCGTCGTCGCCGTTCCAGTCCTGGGCATTCTTGTACCCGAACCACATGACCCGGCCTTCACCGAAAGCACCCTCACCAGCGATGGCGGCGGAGGTCGCCAGACCCATACCGATCAGCACTGCCAGGGAAAGAATAAGAAACATCAATCGTTTCATCATTGTCCTGCTCCTTCGTTCGAAGTCTTATCGATCTGTCAACTTCAAAGGTTCGACTCGCTTTCAAGCCAAGTGGGGATAAACCCCTTTGAATTGCCCTAGACCGATCACCTCCCCTCGTAGATAGAGGTCAGCTTCTCCGTGATCGCTGACCAGCTGAACCTCTGTTCGATGATCTGGCGAGCCTGCTTGGCTCGACGCCGCATCAGGTCCGGCGTCTCTATTGCCTCAATCATCGACTCGGCGAAGGTCGCGTCAGGTTGGGCTATTACCAGCGCGTCCTCTGCCGGGTCGACGATACCTTCGGCTCCGATCGGTGTTGTCACCACGGGAATGCCGCGTGCCATCGCCTCCAGGATCTTGATCTTGATCCCGCCCCCTTCGGTGAGAGGGGCAACGAACAGCCGGCATTCCTGAAAAAGCGCTGTTAAATCCTCCACGAAACCCAGGGCTGAAACCCGCTCTGGTTGCCGATCGAGAGCCGCAATAAAATCATCAGACCCCGGACCGGCAAGGATAAGTTGCCCGGTTGGGGTACATTGGGCGACTTGTGGCCACACTTTGTCAACTAAAAATTTTGCGGCAATTTGGTTTGGACCGTGGGCGAAACTGCCCACAAAAAGGAACTTGGCAGGCCCTTCTTCCCGCCAGACTGGTTCGATCGCTTCCAGGTCCATACCGAGGGGCATGGTCATCAGCCCTTTTCCACCCTGAGCGGCCAGGAGCTGTCGGTCCTGCTCGGTGACACAGAGGGTGACATCGGCCCAGCGGGTGGCCTGGAGCTGCAGTCGTTCCCAGGCCGCCGCCTCGCTCCGGAAGTAGAGTCGCGCTGCCTGATGCCGGGCGCCGGCCTGTCGGCGTCGCCGCGGCAGTGAGCCCAGTTCGTGGGTGTTCAGAATCAGTCGCGGTCGCCCCTCGTTTGGTGCGGTTCGAGTTTCTCGCCAGCGCCGCAGGTCGCGCACGAGCAGGGCGAGCTGCAGATATTCGACCTGGATGGCGTCCGGCTGAAACGTGCGCACAGCGTCTATCACCTGCCGCGAGAGCGTTCGCGACCAGTACTTCTCGACGTAGAGGGGATAGCCCGTGTGGAGGCTCCGCAGCCAGGCTCGGCCCCGGGAGCCGGCGAGGGCCAACCGGTTTTTGCCGCGGGCCCGCCGGTCCAGGAAAGGGATCGGTCTGACCTCGAGTCCGAGTTCGGACAGCTCGGCCACGTGCTCGGTCTCGTCGGGGCGGACGAGGCAGACCAGGAGTACAGTGTGCCGGCGGGAGAGATGACGGAGCAAGCCACGAACAGCCGTTCCGCCGCCA
>JBDRBC010000210.1:0-2999 GCA_043823125.1 bacterium | reverse complement strand
TCATCATGGATCCGCCGACGGTGGCCGGGCTGAAGAAATACGTCGAAGAGGGGGGGACCTACATCCTCCTGCAGGAGACCGGGCGGCACACCACAACCAAACGCGACGCCTGGGCGGTCAGCGACCTGACCGGGTTCACCGTCGCCGAAGAGCGGCCGATGAGCGGGACGCTCTCCATTCTGTATGACCAGCCGCTGTTCAAAAAGCTGGCCGGCCGCACCTTCTACAACCGCGGCAAGTCCATCGACTACTCCGACTACAACTACGCCGACCGCTGCTTCGCGCTGAAACCGGTGGCCAAGGACACGCAGGTCATCGCGCGGTACGAGGACGGCGCGGTCGCCATCGGCATGCGCACCCTGGGCAAGGGACGGGTGATCGTGCTGGGCTCGCCGTTCTGGCGCGACTCCTACGACCAGGGCGGGATGTGGTGGCCGGGCGAGTCCCAGAGCGATTTCATCGAGGATCTGCTCACCCAACTCGGCGTGGCGCCGGTCGCCACCGCCGACACCCGCAAGGTCTGGCGCGAGCATTACCTGGCCACCAACGGCACCGAGGAATACCTGATCCTGCACAACCCCTACGACGAGGCGGTGACCTTCTCCACGGAATGGAAGACGCTGCGGCCCGCCGGCCGGCTCTTCGATCCCAAGAACGGCCAGATCATCCCCGGCGTCGTGGACGGCCGCGCCGTGCGGCTGGAGAAACTGGTGCTGGCCCCGCGCGAGACCCTGATCGTGGCCACGCAGCCGGTGAAGGCCCCGGACGAGGCGGTGCGGGAATGGTTCGCCGGGCTGGCCAAGTTCTGGCGGCCGTCGGCCCCCGGCGAACTCCTGAAGCGGCCGGCCTTGCCGCTCTATGAGCTGCGCCTGGCCGAGACCCTGCAAGGCAAGGTGCTCGCCCCCGGCGAAGCTAACGCGCTGCCGACGCTGCCGGCCGGCATGGAGACGGGCGCCTGCCAGAGTCCGGCGGCCTTCGAGAAATCGCCGGACAAGGACCGCCGCTGCGTGTTCGCCACCCGGTTCGCCACACCCGCCACCTGGCAGCCGGGGGATACGGTGAACCTCTACATCCGCGGCATGTGGCATGCCGTGGGGAACATCGTCGGCCCGGTGGACGCCTGGCTCAACGGCGAGAAGATCTTCACGCAGGTCAACACCAGCGCCAAGGGGTACCACCAGCTAACGGACGGCGCCCGCGCCGAGGTGGGCCGGCTCCTGAAGCGGGACGGCGACAATCAGCTCGTGTTCACCACCGGCCCCAATGGCTTCGCGGGCGAGGTGGACGTGGAGATGCGGCCGGCCCCGGTCGAGACGCTCGAGGTGGCCGGCACCTGGCAGCTGCAGCGCGACGCCGACAGCGGGCTGGCGCCGGTGACCCTGCCCGGGGAGATGGAAGGGCTCTATGCCGCCACTTCCTTCAAAGTCCCGGCGGACTGGAAAGGGGACCGCGTGTTCGTGGCCCTGGACGTCGACGGCAGCTACGCCGCCTTCGCGGTCAACGAGAAGATGGTGTTCCACGATCTGAACAGTGGCCTGCGCGTCCGCTACATGGACGTGACCCCCTGGGTGAAGTTCGGGGCGGACAACCGGCTCACCCTGGTGACCCTGGCGGCGGCCCAGGACTGGGCGCCGGGCAAACTCAAGGTGAACAAAGTCACCGTCCAGCGCGTCAAATCCCGCCTGGTGGAGGAGTGAATGGATATGACGATCGGCAACATCAAAGTGGCGGCGACAGCCGCCACGCAATCATGAAGGAGTCAGTAGTCATGAGTCATCAGATCAAGGCAATCGTGTTTCCGGAACCGGGAAAGGTTGACGTTCGGGATTTCGTCCTGCCGCCGCCGGGCGACGAGGACATCCTGGTGAAGAGTCTCTACACCATGGTCTCGCCGGGGACCGAACTGCGGGGGTGGTCAGGGAAGGCGGACTTCCCCATGATCCCAGGGTATGCCACGATTGGTGAAGTGATCGGGGTCGGCGCCAAGGTCAAGGGCTACCGGGTCGGCGACTTGGTCTCTGGCCGGAGCTGTAAACGGTTCTTCAACGACGGCCAATTCAATTGTGGCGGGCATCAGAGCGGGCACTTGTTTCCCACGGCCGGGGAAGACCGCGCCGTGTTGCTGCCGGCCGGAGCAAATCCGAAGGACTACGTGATCGCCGAGATCGCCGCCATCAGCCGGCGCGGGGTTGAGGCGGCGCGGGTGCAACCGGGCGAGACGGCGCTGGTCATCGGGCAGGGGCTGATCGGGTCACTGTCCGCCGCCTGGCTCCAGGTCGCGGGCTGCCACGTGGTGGTCACCGATCTCGAGGACGGCAGGCTGCAGCGCGCCATGGCCCGCGGCGTCTTTGCCGCAGTCAACGGCAAGGCGCCGGACGCCCGCGAACGGCTCCTGGCGCATGTCAATGGTGGCGCGGATATCGTGGTGGAGAGTTCGGGGAGCTCCGCGGGCGTGAAGCTGGCCTACAGTTTGGTTGGCGCCAAACCGCGGAGTTATCCATACGTCGAAGGCGCTTCCTACCGGGGCGAATCGATGGCCGCCACGGCGGGGCAATGGCCGCGGCTCATCATGCAGGCGAGTTACACGGAAGAAGTCGCGATTCACCCGCACGGTTTTTACCCCGGCGAGGGCATTGTGATTCTGACGCCGGCGGACCGCAGCCTGGAGGATCGGCAGCAGACCGTGAAGGCGCTGGCGGCAGGCCGGATCAAAGCCGCGGATTTCGTCGACCGAATCCTCACCCACCGCGAGGCGCCGGATGCGTACAAGACCCTTCGTGACGACAAGAACCGGTATTTCTCGGTCGTCTTTGATTGGCGAAACGAATAGCCGGACCGCTGACCCCTCCGCTCCGTGTTGGTGCGTGGGCGGAGGAGTCATGAACGGGAACCGCACGGGAAAAAATGGGCGAGAGATTGTGCGTCTGGCTCTGTCAAAACAGGAGAACGAGAATGACCCAACAGGAAAACTACCAGCGGGCGATTGAATGGAAGGGCCC
>JBDRBC010000209.1:0-6604 GCA_043823125.1 bacterium | reverse complement strand
GGTCATCGACGGACACACCAAGATCCCGTACACCGACTCGTCGACGGACACCTGGAACGTGCTCGAGCTGGCGGACGAGGATCCGCTCAACTCGAGCCGGATCCTGGATCTGTACCAGAACCGCACCTTCACCAAGTACGGCACGGGCAACAGCGACTACAACCGGGAACACACCTGGCCCAAGAGCTACGGCTTTCCCGACGACGGCTCCACCAACAAGCCTTATACCGACTGTCACCACCTGTTCCTGTGCGATATCGAGTACAACAACGACCGGGCCAACCGGATCTTCGACAACTGTCTGTCCGGCTGCGTCTGGCGCGTGGCGGACGACTACAACGGCGAGAGCGGCACCAACTACTTCAAGGACGCCACGCCCATCGGCATCTGGGAGACCTGGATCGGCCGGAAGGGCGACTGCGCCCGGGCCATGTTCTACATGGATGTACGGTACGAAGGCGACAGCGGCGAGCCGGACCTGATCCTGACCGACGATCCGTACCAGATCCTCTCCTGCGCCACCGGCAGCAATGAATCGGTGGCTTACATGGGGTTGCTCGAAGTGCTCCTGCAGTGGCACGAGGAGGACCCGGTGGACACCAAGGAGCAGGATCGCAACGACGCGATTTACACCTACCAGCACAACCGGAACCCGTTCATCGATCATCCGGAATGGGTGGACGCCATATTCGGCGATCCGCTGTCGGAGGTGCCTGGCGATCTCGCGCGGCGGGATCTGCCAGCGGCCTGCTTCACCGAGGTCGCGCCCAATCCGTTCAATCCTTGCACCCGGATCGTCTTCAGTGTCGTGAAGCCAGGTGAGGTCCAGGTGGAGATCTTCTCGCTGGAGGGGCGGTTGGTACGGACATTGTTGCGGGGGCATCGTGGAATAGGCGAGCACGCCCTCAGCTGGAACGGGACCGACGATGACGGCGGTCGGGTGGCCAGCGGCGCGTACTTCTGCCGACTGAAACATCGGGACGAGACGGATACGGTGAAGTTGTTGCTGTTGAAGTAGATTCCCGCGGGCGCATCATCTCTCGGAACTGATTCGCAAGATAGCCTTGCCGAATTCCTCCAGTTTCTTTTGCCCGATCCCCTTGACCGTCAGCAGCTCCGCCTCCGACCGGGGTTGCACTCGCGCCACCGCCTCGAGCACCCTGTTGCTGAGAATGTGATAGGCCGGCACCCCGCGTTCTCGCGCCAGCTCCAACCGCCACCGCCGTAACGCCTCCACCAGATCGACCGGTGATGGACAATCCTCACTGAGGAACAGTGCCGAATCCGCAACATCACCGGCAACTCCCGGCTCATCCCCCAGCGGCGGTATGGCTCGCGCGGGCGATGCCGGTCCGAACGGCGACTCTGGTCTAGCCGACCCCTCCAGTTCGAGTAGCACCATCTCCCGCCGGTGCAGCACCTCCCCCCCAAACTCCGTGATGGCCAGCGTCGGATACTCGTCACCCACCGCCTGCAGGCAGCCGGCATCCAGCAACGCATCCAGAAGCTGTTTGATATACGGCTGCTTCCGGTCGGCCAGGGCGCCGTAGGTCCGGATCCGGTCGAGGCCGAACTTGAGCACCGCCTTGTCCTGGGAACCGGCCAGGACCTGCGCGATGCGGGCCCGGCCAAAGCGGCCGCGCAAACGCACGACGCAGCTCAGGATCTTCTGGATCTCGATCCATTCGGTTTCAGTGGGCTCGCGCCGATCGATACCGTCTTCGCCGCGGCGGCGCTGGCAGTTGTCGCAGCGCCCGCAATCGTCGCCCCCCGCCGGATCGCCGAAGTAACGCAGGATGAACCCGTGACGGCAACCGCGCCGGTCGACGTACCGCAACATGAGGCGCAGGCGCGCCCGATCCCGTTCGAGCTTGTCGCCCAGACGCGACAGCGGCTCGCCGAGGTCCACCTCAGGGTTGACGGTTTCGAGGATGGTGGTGCCGGCTTCGGGGTTTGCATGTCGGGTGAGATAACCGGCGCGATCCAGCAGACCGAGGGCGGTGCCGATGGCCATTTCGTTGGGAGCGTCGAGGGCCGAGGCGATCTCAGCGGCGGTGACCGGAATCGGCTCGGCACTGGCTTCGAACCGTGCACCCAGATGCCGCGCCACCGCGCGGACCAGCCCCACCGGCGGATTCGCACCCTCGATGAAGAACTCCTGGGTACGGACATCGGCGAAGTTGAACAGCAGTTCGCAGCGAGCCGGTTCGCCGTCACGTCCCGCCCGGCCGGCTTCCTGGTAGTACGCCTCCAGGCTGCCCGGCAGGTCCCAGTGGATGACGCAACGGAGGTCGGACCGATCGATGCCCATACCGAAGGCGTTGGTGGCCACGGCTACCGTCGCCTCGCCGTGCATGAATCTGTCCTGGGCAAAACGGCGTTCTTTCTCGGGTAGGCCGCCGTGGTAGGCGACGCAGGTCACACCCTGATTCGCGAGCCGGCGAGCCACCCGCTCCACATTCCTGCGCGTGGCGCAGTACACGATGCCGGTGGGGTATTCCGCCAGCAAGGCGCGGACGCGGGCGAACTTGTCCTCCTGCCCGGAGACCCGTCGCACCGCCAGACTCAGGCCGGGTCGGGCGAAGCCGCTGACGATGACCGCCGGCTCGTCGAGCCCGAGCTGGGTCACGATGTCCTCGCGCACCTCGGGCGTGGCGGTGGCGGTCAAGGCCATGACCTGCGGGCGATCGAGTGCAGTCAGCGCCTCGGCCAGCCGCAGGTAATCCGGCCGGAAGTCGTGTCCCCAGGCGCTGATGCAGTGGGCCTCGTCCACCACGAAGAGCGTCACGTCGATCCCGGCCAGCGCCTGCAGGAACCGACTGTTCCGGAACCGTTCCGGCGCAACGTAGACCAGCCGGTACCGCCCCTGGGCCATGCCGTCGAGGCGTTGGTTCATCTCGGCAGCCGTGAGGGAGGAGTTGATGAAGGTTGCCGGCACGCCAAGGGCCACCAGGCTGTCCACCTGATCCTTCATCAGGGCGATCAAGGGTGAGACCACCAGCGTGACGCCCGAACCGAGGACCGCCGGGAGCTGGAAACAGAGACTCTTGCCGCCGCCGGTGGGCAAGACGGCCACGCAGTCCCGGCCCTCGTGTACAGCATCCAGGATCTGCTCTTGCCCGGGCAGGAAGCTGGAGTGGCCGAACGTGTCCCTCAGCACAGCAATCAATCGGGAGCGGTCTGGAGCTGACAACCGGTTGTCCTTGGCTGAACGGTTCATCTGTTTGCGAGGCCCGTGTTTGGTGTCGGTGTCCTTGCGAGTCGCGTGCCGCGGGCCGGACATCGGCGGCGGTCAGTATAGCCCACCCATCGCCAGGAGAACAGTCCAGGTGCAAGTCGGCGCGGGAATCCCGGCGGGACCATTGCCAATTCCTAGTATTGCAGTATAATATATGACTAAAGAAGTCCTGTTTCGCTGGAGGGATTTTGTCATCAGACTTGAAACCATTTCGGGCCGGACCCTGCCGTAGTCACTAGCATCTCACGCACATCATGCTAGCTTCGTATCCCGCCCGACCGGAGCCGAACAATAGTCTGACAAAGGATTAGCCATATCGCGCTTCGGGTTGGATCGGACCCGAGAGTTCCAGGCTATTCCGAGTGCACTTCTCTCCACCGGCGACCAGGACACCTCGCACTTAACTCGCTGGTTCAAGGACGAACAGCGAAACTTTGGGGGTTGCGAAATGCGACGACTTGCCAGAAGAGGCAGGATTGTCACCGCCGTGGTTTTCCTGTTGCTGGGCCCCGCTCTGGGGCTGTTCATGTACTGGACGGCTGCTCGTGAAGAAGAAGCGAGGGTCGCCAGCGGTTTCGACGAGTATCTCACCGAGCAGGTGTTCGCCTTCGAGCGGGAGATCTTCTTCGGCATCGAAGCGCTGCACTCCTTGCATTCGCTTTTCGAGAGTTCGGACGAGGTGACTCGCAAGGAATTCGCCGCCTTCGCCAGACCCGCCCTGGCCCGTCACCCCTCCATCCAGGCTCTGGAATGGATCCCGCGGGTACCCGCCGATGAGCGGGAGGCGCTGGTGAACCGCGCGCGACGGGAGGGCCTGAGTGATTTCCGCATCTGCGATTTTCTCGGCGATGGCGGCATGACCGAATCTCCCCTGCGTGATGTCCACTATCCGGTCTACTTCGTGGAACCGCTCGACGGGAACGAAAACGTGCTCGGTTTCGATGTCGGGTCCGAGGCCATTCGGCGGGCGGCGCTGCAGCGCGCCACGGAATCACGACAGACGACCTTGACCGATCCCATCGTCCTGGTCCAGGAGATCGGAGCCTCTTATGGAGTACTTGGACTGAAACCGATATTCGCGGCCTCAAATGCAGCGGATCGAGCCGATTCCGAACCTCCCGCCGGTTTTATCCTGTCGGTATTCCGGGTTCAATCCGTCGTGCAAAACTCCTTGCTCACCTCACCAGATACGATGGCGCCCAGGATGGCCTTCGAGCTGGTCGACCCGGACGTGAACGGAGATTCCCTGGTGGTCTACGCCACCGCCGGCTTCAGCGGGCCAGATCGGCCGGCGCAGGATATCCGGCAGCGACGGGTGACGCTGGGCGACCAGCAGTGGCAACTCAACGCCGTGCCCACCACGACCTTCCTCGCCGCGTATCAGCGGGGGCGGCCGCTCGTGGTCGGCGTCTCGGTTTTTCTGGCCTGGGAGATGCTCTGCATCCTGTTGCTCGCCCTGGCCAAATGGTCCCTCGATCATGCCATGCGCAGCCAGGATCGGATCATGGCCTCGGTTTGCCGCAGTCTGACCGAGGGTGTCATCGTCGCCGACCGGCACGGCAAGCTGGTGCTGTTCAACGATGCCGCCGAGTCCATGCTCGGCAGGGGCGTCACCGACACCTCACCCGAGAACTGGTCATCCGCGTATGGCTGTTATCTGCCCGACAAGGAGACGCTCTACCCACCGGAACAGCTTCCCCTGACCCGCGCGCTACGGGGAGAAATCGTCTCGGAGGAAGACCTCTTCATTCGTAATCCCGAAGCGCCGGACGGCGTGTGGATCAACATCAACGGCAGCCCCCTCGTGGACGAGAAGGGGAACTCACGAGGCGGCGTCATCGCCTTCCGCAACGTCACCGAAAAGAAACAGTCCGACGAGCTTTCCCGGGTGCTGCTCAACGCTCTCGAGGAGACGGACGACATGGTGTTCGTCACCGACCAGCGCGGTGTGATCGAGTACGTCAATCCGGCCTTCGAAACCACCACGGGGTATGCCAAACACGAAACCATCGGCCAGCGGCCGAGTATCCTCAAGTCCGGGGAACACGACGAGGCACATTACCGTGAGCTCTGGAGCACCATCCTGGCTGGTAAGATATTCCGCAAGCTGGTGACCAACCGCAAGAAAAACGGCGAGACCTTCATTGCCGATCAGACCATCACGCCCATCAAGGACGATTCCGGGAATGTGACCCGGTTCGTTTCAGTGGTGAAGGACCTGACCGAGATCCAGCGAATGCAGCGACAAGAGGCGGAGATGGATCTGGCCTCCATGGTGCAGCGGAAACTCTATCCCCAGGCGTCGCCGTCGGTGGATGGGTACGACATCGCCGGCGCCGTCTTCCCGGCCGAGGCGACTTGCGGCGACTACTTCGATTATTTCGAGATGCAGGGTGGCGGCCTCGGGGTGGCCATCGGCGACGTGAGCGGACACGGTGTCGGCCCGGCGCTGCTCATGGCCGAGACCCGGGCGTTCCTGCGTCTGCTGGCCCAGTCGCATGCCGATCTCGGCGAGATCTTCACCTGGATCAACAGCGCCGTGGCGGCAGACTTCGAGGACTTCAGGTACGTGACCATGTCGCTGGTGCGTTTCGATCTGCGTGATCACCACCTGGAGTACGTGAACGCCGGTCACCTGCCCACCTACATCCTCGACCGTAAAGGGAATGTCAAGTCGACCCTGGACAGCACCGGGTTGCCCCTCGGCATGGTGGGCGACTTTGAATACGTGACCGCGCGACACGCACGACTGGAGCCGGGTGAGATGATGCTGTTCCTGACCGACGGGGTCACCGAGGGCCAGGCCCACAACGACATCTTCCTGCCGACGGAGGACATCCTCGAACTGGCCAAGGAATACCAGCACGAATCCGCCCAGAAAATCGTGGACCGCCTTTACGGCGCCGTACATGCGTTCGGTAACGGCCAGCCTCAGGAAGACGATATCACCATCATCGTCTGCAAGATGACGGATGAGGCCGGCACCTCGATCAAGAGAGCCGCCGCAGCCCGGGTTGACGCTTCGGCGCGGGTGGCCAGGGGAGGGTAGAATTCGCCGGGCAGGCTTTGGCTGACGAGTCCTGGTGAGCGGCGGGATTCACTTGATGACGGTTACCTTGCCGCGGGCGTACGTCTCGCCGCCCTGCCAGGTGAGGAACCCGTAAACGCCCGCGGGCACCGTCTTGCCGGCGGCGTCACGCAGGTCCCAGCGCGCCTGGCGGCCGTCGGTCGCTTGCAGCGTTCGCACCCAGCGCCCGTCCACAGAGTAGATCCGGATCTCCGTCTCGCCGAGCCTGGCCGCGAATTTCAGCGCGACGACATCACGGCTCTCGCAATGCCCCGGGTTGGGCGAGGCCTTGATTCGAC
>JBDRBC010000208.1:0-3104 GCA_043823125.1 bacterium | reverse complement strand
GCGACGGCGGCGGCACCTCGTGGCTGTTGCTGGCCGACCGCGACTTCAACGAACTCGACCTGCCCGATCTGCCCGACCACAGCCCCGCCGCCATATCCGAAGGTATCCAGCACGGGATCTTCCGTGGTTTCTCGGGGCCGTTGATGCTGCTCGGACTGGTGAGTGTCCTTGGTAAATCCTTAGGAGATCGCCGACATGGAAGGTCGCTTGGGAAGGGAAAAGATAGTGGAGACCCACGTCGGCCCCGGAAACGTCCCCTTTGGCGGCGACACCCCTCGGAACGCGGCCAGTAGACGCAGCACCGTTCTGCACCGGTTCGAGCACGCGGCGCCCCTGGCCGGCCGGACCAGTGTGCCGTTTTTCACCCCCGGAGTATTCGTGCTGCTGGGGCTGGCACTGGCTGGCCTGGTGGTCCTGACCATCCGTTTCACGCACGGTATCGGCGCCGTGACCAACCTGGACGACCGGTACCCCTGGGGACTCTGGATCGCCGTGGACGTGGCCACCGGCGTCGCCCTGGCCGCCGGCGGTTTCACCACCGCCTTCATCGCCCACGTCCTGCAGAAGCGGAAGTACCACGAGCTGGTGCGGCCGGCGCTGCTGACCGCCATGCTCGGCTACACCTTCGTGGCCCTTGGGGTGACCATCGACCTGGGCCGGTATTACAACATCTGGCACGTACTCGTGCCGTCCATGTGGCAGGGTAACTCGGCGCCGTTCGAGGTGGGCATGTGCGTCTGCATGTACTTGACGGTGCTCTACATCGAGTTCCTGCCCATCGTCTGCGAGCGATTCGTCGGCCGGGTGGACCTGCCCGGTTTTCTGGCGGTTATGAACGATCGGGTGGACCGGCTGCTGCGCATCCTGAACGTGAGCCTGCACCGGACCATGACCGGCTTCATCATCCTCGGGGTGGTGCTGTCGTGCGCGCACCAGTCGTCCCTCGGCACCTTGATGACCATCGCCCCCACCAAGCTGCACGCCTTGTGGCACACGCCGGTGCTGCCGCTGCAGTTCCTGCTGTCGGCCTTTGCGGTGGGATTGTCCATGGTGATCTTCGAGTCGCTGCTGGCGTCATGGGCGTTCAACCGCAAGCGGGAGATGAATGTGCTGTCGCCCCTCGGTAGGCTGGTCCCGTTTCTGTTGACGATTTACCTGGGCGCCAAGGTGGTCGACCTGGTCAACCGGGACGCCTGGCATTTTCTGTTCGAGCCGAGCTTGCAGCAGGTGTCGTGGTGGGTGGAGATCGGGGTTGGGGTCCTGTTACCTGTTCTCATCTTTATTACCCACTCGCTGCGCCGCCGGCCGCGCTACCTGTTCATGGCCGCGGCCATGGTGGTGTTCGGTGTGGCGCTGAACCGGATCAACGTGTTCATCATCGGCTTCCAGCCGGCGGTGGGCGCGGGGCCGTACGTGCCGGCGGTGCCCGAGGTGCTGCTGACCGTCGGGTTGATCTCGATACTGGTCTTGATCTATCGGGCCTGGGTTTTCATCTTCCCGGTCTTGCCTGTCGAGGGGGGACATCACCGTGTATAGGTTTCGGGGCGGCGGCCTGGTTGGCCTGCCTGGCCTGGCTGATCTGTCCAGAGTGGCCGGCGCAGCCGTGCTCGTGCTGGTGTCGGTCCTGGTGCTGGGGCCGGTTGTTTCGTTGGATAGCGCCTGTGGCCAGGTGGTGGATCCGGATCACCCCCAGGATCAGAGCCCGCCGCATCAACGTCCGGAAGGTCTCACCTGCGGCACCTGCCACATCTGCGAGCAACCTACCCGGGAGAGCCCCTGCCTGGTCATCTGTCCGCGTTTCCACGGGATGTTCGAGAGCCAGCAGGGCGCCGACGACGGTCCGGACATCGTGATCATCGACCAGCTCGCCGATCTGTACGAACCCCTCATCTTCGCCCACCGCCTGCACGCCGAGATGTCGGATATGAACGGCGGCTGCGAGAACTGTCATCATTACTCCGACCCGTCCGGCACGATTCCCCCGTGCCGCGAATGCCACGACGAGACGAAGCACCAGGTGGACCTGCAGAAGCCGGCGCTCAAGGGCGCATATCATCGGCAGTGCATGAACTGTCACCTGGACTGGAGTCACGAGAACGCCTGCGGATTCTGTCACGAGCCCACGGCTCGTACCTTCGCCACATCGCGTCCTGATACCACTGACATTGTCGGTATACCGCATCCGACCATCGAGGCGCCGCCTACTTACACTTACCAGACGGCCTGTGAACACGGGGCCACCGTGACGTTCCACCACGCCGACCATGTGGATCTGTTCGGGACCAAGTGTGTCGATTGTCATCGTGGGGACAGTTGCGGGCGGTGTCATGACCAGGATCGGGCCGGGAGCAGTCGCGGTAGCGGCGAGGCCATAACGTCGCGGTTGGACCATGTTACTTCCTGTGGCGCCTGCCACCCGGAGCGGGATTGTAAGTTCTGCCATTCGGATCGGGTGATGCCGCGGTTCGGGCACGCCGTCAGCACCGGGTGGGGACTGGAACCCTACCACACCGAGATCGGGTGCGAGGTCTGCCACGGCCGGCCGGATTCGTTCCGGCATCCGCAGACGACCTGTACTTCCTGTCATATTCACTGGGAAGTGGGATCGTTCGATCATGCGGTCACGGGCCTCGAGCTGGACGAGTTGCACGAGGAGATGGACTGCGAGATGTGCCATCTGGAGATGGATTTCGGGGAGGCGCCTACTTGTATGGAGTGTCACGAGGGGGCGATGTTGCCGCTGGTTTTGCCGGGGGTTCGGATTGGGAGGTGAGGGGGGAGCGAAGTAGTTTCAACCACCCATTCCTCCGTGTTCACGCTTACCTGACCGATAAATCCTCCTTCGCAGACCGCCCGGCGTCAACTCGCCGCCCCGGTTCTGGTCCGCCGTAGCCCCGAAATCCGCCTCGACAACGCAAAACAGACACACTTATCCAGCGGTCGTCGCGCCGACTGCCCGCGACCTCGCCGGGAAGTTCATCTGTGCGGAAGTTCAATCCCAGGTGTCGTCACCGCCGACCGTCTGATCCATCCCTGGCCACTCGTCGCCGCCGGTCGTCTGATCCACCTGGTCGAAGTCCATCTCCGCCTGCGGCGGCGCCCGC
>JBDRBC010000207.1:0-7537 GCA_043823125.1 bacterium | reverse complement strand
CCGTGACCTCCCGCGGCCGGTAGTCGAACGGTTCGTGCTCGCCGAGCAGTCCCAGGGCGCGGGCGGTGGGCTCCAGCGGCACGAGCCTGGTTTCGTGGTCGTCGACCACGGCCACGAACCGGCTGCCGGACTGGAATACCTTCACATATCGGAGTTCATAACCGGCCGACCGGGGCCACTGCTCGGCCAGGATCGCCAGCTCGTTGGCGGGAGCCAGTCCCCCGAGATCCACCGCCTCCCACTTGCCGTCCATCCGGTCGACGGTCAGCAGGGTTCGGACAGCGCCGTCGCACCGTACCGGGAACTGCCACATGGTGGTGGGGATCAGGGTCAGGTCGGCGCGCTCTCCCTCGGCGCAGGAAATGATCTCGTCCGGATGCACGGTGTAGATCAGGAACGGCTCGCCGAGCTGCACCCGTGCCGGTTCGGTCTTGTCCTGGAAGCCGAAACGGAACAGCTCGTTCTCGGGGATATGGGGCAGGAATCGCTGAAGGCCGGCTTCGGCTGCGGCAACGATCCCGGCGGGCGGTGCCGCCAGGAGCACGGAGGGCGTGAACAGGATCCCCACCACAAGTGCAAACAACAGCGGCGGGACATGCTTGTGAGTGAGCATTTCCCCTCCCCCTTTCGAACCTGGACGAGAAGATTGGCGGTAATTCTTGTCCGGACACAGGGAACTCGAATAGGGTCAGGATGGATTCTGGCTGATGGTTCCCTCCGGAGCGGACCCCTACATTCTAGCACATTCACGGCCGAGACAGGAAAAAACAACGGGCCCCGCTCGAGAGACCCGTTTTCGTCGAGATACCGTGAGCCGCCTCAGGCCGCGCCCAGCTCCGCCAACAGCTTCTCCGGTTTCAACTTGTGCTTGTCCAGACCCACATCGGCGGGTGTCAGGCCTTGTGCTAAAGCGAGGAGCTGGAAGAAGTACACCGGGGGGATCTGGAAATCGAGGCCGAACTTCTTGGTGACCCGGATCTGGCCCACGTCGAAGGAGTCGAAGCAGGACGGACAGATCACCCCCATGATGTCGACGTTGGCGTCGTTGATGGAGCAGAGAACGGTCTTGGTCATCTCTTCGGGCAGGTCGCAGTCGCGGCACGACTTGCCGCAGCAGATCACCCGCTCGACATGGTTGACCGGCTCGGCGCCGATGGCGCTGAGCATGTCCTCGAAAATGGTCGGATCGTCCGGATCGTCCACCTGCATGACATCGCGTGGCTTGAGCAGATGGCAACCGTAATGGACCGCCACCCGCAACCCGGTCAGGGGGCGTTTGACGGACTCGGTGATCTGCTGGTAGCCCACGTCGTCACGCAGGACGGTGATCAGGTGCCGGGCGTGAACCGTCCCCTTGTACTCCATGCCGATCTTGTGCAGCCGCCGGTTGACCTCCTCCAGCAGCTCGCCGCCCTCGTTGAGCAGGTGAGCTCCTTCGGCCAGGGTCTCGGTACAGCCGCTGCAGATGGTCACGTAATCGAGGCCGGCCTGCTCGGCCACGGCCAGATTACGCGCCGAAAGCACGAGCCAGTCCAGCTTGTGTAACGATTTGAAAAACACCGGGTCGGGGCAACAGCCGAGACCGGGCAGATCCACCAGCTCGATGCCCAGCGACGGCACCGTCTTGCGCACGGCGGCCTCCATCTGGGGATGCCGGACCTGGATCATGCAACCGGGAAAGAAGGCGAACTTCATGACTTGCCTCCTTTGCCGCCCTTGCCTGGCGGGTTCTTCTGGCCTTTTTTCGCCGCGGGCTTCGCTGCCGATTTGTTCGCTGGTTTGTCCGGAGGCGGTGTGTCACTGTCCTCGACCAGGGCCTGCAGCTCCGCCGGATCCACCTCGCCCAGGGGCGGCAAGCCGAGTTCCTCGCGACGGCGGTGGGTGGCCGAGGTGACCAGCGCGCTACGGCCGGTCTTCAGCAACCCTTCCACCAGACGGTCGATCCCCTGGGGTTTGACCCCCTGGCGCGCCATGAGGTTCTTCAAGGCGATGATCACCTCGATGGGCTTGACGTCCTGGGGACAGCGGTCGAAGCAGGTGAAGCAGTTCGAGCACTCCCAGACGGGGGAGGTCGTGGCGATGACCTCCTCCCGCATGCCGTAAAGCACGTTGAGCATGATGTTACGCGGGTTGAAATTCTCGCTGAACCGGGCCGAGGGACAGTCGCCGACGCAAGCACCACACTGATAGCAGTAGCTGACGCCGTCACCTTCCAGCACCAGGCCGAGTTCTTCACGGAACCGGTGGTCGATCTTGATCGGTTTGTCGGCCAAGACAGTCAACTCCTTCGCCGGTTAGGTCAGGACGACGAGGTCACTTCTTCGCCGCACCCGAGTCCTTGGCCGCGATGGGCCGGACGCTGTTGGAACGACACTTCGGACACGAGCGCTCGGTCATGACCGCCTTGGCGTCATACAGTTCCTCGTAGTCGTGCCCGCAGCGCATGCATTTCCAAACCCACGCTTCTTCCATGTCAGTTGGTCCCCACTTCCTGCTCTTGTTGCTTCTCGGCTCGCCGTTCGGTTTGCCGTTTCTTCTTGGCCAGCTTCTTCTCCTCTTCCTTGGTCAGGACCTCCACCGTGTGATCGATCTCCTCCTGGGTGACGGTCTGGCGCAGATCTTCCATCTGATTCATGGTCTTCTGGAACTTGGTCCCCTCGGCGGCGCTGATCCACTCGAGTTGCAGACGCTCGGGCCGGATGTCACGTTTTTCGAGGTACTTCCAGAGCTTGTACAAACGCTTGACCGTCTGACGGTTGGCGTCGATGTAGTGGCAATCGGAGAAGTGGCAGCCCGACACGAGGACCACCGGCGCTCCCTTGCGGAAAGCGCGCAGCACGAACTCCTCGTCGACCCGCCCGCTGCACATGGTCCGGATCAACCGGTTGGAGGACGAGTAGGTCATCCGACCGATACCCGCCGTATCGCCGCCGGCGTAGGAGCACCAGTTGCAAGCGAAAACGATCACCTTCTGGATCTGGTTCGCCTCCAGCAGCATGTCCACCTGGGAGAGGATCTGCGTGTCGGTGAAGTGCCGCATGGTGATGGCCTCGAACTGGCAGGTCGCACCACAGGTGCCGCACCCGGCGCAGGCCGCCTCCACTACCTTGGCCTTGGTCTTGGTCTCCTTGTCGCCGGTGATGGCGCCGTAGGGACAGATGCTCAGGCAGAGTCCGCACGCCGTGCAGAGATCGTCATCGACGGAGGCGGTGATGGCCTCCACCTTGACCTTGCCGGCGTTCAGCAACGCTCCGGCGCGCGCCGCGGCGCAACCGGCCTGGGTGACGCTGTCCTTGACGTCCTTCGGTGACTCGGAGCAGCCGGCGATGTAGACGCCCCTGGTGGGAGCGTCCACCGGTTTCAGCTTCGGATGAGCTTCCATGTAGAAGCCGTCCACGGTGTTGGAAAGGGTCAGCAGCGACTTGACCTTGGCGCCGTCCGACCGCGGCCGCACCCCGACCGAGAGCACGAGCATATCGAATTCGTGTTCCTCGATCTGGTTGCTGGTGGTGTTCTCCACCGCCATGCGAAGGTTACCCGTTTCCGGATCCTCCAGCACCTCGCCCGGGATGCCGCGGATGTACGACACGCCAGCCTCGCGGCTCTTGTTGTACAGTTCCTCGAATCCCTTGCCGAAGGCGCGAATGTCGATGTAGAACACCGTGCATTCGGAGTCCGGGTAGTGATCGCGGATGAGCAGGGTGTCCTTCACCGTGTTCATGCAGCAGATGTTGCTGCAGTACCCGGCGCCGTCCCGTAACGAACGGGAACCGACACACTGCACGAACCCGATCTTCTTGGGCACCTGGTGGTCGCCCGGGCGCACGAAATGACCGCCCGTGGGACCGCCGGCGCAGATCAGCCGCTCGAACTCCATGCTGGTCACCACGTTCTCGTACTGTGTGTAACCGTATTCGTCCAGAGCGGTGGGGTCGTACACGTCCATGCCCGTGGCCACGATGATGGCACCGACCTCCAGGACGACCATCTCGTCCTGCATGTCGTAGTCGATGGCCTTCTTCTCGCACACCTCCTGGCACTTCCCACACGCGATGGGATTGGTGCCCAGACAGGTCTCCATGTCGATGAGGTACGCCGAAGGCACGGCCTGCGGGAACGGCAGGTAGATGGCCCGCCGCGTGGAGAGCCCCATCTGGAACTCGTCCGGGTGCGTGGCGGGACAGACCTTCTCGCACTCTCCGCAGCTGTTGCAGACGGAGGCATCGACATAACGAGATTTCTTGCGAACCGAGACCTTGAAGTTCCCGACGTAGCCCGAGACGTCCTCGACCTCGCTGAAAGGTAGCAGCTTAATGTTGGGATGCCGACCGGCATCCATCATCTTCGGACCGAGAATTCATATGGAGCAGTCCATCGTCGGGTACGTCTTGTCCAGCTGGGCCATGATCCCGCCGATGCTCGGCTCCTTCTCGACCAGGTAGACTTGATGACCCATGTCCGCGAGATCCATGGCGGCCTGGATGCCGGCTACACCGCCGCCGATCACCAGGGCTGCCTTGGTCACGGGAAAAGTCATCTCGTCCTGCGGCTGCAACCTGGCAGCACGAGCCACGGCGCTGGCCACCAGATCCTTGGCCTTCTCCGTAGCCCCCGCGGGGTTGTCACCATGCACCCAGGAACAGTGCTCCCGCAGGTTGGCCATTTCCATGAGATACGGGTTCATCCCCACATCCCAGACACAACCGCGGAAAGTCGGTTCGTGCATACGCGGCGAGCAGGAAGCGACGACCACCCGTTCGAGCTTGTTCTCGACGATGGCCGTTTTGATCTCCTGCTGCCCCGGTTCGGCGCAGGTGTACTTGTTCAAGATCGAGCACACCACGCCGGGCAGATTCTCAGCGTAAGCCGCCACGGCCTTCGTATCCACCGTGCCGGCGATGTTCGAGCCACAATCGCAGACGAACACTCCGATCCGAGGGAGAGCTTCAGTCATTCGGTTCACCCCCTTTCGCTCAGTTGTTCAAGGCGTCAGCGACCACCGTTGCCAGATCACGGATCTCGATCTTGGGCACGGACTCGTCGCCTGTTTGAGCACACTTGTAGTGAACAAGGCATTTCGGGCAGGCGGTCACCAGCGACTCTCCGCCGCTGGCCACTGCCTCCTTCAGCCGATCCGTCTGAATTCGTTTGGTGGCCTGGTTGCAGACCAGCCAGCTGCCGGCGCAACACACGGCACCCCGCCTGCTGCGCGCCATCTCTTTCAGCTCCAGTTCCGGCACCGCGGCCAAGGCCTGGCGCGGCTCGTCGTATTTCTGCTGGTGGCGGCCGAGACGGCACGGGTCCTGGAAAGTCACCGTCTGCGCTGACGCCTGGAGCGGCAACCGGTCCGCGTTCTCGACAATCACCTCGCTGATGTGCTTCACCTCGCCGGTGGGCACGCCGTGCAGTCGTTGATATTCCTTGATCAAGGTCATGGAACACTCCGGACAGACCGTGACCACCAATTCCGGCTGCAGTTTCTCGAACAGCTTCACGTTCAGCTCGCTCAGCCGCTTGAAGGTCTCCTGATCGCCGGACCAGAGGGCGTCGTGGCCGCAGCACCGCTCGTCGGCCAGAACCGCCGGCTCGATGTCCAGGGCGTTGAGGATCTTGATGGCCGAGATCACCGACTGCAGCGTGTTGACCCCGTTCTCGGCGAAGAAGGTGTCGAAGTACGGGGCACACCCCACCCAGAGCATGGTCTTGCTCTCCGGGTCCGTCTTCAGATCGTCCGTCAACCAGTCGAGGCGATTCTGCGGCACCGCGGCCTGGGACTGGATCGCGGCGATGGACTCCATGATGCCGCAGCGGGTGGTGGGCGGTTTCTCGCCGCCGGCGCGAGCGATCTCGCGCAGCTTGGGCACGCTGGTGGAGATGGTCACCTGCTGCGGGCACCGCGTGTCGCATTGCATGCAGGTCAAACAGGCCCAGACCGCCTCGCCGATGTTTTCGGTCCGCCCCTCACCCAGCTGGCCCATGAGCCGCCGCGGGGACAGGACCTTGTTGTATCGCGCCACCGGACAGGCGGACGTACACTTGCCGCAGTCCAGACAGCGCAGAACGTTGGATCCGGTCAGATCGATCATGTTTCGGCAACCTCCATGCCGCCCGGCTCGGTACTGAACTGCTCATCGCTGACGCCGGCGTGGAGCGGACTGGGCCCGAGGGCCTGGATCTGCTCGACGAACTCGTCGATCAGGCTGGCCCAGCGCGGTCCTTCGGCGGCCGAGACCCACTCCAGCCGGATCCGGCCCTCTTCCAAGCCGAGCATCCGGACGAGTTTCTTGGTGATCTCGAACTGCTTGATGGCCCACTCGTTGCCGAACAGATAGTGGCAATCGCCGAGGTGGCAGCCGGAGACGAGCACGCCGTCGGCGCCGAGCTGGAACGCCTTCAGGACATGGGTCGAGTTGACCCGTCCGGAACACATGGTCCGGATGAGGCGGAATTTCGGCGAATACTGCAGGCGGCTCACCCCGGCCGTGTCGGCGCCGGCGTACGAGCACCAGTTACAGGCGAAGACCACGATACGCGGCTCGTAAGCCGTCGCGGGCGCTACGCTTCCTTCCATTGCAACATCGTCTCCAGCATGGCGTCGATCTGGGAATCAGTGAAGTGCCGGGCGGTGATCGCTCCGCTCGGACACCAGGCCACACAGGTGCCGCATCCCTTGCAGGACGCCTTGTTGATCGTGGCCACGGGCACACCCAGCTCACCGTCCGACAGGCCGGGAGCGTGGAATTCACAAATACTCACACACTGGCCGCAGCCGCGGCAGAGGAACGGGTTGATCTCGGCGATGGTCGGCTCCAGCTGCAGGGAACTGCGCGCCATGATCTGGCCCGCCTTGCTGGCGGCCGCCCCGGCCTCGGCCAGGGAGTCGCTGATGGCCTTGGCCCCCACGGCGGAACCGCAGACGAACACGCCGTCCACCACGGTCTCCACCGGCCCCAGCTCGGGATGCCGCTCCATGAAGAAACCGTCCGGCCCCACCGGGACCTTGAGGATCTCCTTGAGCCGCGGCGTCACCTCGGGATCAGGCACCATGCCCACGGCCAGCACCAGCAGCTCGGCATCGGCCTCCACCGGCCGGCCGAGCATGAGATCCGTGGCCACGACACTCGTGACCTTGGTCTTGGTGCCCTGGATCTCGATCTCGCCGTCCTCGGGAATGCGGATGAACAGGACCCCGGCGCCGCGCGCCTGGCGATACTGCTCCTCCGCTCCGGGCGAAACGGTGCGCATGTCATGGTAGAACACCGTCACCCGCGTGCCGAGCTTGGCGAGCTGGGTGGCCTGTTTCACTGTGGTCGGGCAGCAATAGCGTGAACAGCCCACATTGCCGTTTTCGCAGTCGCACCGGGAACCGACGCACTGGATGAACACCGCGCTGGCCGGCGGTTTGCCTTCCTGGGCGAACAGCTTGTCCTGGTCGTCCCCGAAACGTTTTTCCAGCTCGAGGTTGGTCAACACGTTGTTCTTCTCGCCGTAACCGTACAGACCGCGGGGATCGAAGACCGTGCCGCCCACTGCCAGG
>JBDRBC010000206.1:0-17752 GCA_043823125.1 bacterium | reverse complement strand
CGGCGCCTATCCGTTCAGCGAGGCCGAGACCCAGGCCTACCGCGACTTCACCAACAGCCACGACTTCGACATCGTCCTGAACCTGCACAGTTACGGCCGGATGCTGGTGGAGCCCGATGGCTGCGACTCTGCCCCGCCGTCCCTGGCCACCTACACCGAGATATCCAACAGCTTTCACCTCTTCAGCGGGTATGCCGACCACACGGTGTCCACGCTGCTGAACCAGACGGTGGGCGGCGACGCCAACAGCTGGGTGCGTCACGAGGCGACGGGCGGGCCCGTGGCCTTCGCCCCGGAAGTGGGAGCGCCCAAGGAGACCGCCGCCATCGGCAGCAATCCGTCCTGGGAGGGATTCATCGACGGCTTCTATCCCCCTTTCAGCGAGACCCTGGCCACCGGCAACAACCTGCGGCGGGCCTTCCTGCAGGTCGCCCTCGCCGCCGGACCGTCGCTGGAGATCACGGAACACGACTGGCAGACCATGGGCTGCGGCGCCGATCCCGGCGAGGAGGCGCACCTGCTACTGACCGTGCGGAGCAACGGCTCGGACGCCACCGGCGCGGGTGATCTGACCATCACCTCCAGCTCGCCGTGGGTGTCGGTGGCGCCGGGCCACGACACGGTGTCCCTGCCCGCCCTGCCGGTGGGATCGGCCGAGTCCATCCACGCCAGCACGCTCATCGTGCTGATCGACGAGGCGGCGCCGGTGGGACACACGGCGGTGTTCGATATCGCCATCCATGACGGCTTCACGACCCGCCACTTCGCCCATGAGCTCCGGCTCGGCACCCCCGTGCCGTGGATCGTCGCCGACGCCGAGACCGCAAGCGACGACTGGCTCTATGACTCCACCTGGGCCCGAACCGACCTCGACGGGGCCCACGGTGGCGAGTGGGCCTATTCCGACAGCCCGGGCGGCGATTACGGCCACGATGTCGATGCCTCGCTGAGCCTCGCCGCCGATCTCGATCTGACCGGATGGGACAACCTCTGGCTCGATCACCACATCGACTGGGGCATCTGGTACAAGACCGACTTCGGCAGCCTGGAGCTGTCCACGGACGGCGGCACGAACTGGAACCCGGTGGCACCGGTATTTGGTCATCTCGGTTACGGCAACGGCGTCCAGGAGAGCTGCGTGCTCGGGTATACGGGCTCCTCACGGGGGTGGCGGCCCGAACGTTTCGATCTCTCGTCGTTTGCCGGCGAGTCCGGTGTCCGTTTGCGTTACCGCTTGCGCTCGGCCGGCAGCCAGTACAGCGAGCAGGGAGACGGCCTGAAGCTGGACGACATCCACCTCTACTCGTATCCGGACGCCAGCCAGCAGATCACCTGGGTTGGCACGGTCGTCCTCGACCGCGATTTCGTGGTCCCGGCCGGCCAGACCCTCGTGGTGGTGAGCGGCGCCGAGGTCGTGGTGGCCGCCAGTGACGCGCTCAATCAGGGTAACGACCCCGCCCGCGTGGAGATCATCGTTCAGGGGAGCATCCTGTGCGAGGGCACCGCCGGCGACGAGATCGACATGCACGGTGAGCTGCCTGGCGGCTCGGTCTGGGCCGGGCTGGTCATCGATTCGGTTGGCCGATTGGAGAACGACCTCGCCCACCTGATCCTGCGTGACACCGATATCGGCCTGCAGATCACGCCGGCCGGACAGGCCACCCTCGCCAGCGTCACGGCGCCGCTGGTGGACATCGCCGGTTCTGCCCACGTGGTCACCCAGCAAGGCGTCAACGGTGGCGACAGACTGCAGGTCGCCACCGGCGGCGAGTTCCTGCTCGAGACGGGCGGTTCTTTTACCATCGTTGCGGGGGGCGAGGTGGACGTGGCCAGCGGCGGACGGTTCCAGATCGAGGGCAGCGTCAACAACCACGGTTCAATTGTCATTGCAGGCGAAACACCCGTCACGAGTGGCGGCGAGCTGATCTCGCATGCCGGCAGCCAGGTCCAGCTGAACACGGATCTGTTCATGGATGCGGCTTCCCGGTTCGTACTCCTGGCCGGCGCCGAGATGACCGCCGCCGATAGCCCGGCCGGGCCCGGCTTCGCGCTCGATCCGCATCCAGACGAGGTCGATCTGGTCTGTGTCGGCCAGCTCGTCCTGGGCGGAGCGGTTGGCGAGCCGGCCGTTCTCCGCGCCGCGGATCCCGCTCCCGCCGACTGGGGTGGGGTGTATTTCGATTCCGCGTCTCCCCACGCGAGCTACCTGGGCCAGACCACAATTTCCGACGCCCTGGTGGGGCTGGACTGTCACGGCGACGGCATCATCTGGTTGCAGGATGGTCGCTTCGAGGGCAACACCATCGGTGCCCGCCTCACCGGTCGCGGCAGCGACGCGTTCACCCGGTGTGAATTCCTGCACAACACTACCGGTATCGAACTCGAGCAGGCCGACACCGAGATCACGAGCTGCTCGCTCCACGACAACAACGCCGGCATCTCGTGTACCGGGAGCAGTCCCCGGGTGCGACAGAGCACCATCTACAACAACACCGTCGGGATCCGGACCATGGACTCGGCGTCCCTGCCCGATCTCGGCACTGACAGCGACTGGGGATTCAACGACTTCGTCGGCAGCGGTGGGGCGAATAGCTGGCATATCGCCGCGATGGACCCGGCAGACGAAATCCTGGCGCAGCACAACTGGTGGGGAACCACCAAGACCAAGGCGATCCAGGCCAGGATCCTCGTCGCCGAGATGGACCCGCCTGCCTGTTCAGTGGAGTTCGTGCCGTTCCTCCAGGCGCCTCCCCTCTTGCCAAAGGACCAGGACGAGATGGTTCGCGACGGACAGGTGGAGCCCGCGGCTCCCGAGACGGACAGCCGTCTCCTGTTCCGACCGCAGGTGGGCAACAAGGTCACGGATGGGATCGAGATCGCTTTCCGGACACCGGGGTCGGGTCGGGTCAGCTTGGGCATTTACGATGTGCGCGGTCGCCTCGTGAAAAGTCTGCTCAACGAGACCCTGACTGCCGGTGAACACGCCGTGGTCTGGAACGGACATGACCGCCAGGAGCAACGGGTCGCCTCGGGGATTTACCTGGCGCGCCTGACCGCCAACAACCAGACAACGACGGCCAAGTACCTGATCGCACATTGATGGACAGCGAGCGAGATGCGCGGGAACGAGGACAATCGTCCTCGCTCCCGCTTTCAGCCAAAATATCTAGGCGGCCTGATTTTTATCCGCGCCCTCTCGAGGGTTCCAGAGGTGTCCTGGTCACCCAGAACCTCAATCCACAGGTACCGTGTCATGCGCCGTCTCAAGACTGAAACACTGTTCCGCAGTCGCGTGGAGAGACGCACCCGGTTGAATCACTCCACCGGACATGGTATCCTAAGTGGTCCGGTCCGTAAATACGGTGACGCACCGAGGGTATCGCTCCGCCCGACCCGCAAGGCGCGAGGAGGGCGAATACCCGCTGCGGTATTTAACCGACGAGCAACGCAGTGGGCTGGGCGCAGCGACGGCCGAATGCCGCCGTATTTACGGACCGGGCCACTAAGTTCCTGGCCGCGATGATAATACCGGAGAGCGGGATCTTTGCGAGTTTTTTCGGGCAATTGTGTCGATACCATGATATTCACCTTTACCTGCGGAAAACGAATTTTGCCGCGGACTCTTCCTTCAACGGGGGAATGCTGCTTTTTCGGGAAAAAGTGGAACGCAGGTTTTAACCCTGAAAGGTGCAGGCGGGAGATATTGCGTAGACGACAAGGATTTCTTGCCTTAATGGGCACTCTTCCGGAATATCATCGAATTGGTGAAGTGGGACCTCGGCGGGGCCGGGATTTGGTTGGGAGATCGAATATGAAACTGTCATCTGGCCTGCTCGGGCTCACCCTTGTAGCACTCGTTTGGGTTTCATGCCAGAGCGGCCCGCCGGATGTCCATCTCGACAGCCGTTTTACCCTGGACCAGCTCCAGTCGGATTTCGACCAGTACACGGATCTCATCGAAAAACGCCATCCGGGGTTTTTTACCGATCGGGCGGCGCTGGCGCGGATCGCCGCCAAACAGCGCGCCTTGCTCACCGACAACCTCACTCTTTTCGAGTTCTACCGGATCCTCTCGCCGGTGCGCGCCGAGGTGCGTTGTGGCCATACCCGGCTCTATCTACCTGAACGGGTCGAGGCGGAACTCAATCGTGGCGGCAACCTGTTACCACTAGCCATTGGGGTGTTCAACGACAGCCTGCTCGTCCTGGCAAACATTTCCCCTCAGCCCATGCCGCAGCCCGGTGACGTCGTCCTGGCCATCGACGGCATCACGGCCCAGACCATCATCGAGGACCTGAAGACGGGACTGCACGCCGACGGCGAGAACGAGACGTACAAGTACGCCAACATCAACTGGGATTTCACCTCGCTGTATCGAATCTTTTTTCCGGAATCAGGACAGAAGGGGCAGTTCGTCATTTCCGCACTGTCGGCTGCCAGCGGCGAGCAGTATACGGCCAATCTGAATGTCCTGCGTCAGCAGGTACCGGAGCCCGGTCCGGAAGCCGATCCCGATGCACCCCAACCACCCCCACCAAATGTCATCGCCACCTTCGCCACCGATAATCGGTTTGCCGTGCTCACCATCGCCGACTTCGGATTCTACGATGACTTCGAGGCGTTTCAGCAGCCGGTGGACGAGTTCTTCTATCGACTGGCGCACCGGAAGATCGACACCGTGATTCTCGACCTGCGCGGTAACGATGGCGGTGATCCCTACTGCGGCGCCCACCTGCTCAAACATCTGCTCCGGCGGCCGTTCACCTACTTCGGGACCGGGACACAGGCACGCGGTAATCTGCTGAAACCACAACAACCCGTGGCGCGACCCTTTGCCGGTAATCTGTATGTGCTCATCGACGGCGGTTGCTTCTCGACCACCGGACATCTCTGTTCGTTACTGCGATATCACGGGATCGGTTTCTTCATCGGCGAGGAGACCGGCGGATCGTACGCCTGTAACGACGCCTCCCGGATGCACACGCTGAAAAATACCGGGCTCCAGGCGCTCGTGCCCAACCGGACCTTCCGGACAGCGGTTCAGGGATTACATCGGGGGCGTGGTATCATGCCCGACCTGGCGGTGCAGCCCACCATCACCCAGGTACGAAACGGCCGTGACGTGGTGCTCGAAACAGCCATCGCCACGGCCCTGAATAATCAGTGAGTAACACCCGGTCGTCTCGCCGGGTCACTCCGCTGCCTGCTGCGCCTCGGGTCTGGGATCCGGGTCCTTGCTCTGGAGCACAAACCCGTCGTTGTCGACATCCAGCGTGACCGTCTGTTCCGGCAGCACCTCTGCCGCCAGGATCTTGTCTGCCAGTCTATCCTGAACCTCGCGTTGGATGATCCGCTTGACTGGCCGCGCGCCGAATACCGGATCGAATCCCATGTCGGCCAGAGCGACCACGGCCGCCTCGGTCCAGGTCAGGGTGATATCCTGCTCGGCGAGGCTCTGATTCACCTTGGCTAGCTCGAGAGTGACAATCTGTTCGATCAGTTCTCGCGACAGGCTGTGAAAACGGACAGTACCGTCCACCCGGTTCAGAAACTCCGGCCGGAAATAGTGGCTCAATTCCTCGGTGATGACCTTATCTGCCGCACGTGTGGCATTGGGATCAAGATCGTGACTCGGCTCGAACCGACTGTCCTGACATAGGTTCGAGGTCATCACCACTAGGCTGTTGCGAAAGTCGACGACACGTCCCTTGCCGTCGGTGAGCCGGCCGTCGTCCAGCAGTTGGAGCAGGATGTTCATGACCTCGGGGTGGGCCTTTTCCACCTCGTCGAACAGGATGACGCTGTACGGATGTCGGCGGATGGCCTCGGTGAGCTGACCACCCGACTCGTACCCTACGTATCCCGGCGGGGCGCCTATCATGCGGGCCACACTGTGCCGTTCCATGTACTCGGACATGTCCAGGCGTACCAGGTGGCTCTCGTCGCCGAAGAGCTGTTCAGCCAACGCTTTTACCAGCTCGGTTTTCCCGACACCGGTGGGGCCCAGGAACAGGAACGAACCGAGGGGCCGATCACGATCGGTGAGCCCGGCCCGGCTGCGGCGGATGGTCCGCGCCACACTCGCCACGGCGTGATCCTGCCCCACCACCCGAGCGGTGATACGTTGTTCCAGCTGCCGTAGCTTGGCCGCTTCGTCTTCCACGAGCCGCTGGGCCGGAATGCCGGTCCACTTGGCTACCAGGTAGGCAATATCGTCCTCGCCCACTTCTTCCTTCAACAATGGGCTGTCGCCCTGGATCTGTCGGAGCTTCTCGCGAGCATGTTCAAGGTCCTGCTGCAGTTCCGTCCGGCGACCGTATTTCAGTTCCGAGGCCCGCGCCAGGTCGCCCTGCCTTTCGGCGTTCTCCTCCTCCACACCCAGCCGTTCCTGCTCTCCCTGCAGCTCCCGAATGACATCGATGGCCGCCTTCTCTTCTTGCCACCGTGCCTTGAGGCTGGTCAGGGTATCATTCAGCTCGTTGAGCTGCCGTTCGAGGGCCTCGCGTCGCGCCACCGCCGATCGGTCCGTCTCCTTGGCCAGCGCGAGCTTCTCCATTTCGAGCTGGTTGTGCTGGCGTTGACTATCATCCACCTCGCTCGGCACCGAGTCGATCTCCATCCGTAGACGGGAGGCCGCTTCGTCCATCAGATCGATGGCCTTATCGGGTAACATCCGGTCGCTGATGTACCGTTGCGATAGAGTTACCGCCGCGACGATGGCGCCGTCCGTTATGCGGATCCCGTGGTGCACTTCATACTTTTCCTTCAGTCCGCGTAAAATGGCAACGGCCTGCTCGGTGGTCGGTTCGTCCACGAGCACCGGCTGAAAACGCCGTTCCAGGGCGGGATCGTTCTCGATGTGCTTACGATACTCGTCGATGGTGGTAGCGCCCACACAGTGCAGTTCTCCCCGCGCCAGAGCCGGCTTGAGAATGTTCGAGGCATCCATGGCTCCTTCGGCGGCGCCGGCCCCGACCAGGGTATGCATCTCGTCGATGAACAGCAGCACCTCGCCGGCGAAATCGGTCACCTCTTTTATTACCTTCTTGAGCCGGTCTTCGAACTCGCCGCGATACTTGGTGCCGGCCAGCAAGCTGCCCATATCCAGGGCAACTACTCGTTTGTTCTTGAGCCCCTCGGGTACGTCACCTTCGACAAGGCGTCGGGCAAGACCTTCGGCCACGGCAGTCTTGCCCACCCCGGGCGGGCCGATGAGCACTGGATTGTTCTTGGTGCGTCGGCTGAGGATCTGGATGACACGACGGATCTCCTCATCACGCCCGATGACCGGATCGATCTTACCCGCACGAACATCGGCACAGAGGTCGCGCGCATATCGCTGGAGGGCGGACTCTTGACCATCAGCCACTCCACTCTCGTCGTCACCTTGATACGCCTGGTTGGCGCCGGTGGTCTCGAGAGCGCGGGCCACCTTGTCCGGAGTAATGTCGAAGGTTTTGAGCAAACTGCCGGCCCGTCCCGCATCTGCGGCGAGCGACAGCAACAACTCGCGAGTACCCACCATGCCGCCGGATCGCTGCTGGGCCAGGTTTTGCGCCTCGAGCAGCACTTTCTGCAGCTCCCGACTCGGATTGGGGACTTCCTTCACCCCAACCTGTGGCAGGCTTGCCAGCTCCCTGTCCGCGGTGCTCCCCACCAGCCGGGGATCGAGTTCGAGGCTCCGCAGCACGTTGGTGGCGATGCCCGGCTCACTCAACAAAGACCACAGCATATGGAGTGGTTCCAGTTCAGGGTGACCCAATTCATAGGCCTTGGTCTGAGCTTTTTGGAGACTTTCAATGGCGTTCACAGTCCAGTTCTTCATGGCGATCTCCTTGCTGGGTTCGTGGTACGGAGAGTGGAGTTCCGTACGACCGCCGAGGCTATTGCAGGTAGTGTACCGCGACTGAACCTGCAGAGCGAATATAACTCAAAACACAACGCTATGCAAAATAGTGCCTTACACTACCATGTCGAGCCGTCGCGATAATTTAGTATGGGCTAAATTATGACCAGGAATCGGCTGTCATGACATGGTGTCTCGCCACGACAGAACACCCGATATTTCAGTAGTGATAAGTATACACCAGACGAGGTCTCAGATGAGTCTCAGGAGCCTCAGAGGAAACGAATTGAAATCCCAGATCACTATACAGATCGTACTGGAGGCAAAACCCGCGGTTGTGATACCCCCGCCAGATGGCCTCGAGTTCGGCGGTGGCGTCGAATTCGAGCCAGATTCCCATCTCGGGGATGTCCGGTACACAGTCTTCCCCACTGAACGACTGGACCACAGCTCCAAAGGTCGGCTTGTTGAGCCAGTTCACGTTGTTTTCACTCCAGTCACCCACAACCTGGGTGACGTCGAAACAGACTGACCAGTCGGTATTTTTGTCCGAGTTGCTACGTAAACAGTACAGCTGCACGATGGCGGCCCCCAGCTCGGCCCAATCGATGGGATTCGGATCCTGGGGTAGCTGGATCAGGCCGTAAGCTTTTTCCACCGGCCCCACCTTCACCCTTGCGCTATCGCCGAAGTTGGCCTCGACGGTCTCCGCGTACCGGAACGTGATATAGGTATCACGCAAGTTGTAGCTTATTTCTGTAATGGGAATCGTGAGGATCACCTCCATAACCTGATCCCATTTGTACAGGGTGATGTGCTTCCGATATACATCATACCCGGCCCGGGTCACCGTGAGATCATAGTTCCCGTGCGGAACATCCGCCAAGACGAATTCGCCCTGTCGGTTGGTGGTGGCGGAATACCCGGGGACATCCACGCTTGCCAGGGTAATATTTCCTTCGAGGCGGTGTGAAACAACACCGGCCAGATTGCTCGTGGTGTCAGAGGGTTCCAGGTATACGGATATCGTTCCCGACTCACCGACATCTACGCTTCGCGTGTAAGATTGAAAATCCGCCTTGTGGGCAGTCAGCCAGCGTTCTCCCTGGCGCAACTTCTCGAAATAGAAGCGGCCAGTGGCGTTGGTATAAATCGTTTCCTGTGCGCAGGCCACCATCACATCCTGGATCGGTTCCTGCGAAAGTGCGAAATACACGCGCCCGCCCAACGAGCCCACTGGCGGCGTGGTCACGTTATCCTGCCCGGCGCAACCAGCAAGAAGCGCCGATACAGGCAGCAGCAGTATGTAATAAGAACGAAACTTCATATGGGAATCAGACAGTGATTTCGTACCGCTCCAGCCAGCGATACAGGGTCTGGCGGGCGACTCCGAGCAGGCGAGCTGTTTCCGCCTTGTTCCCGCCAGTTTCCTCGAGAAGATTGAGAATCCGGTCGCGGGTCACATCGGCATTGGCCTCGCACGCGGCTGCGGGCCCGGTCAACAGAACCGCTCCCGCCCCCCGGCCGAGTTCGATCTTGACCTTGCCCTTGGACTCGAGGTCGATGTGGGCCCGCCGGGCGATGAGTTGCACTTCACGGACATTACCGGTCCAGTTATAGCGGCGTAATGCCCGTACGCTTGCCTCGTTGAAGTACGACCACACGGTGGTGGTATGCCCCGTGCACTGCGAAAGAAAATGATTCATCAGTGGCAGGATGTCGTCGGCCCGATCCCGTAGCGGCGACAGTGACAGCTCCAGGGTCCGGATCCGGTACAGGAGATCCTGGCGGAACCGTCCTTCGGTGGCGAGCTGTTCCAGGTCCGCGTTGGTGGCTGCGATGAGCCGGATGTCGCCACAGCGCTCTGTTGGATCGCCGAGCCGGGTGTAGGTGCCGTCCTGCAAGAGCCGCAATAGCTTGGCCTGCAGCTCCCACGGCATCTCGCCCACTTCGTCCAGAAAGAGGGTGCCCCCTTCCGCCTGGGCCACGAACCCGGGCACATCGGCGTCGGCGCTGCTGTAAGCGCCCTTGCGGTTCCCAAAGAATTCCCGTTCGAATAGTGTCGCCGGAATGGCGGCGCAGTTCACGGCCACGAACGGCTTGTCGCGCCGGGGGCTCTGGTCATGGATGCGGCGGGCTAGCAAATCCTTGCCCGTGCCCGTCTCCCCGGTCACGAGAACCGGTTCGTCGAAGCTGGCGAAGGTGGCACATTGCTGCAGAGCCGCGCGCATTTGCACGGACACGCCAATGACCTCCGGCGCGGAATGCCGTCTCGACTCCGGCTTCATGCGGGCCTGCCCTTGCCCGCCGTTCAACGCGACGGGCTCCCCCCCGGTGGCAGTACCCACATGTTTCCAAGCCAGACTCGATATCAGTTCGTCGACCTCGGACAGATAGTACGAAAGTTTCAGTTCCTGGAAGATGTAATGCGCCTTCAAGGCGTGGCGCAGCGATTCTTCGAGCGGAGCAGTTATCGTGTCGAGCGGTCGGCCCGTGCCGGCTTGCTCCTTGATGGCCTTCGCCAAGAGCAGGTGCGTAACGGCCTGCTCGTGACGGGCCTCGATCTGCTCCAGGCGCGCGAGCGACTCCTCGAAGTATTCCCGCGCCTGCGGCCAGTTCTCCAAATCGCTGGCGACCGACCCCAGACAGCGCAGTGCGACCCCTTCCTCGAAGCGGTCGCCAAGCGTAGTCGCCAGCTTTTGTGCTTGCTGAAGCAGAACCATGGCTCGCCCGGGATTGTCCAGCAGGGCCAGACATTCGCCATCGCGGCGCAACAGTTCGGCCATCATATCGCCGGCGGGCGCAATCCGCCGGGCGATGGTCAGGCCGCGGGCATAGTACCGTCGCGCTTCGTTGGGTTTTCCTTCGTCACGGAAGACGTCACCAAGGAACTCCAGCGCCAGGCACTCTTCACGCGGTAGTCGCCGTCGCGTCGCCAGTGAATAGGCGGCCATGAGGTTCCGGCGTGCGCCGTCGAAGTCACGGACGAGCCGGAAAACGTTTCCGAGAGCGATCTTGGCCCGGCAGACGAAGTTCGGCGAATCCTGGGCCGATTGCGTCTCCAGCGCCAGCGCCAGGTAGCGATGGGCCGCCTCGTAATGGCCGCACTTGTAACTGGCAATGCCGATGTTGATGTAGTTGCTACCGATCCGGCGGGACAGTTTCAACCGGGTATTGATCTCGAGACTCTCATGCAACCAGCGCAACGCCTCACTGTAGCGAGCTTGCTGCAGCAGCGTTCCGCCCAGAACGTTGCACGCCTCGGCTCGTTCGCGACGTTTCCGGAGTATCTTGAAGAACTCGTATGCGGCGGTGCAGTCTTCCATGGCAAGCGAGTATTGCCCGACATGGCTCCGGGCATTCCCCCGGATGAACAGAAACTCGCCCAGTAATGGGTGGAGCTGGTCCGAGTAAGAATCTACACGCCGAGATGCGCGGTGAATGACCTCCTGATGTTTGCCCTCGCTCCACAAGATCCACAGTTCCACAACGTCGGTTTCGGGATCATCGGGGAGCAAGATACCTTCCGCTGTGGCGTCTCGCAGCCACTGGCGGCATTCATCGTAATGGCGAAGCTGGTGCAGGTTCCAGGCGACGAGGATCGCACCGTCGTGCAGGCTGGGTCCGCGAGAAGAACTCGCTCTTTCGATCGGATTCTGAACGGCCTCTCGGGCGAGAGATAACGACTCGGCGAACCGCTCTTCAGCAAAGAGTTGTTGTGCCGACTCGAAGATCCTTGCATGAATCCCTATCCGGAAGGAACGCGAGTTGCTTTCCGGGATCGCCTGGTCATGCATCCGATTGCCTCACTACTCGCTTCTTACTTCTCGCTATTCCACCCGGCCTACCGTCAGAACGGCAAGTAGACCCGGAAGATCGGCGTGATGCCGGGAATGCCGATGATGAACGATCTGGGCCCTCGCAGAGAGGTGTTGCCCATTGTCGACGGAGGAAGCGGAATCGATCCGGGATCGCCGTCGCAACCGTACATCTGGAGCTCGTAACGCCCACCCCCGTCAAGAATTGGAAATTTCCTCTCACCGTCGATTGGATCGCCAGAGGAGCTGTCCTGTCCGATTGTATCTTTCGAACTCGGAGGAGCTTCCTTCGGGGGATCGAATAAGTTGGGTGGGAGGCCGAATGCCAGGGAGGGCAGTCCCGTCAACAGCGTGAAGCCAAGAACGAGAACGAGTGCCTTTGTCCATTTGTTCATTGATAAGATCCTCAATCTCTTCTCCATGGTACTGCTCCGAAGATTCGGTGTGACCCAGAAACACCCGATGAATCGTGCAACAACTCTCTGCCTCTATAGGCCCTGCGTAAGCCGCATGGCACTAGAACCGTAGCCTTCCCCTCAAGCGTTGTATGGCAGCGATGTGAATATACGAATCCGGGTCAAGCAGCGGTAGAGTCGAGTGAAAAATTTAAACACATGCTGAAATTTAATGCATCAATCCGACATCATCTCCGGTCAATCCAATGTCACACTAGACACATTTGGGGCCGGAAAGTGTGGGGATGTGACATCTCCAAACCTCAATGTGACGTCACACCCGGCACTGTCTCGTGTGACACCTCACTGCGACCATCATCCTAATGGTTAATATTATCAACTGGTTACGATTATGGTGTGGATTCTGGCATCTGGATTGCAAAGTCACCGGGCAGTCACGTGGCGATCTTCCCCCCAGCTATCGTGGCGAGGGTGGCAGCAAGGCGGGGCTGTACGGACCCAGCAGCCCCGCCTAAATTTTTTCTAAAACTCCCTTGCACGCTTTCCGTCACTCCAGAAGTTCGAAACTTGCAAAGAAACGCCTGACCTCGTAATCCTCGAATACAGAACCCGTCAGTTTCCAGGCTGAAATAACATACCCCGTGTTCCCCTGCAGAAAACCTTCGAACCAGACTGTCCCGTCACCTTCCGGTTCCTGACATTGGAGCTCGATTCCGGTCAGCGGCCCCTTCTGGATCTGTCGCTGCCGCTGGATGCGTACCCCCAGTCGCGCCATGGATTCCTGAATGATCTCGATGACGTTCTGTGGGGTGGCTGGGCCACCATCCGGGCCCTGGAGCTGATAGTGGGAGGAGACGGCGAAACCCTCGTGCTCCCGTTCGGCGCGGTCACAGAACAAATGTGTACTGATGATCTGTGTCGTGTCGGGCCGCGCATGCTCGACCCTGGTGCGGACCCGGTCACAGCCGGAGGGCCAGACAGTGCGGAAGCCCCCCTCGGCCGACGCGAACAGAATTCCCGGCGGATAGGCCGTGGAGTCTGCCGTGGCATCCCCTGAACCATCGGTCCCACCGCCGCCGCCACATCCCGTCAGCAGGTATCCGACGAACAGCAGTAACAGAAAAACTCCCAGGCGCAGGAACAGTCTCATTCGGTTTCCTCCAGCAGCGTGTCCACCTTGCTCAGCAGACCAGAAAACAGGCCAAAAACATCCTCGACCGGATCGGGCTCGGTCATGTCGACTCCCGCCCGCTGCAGGGCCTCCACTGGATAGTGACTGTCGCCTGAACGCAACAGGGCGAGGTATTGCTCCCGTGCGACGGTGTCCCCAGCCAGGATCTGTTGCGAAATGGCCGTGGCGGCGGCGTATGCCGTGGCGTACTGGTAGACGTAGTACTTGTAGTAGAAGTGGGGAATCCGCGCCCAGTACTTCCCGCTCCGTTGTGGATCGAGGGTGACACGTGGCCCCCAGTATCGAGCCAGTATCTTCAGGTAGTACTTATCGAGCAGGTCGGTCGTGAGGGTTTCGCCCTGCTCGCCGAGCTGGTGAATCCAGTGCTCGAACTCGGCGAACATGACCTGCCGTACCACGGTATCGTTGATCTGGGTGAGGAAGAAGTCCAGCAGGTAGAGTCGCTGGTTGCGTGACTCGGTGTGTTCGATGAGGTGATGGATCAGCAATAGCTCGTTGCAGGTGGACGCCACTTCGGCTGTGAAAATGGGATAATCACCATAAACATACGGTTGGTGCTTGTTCGCCAGATAGGTATGGACGGAATGCCCCAGCTCGTGGGCCAGCGTGAAGGTGTCGCGTAGCTGATCACTCCAGTTGAGCAAGATATATGGTGAGGTTCCGTACACCCCGTTGGAGTAGGCCCCACTCCGCTTCCCCACGTTTTCGTGGACATCGATCCAGCGGCTGTCGTATCCCTCCCGCACGATATCGAGATATTCCGGTCCCAGTGGCGCCAGCGCCTCCAGGATAAGCTCTTTGGCTTCCTCGTACTCGAACTGGAACTCCGCCTCCGGGAAGAGCGGGACGTAGAGATCGTAATCGCAGAGTGGATCCAGGCCGAGCACCCGCTGCTTCAGCGAGGTGTACCGGTGCACGGTGGCCAGGTTGTCGTTGGTTGTCTCGATGAGGTTATGAAACACCGCCGGAGGGATGGCGTTGGGGTACAGCGCCGCCTCCAGAGTCCCCGGGTAGTGCCGGGCGCGTGCGTAGAACACGTGGTTCTTGACGTTCGAGTCCATGTTCGCAGACAGGGTGTTGATGACGGCGCCATAGGAGTCCAGGCAGGCCACGAACGCGTCCCGACGCACCCGGCGGTCCGCTGACTTGATGTACTTGCCGTAGCGCGCCTTGGTCAGCTCGATTTCCCGGCCGGCCTCATCCCGGATATTGGGAAACTTTAGATCCGCATTGTTGAAGGCGTTGAAGACCTGGCCAGCCCCCCGCGCCATGTTGGCGGCCGCAGCCAGCAATGCCTCCTGATCCGGACTGAGGGTGTGATCGCGCAGGCGCAGGATCATGTCGATATAGTGTTCGTACAGTTGCAGGCCCGGTTCCTGCGCTATGAACCGCTTGATGGTTTCCGGCTTCAGGGCGAGCAATTCCGGCTCCAGCCAGCTCACCACCTCCGCGTACCGGGTGGCCAACGTGCCGGCGCGGCCGCGGCGGGCCGTGTTCTCGCCGATCCTGGTATCCTCGTCACTGCGCAGGGAGGCGTAGATGAATACGATCTCCAGCTTCTGACGAAGGGTCAAGACAGCTTCGACGGTTTCGAGCAGATCGCGACCGGAGCGGCCCAGGCTGCCGCGGCGGTTCTCCAGCTCGGGCAAAGCCTCCTCGATGAAGGCAAAATCCGCTTCCCAGGTGTTCCAGTCGGGATATATACGTTCGAGATCCCACTTGTGATATTCAGGAACGGTCGATCGCTCCACGGCGGCCTGGCCAGAGCCTGCCGCCTCGGAGAATTCGAGCCCGAACCCTCTCTCTTGCCTCTTCATCCAATGTGTCCTTTCAGCAGCATCGAAATAGCCATAACGAACAGAGTGGGGATATTCGGCGCGAACTCAGGAAAACGCGCGCACCCGCCCGGCTCGGGCGTCAACCCGGATTATTCAGGTCATCGCGAGACGTAAAGCGCACCGGTGAAACCGCCCAGGTTAGCTGAGAACAGTGTCATTCGACCGGTCGCTTTGTCAATGGAAGGTTAGCTGTCGCGCTGGAACAGACGCTTCGGATCGAGAATCCTTGTGACAGCCCCCGCCAGCATAACTTCCGCCTTGATGAACTCGGCAGGTATCCCGGCTTCGCTGTCTTGCGGGGTGGAGAGCCGTGCGGCGGGAATCTCCACCATCTCGCTGACGGCGTCGACGATAAAACCGCAACGGACCTGATCGGCCACTATCAACACGAGTGAGGTCTGATCATCGGCCTGACGTGGCGCCAGTTCGAACTGCTGTCGCAAGTCGACGATGGGAATGGGACCGTCTTCGGTTTCGATACTGCCCACCAAGTGAGGCTCCTTGGCGGACGAGGCGATGAACGAGGGAACATCCCGGATTTCCGTAACGTACTGGAGGCCTATTCCGAACTCACGATCAGCGAGCTGGAAGGTCAGGTACCGATGCCGCTGGCGGGCCAGATAATCCGCATGGAGCGGGCCGGCATCGTGATTCTCGCTCTCACGGTGGAAGGTCATGGTATCCCTCGGTGGCCACCGGGCAACCGGTTGCCTGAACACTGTTCCTGGATTCAGCGGACGACACCCCGAATTGTCGGATTGAGGGCCGCCCTCGCTCTCCATCGTTTTCGGCGTCACGCCGGATTGCTTGAACCTGTTCTGCGGGATACGGGTCGTTATGGCAGGGGGATCTCGACAGCCTGCCGGTTTCCCTGGCCCGCCCATTGGATTATCTTATCCCGGGCTCATTAGGACCGGGCGGGGGGGCGTTACCTCGGCACGGCCCGAATATTCCAGCGCCGGCGCGGGTTATCACGTCCATTCTGCTCCGCACCGGGTGGGTTCGAACCGTGAGGATTCGACAGGAGTGCATCCATGGGATTACTGGGCGCCCTGGTGGGCGGCAGTCTCGGCTTCATGCTCGGCGGGCCCCTCGGCTCCATGATCGGCGGCGCCATCGGCGCCTTCGTCGGCGAGCCGAAACCTGAACAGCTGGGAGGCTCCGGGAGCCGGCAACAGATCTTCGGTCGCTGCCCGAGCTGTCGCACGACCATCTCCTTCCAGCCTGGCCAACTTCTGGTCTGCCCCGGGTGCGGCGTCCATCTCAGTGCGGGCACGGGACCGGGCCTGGGTGGCAGCATGGGCGGCGGAGCGGGGGGCGGATTCGGAACGTACGGTCAGGCGCGCGCGGCCCACGACACGTCACAGGCCAGCGCCCAGTCGGCCTTCATGGTGGCTCTCATCTCCCCTGGCCGCCAAGGTGGCCAAGGCCGACGGCACCGTCAGTCCCAAGGAGATCGCAACCTTCGACGCCTTTCTGCGCCACCACCTGGGCATGTCGGCCAGCGACAGGCGCATCGCCGCTCAGATCTTCAATCAGGCCAAAAGCTCCCCGTTACCGGCCTCGGAATTCGCTCGCCAGATTCGCTCCATCATGGCCGGTCAACCGGAACGGCTCCGCGACCTGCTGGCCCTGTTGATGAAGATCGCTTACGCCGACGGCCACTTCACCCAGGCGGAGGAGATCCTCATCCGCTCCATCACGGCCGACCTGGGTCTCGGTGATCGTGATTACGAGGCTGCCCGGGCGCTGTTCGCCCCGGGAGATCTCGAGTCCGCCTACTCGTTGCTGGGGGTGGATCGATCCGCCAGCGAGGACGAGATCAAGCGCAACTATCGCCGCCTCGCCCGCGAGTACCATCCCGATGTCCTGGCCTCCAAGGGCTTGCCCGAGGATTTCATGAAGTTCGCCAACGAGAAGATTCAGGCCATCAACGGGGCGTACGGCAAGATCAAAGAGAGCCGTGGCTTCTAGCTGATCGCCCGGTTCGGTGACGGAGCAAGGAGCAAGGCGTGCCTGAACTTCCCGAGGTGGAAAACGTGGCCCAGGCGTTGCGCGCCGCCTTGCTGGATCGCCGGCTCACCGGCATGCAGGTCCGCTTCACCGGCATCCTCTCCCAGTCCACCCGCCAGATGCGCCGGCAGCTGCTCCAGCGCCGAGTGGCCGCCGTCAATCGCCACGGCAAGTACCTGCTGCTCCGGTTCGTCAAGGACCAGCACGCCGACACTTTTCTGATGATCCACCTGCGCATGACCGGCCAGATCTTCGTGGCGCCGGACTACAGGCTCGACAAGCACGTGCATCTCACCCTCGACTTCGACGGGCTGCCGGTCTACTACCGCGATATCCGCAAGTTCGGACGCTTCACCCTGGTGGATGATGATCGTTTCCCGTCCGCCCTGACCCATGTGGGACCCGATATGCTGGCCGTCCGCTTTCGCGATTGGCTCGACCGGGTGGCGAAACGGCGAGCGCCGGTCAAGACGGTGCTGCTGGATCAAGGAGTGGCGGCGGGATTGGGCAACATCTACGTGGACGAGGCGCTGTTCCGCGCCGGAATCCATCCCCTGGCCGCCCCGGCGGACCTGGACCGCGAAGAGTTGAAGCGGTTGCTGAACAGTGCCAGATCGGTGCTGCGCCTG
>JBDRBC010000205.1:0-2607 GCA_043823125.1 bacterium | reverse complement strand
TCCTCCACCCAAAAAGGGGGGTCAGGATACCAACCGCCGTCTGCCCATTGCGAACAGGTGTAGGTGTCATCCCCGATCGTGATCGCGCAGCTTGTAGAGACGTCTTTGCACAAGCAGAGGAAGCCGAAGTCATATATAAAGGATTCGTCAGCATTTCGCGATTGTTCGACCAGGATCCCAAAACTATCCTCTCCCATTGCAGGTGCGGCAGCTAACATCAGAAAACATGAAAGAGAGAATAGGATGACCTTGCGATGCATTACCATTCGTTTGCCTCCATGGTTATTGATCTCCGAGTTGATCTTGCCGAACGTGAATTCTACAGGTCCATTGTATCCAGATAGCCTGCAAGCCCCTGCAGGATATCATCCAACCTGTCATCATGTGTTCACGGATAAATGGCACCAAGTCAACACCATGCCACCATTCCCCGTCGGTCAGCGTATCAATATCTCCACGCAAATTCAAGGATAACGCAATAAACACAGCGGATATATCTGGCTGAGATTCTTTTCCAATTCACAGTTCATCAAGGGGACTACGCACCCCCTTGCCGCCCTTGTTCAGTACATGCGTGTAGATCATGGTCGTCGTGAGATCGCTGTGGCCGAGCAACTCCTGGATGGTCCGGATGTCGTATCCGGCTTCCAGCAGATGTGTCGCGAACGAATGTCGTAACGTATGACAGGTGCAGCGTTTTACCAGTCCGGCCTCCCGCGCCGCCGCTTTCACCGCTCGCTGGATGACCGTCTCGTGCAGGTGATGCCGGCGCTGCTCGCCACTCTCTCGATCCCGGTACCGCCGGGTTGCCGGAAACACCCACTGCCACCGCCACTCCCGGGCGGCGTTCGGATATTTCCGCACCAGAGTGCCGGGCAGGGCGACGTATCCGGCACCGAGCTTCAGGTCGGCATCGTGCTGGCGTTTCATCACTTCCAGGTGTATCTGCAGTGGTTTCGCGAGCCTGACCGGCAGCATCGTCCGCCGATCCTTCTGCCCCTTGCCTCGCCGCACGGTGATCTCACCGCGTGAAAAGTCCAGATCCTGGATCCGCAGCCTGAGCGCCTCCATCAGCCGCAAACCCGCTCCGTACAGCAACGAGGCCACCAGCCAGACAGTCCCGTGTATCCGTTCCAGCATCCTCGCTGCCTCCCGCACCGTCAGGACCGTCGGTACACGCAACGGCTGTTTCGCGCGCACGATGTCGTCCATCCAGGGCAGTTCGACCTCCAGGACCTCCCGGTAGAGAAAGAGCAAGGCGCTCAACGCCTGATTCTGCGTCGATGCCGCCACCCGTCGTTCGCTCGCCAGAAACGAAAGGAAGCCGCTGACTTCGGAACTGCCGAGTTCGTCCGGGTGCCGCTTGCCGTGGAAGATGATATAGCGACGGATCCAGCTCACGTAGGCCTTCTCCGTGCGACGGCTGTAATGCTTGGCGCGAATGGCGCGCCGGACCTGTTCCAGTAGCCGCGACATGGTCGGGTTCCGATCCGGGAGGCGGGGTTCAGCGGCAGACAGGCAGGTCTTGTGCCGTTTCAGGGGATGGATCAATGGCGCGAGGCTTATTGATTGTCACGCAGAATTCCTACCAGCCGCCACTGCTCACCGGTGAATCGGTAATGCGCCTCGGTTGGCGGTCTCCGGTCACCGTTGTCGTCTCGAGCAATCCACCGGACAACCAGGTAATCATGTTGACCAATCGTTTCCAGCGGAACGGTGCAGGCGGGCCCGACGCCGAGATCGCTTGACCTGACGAGCGCGGCGCCCTCTTGATCGAGAACCTCGACCTCGAACCGGTGACGAGAAGGCCGCCCCGCCGCCATCAGCGCATCCCGCGCCGGGATCCGCAACCCGTCGTCCACCAGCTCCGGATCCCCGTCCACCACCACCGGCGTCACCGCCCCCAGCGCCCACTCCACCGTCCGATCCCGCCGCTCGATCAGCACCCTCGTCAATATCTCCGTCGCCGCCGGGTCCTCGTACCGCCCGGCGGCCACCGCGGCGGCAATAACCTCGTCGGACACCCGGGCCAGCACTGTGCCCGCCCAGTAAACATCCGCCGGCTGGCATGCAGACAGAAACGCGTTCAGGTAGTTGGGCTGCCAGCCGGCCGGATCATACACCTCGGACTCGAACAGGCCGATCTCCGGATGCTCCAGCTGGTCCGAATGATCGGCGCTATCCAGCGCCTCGTAAGGCCGGCTGAACAAGCCGAATGACGGGATGCCGGTAACCACTTCCTTCAAATCCACCTCGTAAGCGAACCCGATCCGCGATTCGTGCCGCGCCGCCCAGTACCCGCCCAGGCAGCCGTCGAAGTCCACCAGGTAATGTCGCAAGAACCGGCGACCGTCCTGCTCGACGTAGACATCGAGACTGTTGTCCACCTTCTGGTCCACGTGATTGAGCCAGGCGCCAAAGACTCGGAGCCCTCGCAGCGACCGGCGATACTCGTGCGGGATGATATCGTTGGGATCGTCATCACGTGTGCCGCGGTACGCATACCCTCCCACCGGCCGGCCAGGCAGATACCGGCTTACCAGCGCCCGATACCGACCGTCGGGCCTCAACGAAGGCACACTTGCCAGCAGTTCGTCAATGTCGGTG
>JBDRBC010000204.1:0-3413 GCA_043823125.1 bacterium | reverse complement strand
TCGCCAACATCACCAATCCAGCGCTGATGTCGAAGTTCGTCCAGGGCAACCTGCTGCTCACCGAAAGCCTGCTGCACAAGCTGCGCGGAGACCCCGAGCGCGGCTTGCAGTTCCTGCGCCAGGCGTGCCGGGTCAATCCCGAGGACCGGGAGTTTCCGTTTTTGATCCAGCTCGATTATTAAAAAGGAATACCCCCAGCTCTGCCGGGGGATCCTCAGAGTTTGACAATTCCGGGACTATATTAGTCTCGGCCAGATCGGGCGTGATGGTGTTTACCCAACATGTTGCAAATAAAAACGGTTAAGCGATATTTTCGCTTAACGTTTGCCCGCCCATGAAGTCCATCAATCGTTGATTGCTGCGGTGCAAGAGTCCCAGCGAGCCGAGCAGAACGTCGTGCTCTGGTTCGCCGAGGTAAACGAACGTCGTCTGTTCAAACAGCTCGGGTATGGATCTATTCAGCAGTATGCCGAACAGGCCCTCGAATTCTCGCGCTCGAAGACGTTTCAGTTGCTGCGCCTGGTTGATTCGCTGGAGAAGCTGCCGCAGTTGAAAGAGGCGGTGACCGACGGCAAGATCGGCTGGACCAAGGCGCGCGAGGTGGCCAAGGTGGCGACGCCGCGGACAGAGGGGCAATGGGTTTCCACGGCCAAGGATTCGAGTCGGCGTGAGCTGGAGGTAAAAGTGGCTCGGACGAAACAGCGGGCGGCGCAGGCGGCGAAGCGGAATCCGGCGCAGGCGGAATTGCCGGTGGCGGAGCCTTCTCGGAATAACGGGGATTTAGTGGAGTCGTCCGTCACCCAGACGCCGGTCTCGATGACCTTGCAGATGACTCCGCTGCAGCGGGCGCGGTTCGAGGCGCTGCTGGAGAAGGTGCGCAAAAGTGATGTTGTGACGGCGGGGATGAGTCGGGAGGAAATCTTGCTGGCGGCCCTGGAGACCATGGCCCAGACTGAGCCGGCGGCAACGAGCGGTCCAGACTCAGAACAACAACAGTGCCCCCGGGTGCACTCCGCATCCCCTTATCAAATAATTGTTTACCAATGTGAACGGTGCAAAGAGCAAACGATTCAGGCGGCGGGTGAACACCGGAAGATCGCCCCCGCGCATGCCGAGGCCATCGCCTGCGACGCTCGGGTTCTCGAACCCGGCCGGCGCAACCGCGCCGGCATCCCTCCCGCAATACGCCGGGAAGTTATGGCACGTGACGGATACCACTGCCAGTCGCCTGGTTGCCGTCACACGCACTTCCTGGAATTGCACCATCTGCAACCATGTGTGGAAGGCGGCGACAATTCTCCAGCAAATCTTTCTACGCTCTGTTCGGCGTGTCACCGGCTGGCGCATGAGCGGACGGATGTGGGTCGCTGGTTGCGGGATCGAGCTCACGATCGGAACCCGGTTGGCTGTGGCGATCAGTCTGGTGATAAGCGAACTCGACCGTAGGTGTTCCACCATGTGCGGATGCAGTTGACTGCAAATACCGTCGTCGCTCTGCTCTATCGGGCACATGTGTTTCAAGCAGATTCCCGTAGCGACTGGACATCGCTGAACGACACGACCACAAAAAACCTTCCTGATTGAACTCTGGAATCGTCTGCAGCGAGTAAAACTGCCCACGATATGAGCGTTCTGCGTCACTGGCTGCAGGCCCTCACCGACCAGGCTATACCGATACTTCGATTCACATTATTGGCGCGAACAATGTGTAAATACTCACGAAATTTGGACCATATCTTGACAATTCCGCACGTTTTGCCTACGATGAGCATCATGAAAAGAGACTTGTACGCCAAGTTGATCCAGTGGAAGAACTCACCGCGGCGGAAACCGCTGATTCTCCGGGGAGTGCGCCAGTCGGGGAAGACTTACCTCCTCCGGCGGTTCGGGGAATGCGAGTTTCCGAATCTCGTCTACTTCAACTTCGAGGAGGATCCCGCCCTCGTACAGTTCTTCGAGCACAAGCTGGCCCCTCAGCAACTCGTCGAAAACCTGTCGCTCTACAGCGGCCAGAAGATCACCCCTGCCGAGACGCTGATCATCTTCGACGAGATCCAGGCCGCGCCCAGGGCGGTGCACTCTTTGAAGTACTTCCACGAGGAGGCCAGCCAGTATCACCTGGCCGCCGCCGGCTCACTGCTCGGCATCAGGATGTCGGGTCTGGAGTCTTTTCCGGTCGGCAAGGTCAACTTCCTGGACCTCTACCCGTTATCCTTTCGGGAATTTCTCGATGCTTCGGGAAAGAGCGAATGGCGCCAGCGTATCGAAACGATCGAGAGCTTTGCGCCGTTACCGGAACCGCTCCATCGAGAACTCATCGAAATGCTCAAGCGCTATTTCGTGGTTGGCGGTATGCCCGAAGCGGTCAACACCTACGTTGAATCAGGTGATCTGCATGAGTCGAGAACGATTCAGCGGGAGATCCTCGACGCGTATGCACTGGACTTCGCCAAACATGCCTCGCCATATGATGTGCCCAGGATTGCTCGCATCTGGAGTTCCATTCCCGCGCAACTCGCCCGAGAGAACAAGAAGTTCATGTATTCCGATGTGGCCAGACGTGCTCGGGCCAGAGAGTACGAAAACGCCGTCGAATGGCTGGCAAATGCGGGCGTGATCCTGCAAGCGTTCAACATCAGCAAACCCGGCCTTCCGCTCCGCGGATATGTGAGGCACGGTTTCTTCAAGGTATACCTCGCGGATGTCGGATTGCTTGGCGCTCTGGCCGGCGTGCCTCCGAATATCATCGTCAAGGGAGACGGGCTTTTCACCGAGTTCCGTGGGGCCTTGGTGGAGAACTACGTCGCCCAGCAATTGAAGAAGGATCACAACACCGGACTTCACTACTGGAAGAGCAAGAGCACGGCCGAGGTGGATTTCCTGCTCGAGAAGGAGAGCCGGATATTCCCTCTCGAAGTGAAGGCGGGCATCAATCCCAGGAGCAAGAGCTTGAGAACCTACGGTGAGAAGTTCGCCCCGCCGGTCCTTTCCCGCACCTCGCTGCTGAATCTACGGTGTGATGGGGAGATCGCGAACTATCCGCTCTATCTGGTTGATCGTTTTCCCCTGGATGCGCCCGAGAAGCCTATTGCGTAAGAACGTCCCGCTTACCAGGCCAATCCCGGGGATCAGGAGTACCCGTTCCTGAACCAGTTCGACTACTGACGGCGCCGTCCGGCGTACGGCTCCTGCCAGTTCCATCATCTGACCAGAGAGCAAAACGACGAGTCCTTGTGTGGTGCCGGAAATATGGGCTATGATGAATCCGTATCGAGTGTCGTATCGAAGGTTCCGTTTCCGGATCCTTCAATTATCTGGAGAGCGGCGTGATCGGTGAAACCGTATCCCATTACCGGATCCTCGCCAGGCTCGGCGCCGGCGGCATGGGAGTCGTCTACAAGGCGGAGGACACC
>JBDRBC010000203.1:0-5718 GCA_043823125.1 bacterium | reverse complement strand
TCCCGAACTGGCCGAGACCCGGCAGGTCGTCTTCTCGCAACTGTCATCCCGTGATCTGGACCAGAACCTGATCATCTACCTGTTCGCCATCCAGGCGCGCGACACCGCTGGCGCGCTCAGCATCGAGCGCAACTACTCTCGTAACGTGCACAACTTCTACATCTCGAACCTGATGAGACCGGTCATCGAGATTCAGGAATTGCACCTGGGACAGCAGTCCGCAGCCGGTATCAACGGTAACTGCAGCCACGAGATCGCGCCCAGTCAGGAGCTGTTCTTCAAATGGCTGGCCACGGCCGATTATTATGCCAACGACATCATCGCCTATCGCTATGGTTGGGACGTTCAGGATCCCGATGATCCCGAGGATCCGAACTGGGCCATCGAGCCGGGTGTCACGTCACAGCACCTGCGGACCGGGGTCATGACATTCGCCTCGGACACGCACACGTTGACCATCCAGGCCTGGGACAGTTCCGGGCACCTCTCCCGGTACGTCTGGAACCTGATCGTGGTCCCGGTACCGGACATCGCCGCCCGCCGGCAACTGCTGCTGGTGGACGACGTGCCGGACAAGGAGAGCTATGGTTGGCCGGGAGTCGACGGAGTGGGGCTGGACCGGGATGGTCTCCGGGATTTCTTCTGGAACACCACCCTCGGCGGCGCCGGCGGTGTCCAAGGCTGGTCCGCGGCAGTCGATATCATCGACGCCGAGGAGCGGGATTTCACCTTCCGTGATCTCTCGAGGTACCGCATGCTGCTCTGGAGCTCACGCTATGCGCAGCAGAATTTCATCTGGGACAATTTCAGGCCATCCTCGAACACCCGACCCTACAACTGGCTCTACTGCTATCAGCAACTCGTCGGCGACGTCTTCATGGTGGGCGAGCGGGTGATGAGTCAGTTCATCAACGCCGGTATCAACTGGTTTCTGCCGTGGATCTTCAACTCGGACGAGTCGTTCATCTATCTTCCCGACATGCCGTACGTGCCGTATTACCTTGGCTTCGGCAGCTTCACCCAGCTCGATGGGACGGTCATCCACAAGGGACGCGAATGCTTCGCCTACAAGGCGATGGGCCTGGCCGCCCTGGACCACGCCACGCCCAAGTACCGACCTTACTTTCCGGACGGCCCCACGGGTATCGGCAACGCCGGCCGTTCCGCCAACTGCGTCGGGGTCAAGGCCGCCATCATCGACCCGGACTTCCGGGCCAATCACCTGCCGGATAATTACCTGATTCCGGACACGATGTACGTCGCCAGCGCCATCGACTGGATGGACGAGGATCCCGAATACCGGGACCTGCTTCGCCCCTGGTACATGGGGGGAAGTGACGAGATGTACGACATCAACATCACCGAACGGCAGACGCAGTGGGAAACGCAGACCTGTGCCGGTGAGCCGTGCGTGGAACCGATGATACGCATGTACAGCCGGTACGACTGGATCGACGACGTCAATGCCGCCGCCGGCAATGAGGAGTGGCCCCTGCCCTACTTGTCCGGCGGCATGATCAGCAACGTCTGTGGTCGTTACGCCATCGATGCCGCAACGCGGCGGACGCTGACCACCGGCGCGGTCATGGGCTTCGTCTCACACAAGCTGCAGGACACCAAGCCGAGCCGGATCGCCGATGTCGTCTGGGGTTTCGACCCGTATCGCTTCGACAACCAGCAAATGCAGCTTCTGATCCAGTGGGTCCTGCGGGACAACTTCGGGCTGATCATGAAACCGTGAGCCGGCGCCAGGCGCTGGTCGCGCGATCATGTCCGCCCCGAGTGTGAATGAAGAGGGTTGCAGGATGTGTTGGCTGACAGGCAGTAAACCGGTACGTATCGGGGTGGTCCTTGCGGTGGGGCTCCCGGTCTTGATCCTGTCCTGCAATGTCCCTGCCCGGGCCTGGTACGATGTCGGCGTGGATCAAGCCGCCTTACGGGATCTTTTCGACGGTGCTCATACTCTCGATGGTTCGTACGTGATGAACGTCGGCGAGCTCCATCTCAACCTCACCAACTTTGGCCTGATCGGCTCCCAGTACTCCCTGCTGACCACCTACTCGAGCGCCCCCTCAGGGCAGTGGCCGGGCGGCACCGGCCAGGAGTACCTCTGGGCTGGCGGGCTGTGGATCGGTGGCATCATCAACGGACAAGCCTGTGTCTCCACCGGGCAGTACGAAGCGGAGTTCCGGCCGGCCGACCATCCGCGTGACACCATTTACGAGGCCCTCGACGGCTGGATCACCCGCCCCTTCCCCAACCCGGACGCCGGCGGCCGGCGCCGGCCCGACCCCGATGCCGACGACGACGGGGATGGCCGCATCGACGAGGAACGGCTCGACGGTTACGACGACGACGGGGACGGCCTCGTCGACGAGGACTTCGCCCAGATCGGTAACCAGATGATGGTGTGCACCATGTACGACAACACCCTGCTGGCCCGTGAGATCTATCCCGACCACGAACCTCTCGGCCTCGAGGTGGTCATGGAGGCGTACGCCTGGGAAGATCGTCTGGCCGACGATCTGGTGGTGCTGAACTTCACCATCACCAATGTCAGCAGCCAGGATATCAAGGATGTCTACATCGGCTTCTTCATCGATTGCGACATCGGCACCCGCGGCCAGCCCAACGTGGAAAACGACGATATGGTGGGATATTACTCCGGACGGGCGCGGGCCAGCGACGGCAGCTATCACGGGATATCGCTGGCGTACATGTACGACGGCGCCGCCGAGGAGCCGTTACCGGGCTATTTCGGCGTCGGCTTCCTGGGCGGCGGCATACGGGCGTTCCAGCACTTCACCGCTGAGCAACCGTTCGAACGGGGCGGCGACCCGACCAACGACGCCGAACGTTACGAGCTGATGAGCCGGGATGAACTGGATCGCAACAGCCTCGAAGGCGAAGAGAACGATTACCGCTTCCTCATTGCCAGAGGGCCCTACGGGCAACTCGCCTCCCGCCGTTCCCTGGGATTCTCCGCTCTGCTGGTCTGTGGCGACGGTCTGATACCGATGGTCAAGAACAGCGCCGAGGCGGCTCGCTTGCTGGAGGGGACGTACTGGGACCTGGATCACGATCCCACCACCGGGGTCGGCGGCCGGGAGACCTATGTCTGCAAGGAGTGGCTGCCGATCAATCCCTGGACCAGGCGGAATATCATCTACGAGTACGATCCGGATTACTGGGGTGCCTACTGCCTGGACGAAGACGTCCATCTGGAGCCGATCAAGGACGAGGACCTCATCGAGGACGAGTACGGCAACCACTGCATCTGGGTGAACATGGATACCTGCGAGGAGTGCGATCGGCGGGCGCCCCTGCGCTGTACGTACTGGAATCGGTACATCCTTTCTTTCTGGAACTGCAAGAAAACCCATCTGAGTCTGCCGGCCCGGCTCGGCTGCACGGGCATCGGCGGTCGGGAGAGCCGGGTGCGCTGGCTTGCCGGCAACCTGGCGCCCCCGCCACCCGGTCTGCGCCTGTGGGCCCGCGACAACCGGGTGCATGTCTACTGGGATGACCAGAGCGAGTACACCGAGGACGTCTTCATGGAGATGGCGGACTTCGAGTCGTACCGGGTGTGGCGTGCAGATCTCTGGGACCGGCCGCTGGGCACTTCACTGGAAAACGGTCCACCGAGCGACCTGTGGCAGCGCATCGCCGAGTATGACCTGGTCAACGATTACGTTCGCAAGCAGGCGCTGATCGGTGGCGTGGTGGTCGCCGACACCCTGCCCTACGGTCACAACACCGGTCTCGAGGAGATACGGTACCGGCCGACCTGTCTCGACGATCCCCGTTTTGCTGATCTCGCCGCGGCCATGCAGAGCCTGGTCGAAACCGATCATCAGAACCGTTACCGGGTTCGGCCTCACCTGCGGGACCGGTACGGAGATGTGGTTCCCGGCCTGGAGATCCTGCTCCCCTGGGAAGGATATCCGACGGTACTGGATACGTTCTTCATGGTGGCGGACCGAATCGCGGATCCGGGAAACGACATCTTGCCGAAACGCGGCCTGGGATTCTACGAATATATCGATCACCACGTTCACAACGGGTTCCAGTACTTCTACTCGGTGACCACCACCGACCACGGCCTGGATTTTTCGGGTGACGAGCCGGTGATATCCGGACGGGGCCAGGCCGGTGTGCCCGGCACGGAGTTCGATTACGCCATGCCGAGCTTCCCCGCCCAGACCGTTGTCGATCGCGAGCGCTACGGCGACGACATCTTCGTCTTCCCCAATCCCGCTACCAGGGAGGCGTTGGCGGAATTCCAGCAGTTGCACCCCAACGAGGACGATCCCACCGGCCTGCGGATCATGTTCGCCAACCTGCCCCTTGCCCATAACACCATCAAGATCTTTACTCTCGATGGCGATCTCGTGGTGGAATCGCCCATGACGGCACCGGTGGCGACGGGCAAACGAGCTGGAATCTGGTTACCCGCAACGGCCAGCAGATCGTCAGTGGTATCTACCTCTACGTGGTCCAGTCGGATAACGACCGATTCGAGGATTTTACCGGCAAGTTCGTGGTTCTGCGTTGAGGTCAGGAGTGCCGGTACGGTGAGACTGGTCATCTTGGTCCATTTCTAGGCGGATTGCTCGCACAAGTACATTTCACCTCGTTTCGTATCGTTTTATTAGTTCCAGTGTTTCGTTTTTGAAACATTCAGTTAACAGCCTGTAAATCAACCCTCTTCAGCAACCACTGAAACCTTGAAGCGTTTCAATTGAAACATCTCTTGTTTCCCTGACAATCCGTCAATCAACTAACTGTTTATCCCGTAACAGGTTGAGCCCCAAGCCCACTTGGAACGTCCCTTGATATGGCAACCGCTGGATTCCTGTACCGCCAACCGGTACGTCACCCGAAATCCGTGGAGGAAATCGATAAAAGTTCTGGTCATCCTCTCGCTGTTCCTGGGTCTGGCCATGTTCGGTCCGGGTCTGCTGACCGGTGGGGCCACGGCCTACGCCGAGCAGGCGGACGATCCGACACCGGCTGTGGCCGAAGAGAAGCCTGCCTCGGCGGCCGCCGAAGCCTGTCCCTTCTCCTGAATATTCATCCGGCGACCAAACCAGACAGTCTCGATTGCCATGCACATGCAATTGCACACTCGAATGGCTCGTGTGGCGGGGTAGGGGGTCTCGTTTAGGTGCGAATTGGGCCGGAAGCTGTGACAGGGCAGACCGATCCCATGGGGCGTTTCAACAGAAATCGGTAGTGAAGGTTACGCAGCCCTCCTGAAGTATCGATGATGCAAGCCGCCGAGGACTGGCTTGGCTTGGATCTCACCCAACTCGGCAGGCTCGACAGGCCGAGACACGGGACAGTCCTTATCCAACCCCAGATGGGTCCTGCCGCGGTTGTAATAATCAAGGTACTCGTGAAGGACTCGCCTCAGGTGCCGCTCATTCAGGATTATCATGTGATCCAGGCACTCGCGCCTGATAGACCCGATCACCCGCTCGACATACGGGTTCTGCCATGGGGATCGGTACGAGGTCAGGATCTGTTCGATCTCAAGGGCCGCGACTCTGCTGTTGAACTCGTGGCCGTACTTCCCGTCTCGGTCTCGGATCAGATATCTCGGTGCGGTTTCCCGGGGAAACGCTTCGACGATCTGTTGCCCAGCCCAAACCGCGGTCGGGCTTTGGGTGACGTTGAAGTGCAGGATCTTGCGCCTGGCGTTGTCCAGAATCAGCA
>JBDRBC010000202.1:0-7602 GCA_043823125.1 bacterium | reverse complement strand
CCCCCTGGTGTCATCCTTTTCGTGACTGCCCACGACGAAAATCAGTCGCGACCAGAATCCTCACTCCGCCTCATCGACACCCACCGGTTTCCGGCTGGAGACCTCGCCCACCCGCCACCACCGCCCCTCCCGCTTCTCGTACAGCTCGACCCAGGCCCAGGTCGACTCGAACGGTTCACGCCCACCGTCATCCGTAATGTACTCGCCACTGATGTGCACCTGCGCGATCAACCACCCCATGTCGCCGAATTCCGACACCCGGACAACGGGTTCGATCAGATCGCGATACTCCGTGAATACCGTCCGCTCGAGATAACGCGAGAACTGCTCCGCCCGCTCTTGCCGGGAGGGGAACAGCACCTCGCCCCGACTCACCACCAGGATACCCTCCGCCTCGTTGGCGAGCACGCCCTCGGCGTCGCCATCGAGGTGCGCTTCGAGCAGCGCCTCGTGAACTGTCTGGATTCCCTCTGCATCACTGAACGATGTGTCTTGCGCGATTGCTGCAGCCGCCGACAACCCCGCCGCCATGTACCAGATGAAACAGGTCGTCACGATTCTGAGAATTCCGATCATCCGCACCCTTTCTGAGTGGAGCCGTTCCAGGTCACCGTGTGGGCGCCGGACCCGCAGGTGCCGTCCACGATGACCGCCACCGGCCGGCTGGTCAAGCTGTACACGACCATTCGCGCCTTCCGACACGTTGACGAAGGTCGGCAAACCGGTCCACGCCTCCATCTTCACCAGCGCCCAGGCTCGCCAGGTCAGCTCGGTGAAATCGGCCGGCGTCGACCGCGCACAGCAGACCACGTTGGGCGGATCGATTTCCACGAAGCGGTAGTCGACGAGTTGCGCACACGCCAGCTCGAAATGGATGGGTACTTGCCAGCGGTGGGGAACCGGAATCTGGAAGTCGATCTGGTGCGGACCCTGTTGCGCCCGCCGGTCGACGGTGCGATCGCCCTCCGCGCGGATGACGGAGACGGTGTCGTTGATGCGTTCGGCGGCGGGCGCGGTGGCGGTGCCGGTGCCGGGGAAAGTGCCACCTCCTCAGCTCCGTCACAATTAAGCCCTATCCACTTCGAAGGATATTGTCTGATATGGATAAATTCACTCTAGTTTAGGGAAACATCGAAAGGACAGATAGATGACTCGCAATACTCGCCATACAGCGCCGGTGCTGCTCGGCCTCGCCCTGCTGCTCACGGCCACCGGCGTCACCGCCCAGGTCCCCACGTTTTTCATCTCCGAGTACATCGACGGGACCGGCGACGACTTCGAGATCTGTTCCGGCGCCACCGACGAGTTTGATGTTTTCTCGCCGTGCCCTGAATGGGAGTTCTTCTCCCTGGACACCATCGGTGATCTGGGTTTCCACTCGGCCATCTGTGCCGGGGTGGTGCCCGCGGAACCGGCCAGCTGGGGGACGGTGCAATCGCTCTACCGCTAACGGATAGGTGTTGGAGCTGTTGAGTGTCCGGGGGCTGGTTCTGGTCCCCGGACATACAGCCGGCAAGCCCGGTATCCCCTGGTTTCCCGGCCAGCCTTCGTTTCGCCGAGTTGCATATGCTTTCCAGCCGTAACCAGCACGCCGCCAAACACATACTGCCTCTCCAGCAATCCCCTTGACCATCACCGAACCCATGAGCTATAGCTACCACAATTCATCCGAACTCCAGAACCCCCGACCCAGGCCAGACAAGTGAAAGAACGAGCCGGCATCTTCACCCTGATCCTCTTCGTGCTGGCCGTTGTTTTTGCGGGCATCCTGACCTTGCACTTTACTAGTTTTTCGGCGAGATCTCCCCAGGCCGCCCTGCTGCCCATGGAGATCCCGCCCGCCACCATTCCCGAGCCGTGGCTCCCCCGGATCACGAATCCCACGGCTATTCTGGCCCTCGATGTCTCCGGGAGCCTCGGCATCGTCAAGCAGCCGTCCGATCCCGACCATCTGCAGGCCCTGGCTGTGCTGCAGTTCTACGAGACGTATCTGCAGCTGGCGGAGATGGTGATGGGCCCGGGTGAAACCGCCCGCATCGCCGTGGTGCTGTACGGCACCGTGGCCCAGACCATCACCCGGGACGACAACGAGACCCGTTTCTTGCCTGTGACCGCCGAGAACCGGACCCTGTTCCGTGACCTGATCGAGCACTATCTCGGCACACCCGGCGTGGCGGTCAGCGACTCGACGCCGGACCCGCGCCACTCGCAGGACACCGACCACGCCCTGGCCCTGGAGGTGATCGCGAGCCTGGTGGAGGACCTGCCGAGCCCGCCGGCGGTGCTGTTCATGACCGACGGCCGGCCGGATCCACACCCGTGCTACTCACCTCTGGTGAGCGAAACCATGCGGCGGCAGCTCGCGGGCTGCCGGCGGGCGGGTGAGGTGCCGGGGACACTGGACGTCACCTCGCGGCCGCCCATCTTCAACCGGCGGGATGGCGCCTCTCCGGTGAACAAGGTGCACATGCCGGAGGGGATTGACGTGGACCAGGGCATCACCGCGCGGGTGTCCGATCTGCTGCGCCTCCGTTTTCCGGTTCCCGGCCACGGGCAGGCCGACGTCGACCGCCACGCCACGCCCCCCACCGCCCCGCTGGCCTGGTTCCCGCTGTTCCTGGACATGTTTCCCCGCTGGCGGCCGGACATCAATGTCCGTGCGATTCTGGGCAGCGATACCACGGGACGCGACTACTGGGGACTCGAGCCCGGCCTGCTCCACTGTCAACGCCCCGGTGCGATGCCGCGCCATTTCGTCGCCTCCCTCGCACGCTGGTTCCACATGACCGAGCTGCAACTGGCGCCAGGCGAGCGGAAACTGCGGGTGCCGCCCCATACGGGAGCCCTGGTTATTCATGTGGAGTGTGATCCGCCCGTGGCCGGCGTGAACCTGATCCAGAACGGTCGCACCGTTCCGCTCACCGGGCAGGACCGTTTCTGGAGCGGTGTCGTGGCCGAGGATTGCGACGGCGAATGGTCATTCGATATGGGGCGCACCGGCCCCGGCGGCATCCAGCTCACGACAACGGTATTTCGCAGCCCGCGCTACGACTGGGCCGTCTCCGCCCCGGATTCTTGTGGCTGGGATCCACGGAGCGTACCCCCACAAGCGCATCTCTACCTCTGCCGGCTCGACGACGGATCCGCCGTGGACGGCGGCGAGATCTACCCGAACCTGCCGGCTACCCTTGCCGCCAGCCTGGTGGTGGGGGGCGAGGCGGCACTGCCGGTGGAATTCCGGCGGCTGTCCGGTGACGAGGATGCCGGAATTGACGAGGATGACGGAGATGACGGCCCCAACGCCAGCCGAATGCCCACCTACATCGCTGATCTGCCTGTGGACGTGGCGGGAGAGGGGCTGGCGCGGCTGACGGTTTTTCTCGAGCCCATGCGTGACGCCAATGTTCCCATCAGCAACGAGACGTTGACCTGCTCGCTGGTCTTCGTCTCCTCGACTCGGCTGGTGGCTTTCGATCACAAGCACCGCCGCACTGACGGCATCCAGCTCGAAGAGGTGCCCAAGGCGCCCGACTGGACCTGGTCCCTGAGAGATTGAGCATGACCGACTCGGATCAAAAACACCCGCAAACGAGGACATCCGGCCAGGACGGAGTGCACCCGGGTACACTCGGATCCGGACCGACCGGGCAGATCGGGAAGATCGGTGTATTCGGAGCGCCCGAACCACCCGAACCGGACCCGTATCCCGAGCACGCCAGCCCCGCAGTACTGGCCCAGATGCGGCTGGCGGTCCGTCGGCGCCATGAGGCCGGCTGGATCGGCAAGCTGTACTGGTTCCTGGTGGCCGTCACCGTCTACTTCTTCTGGTTGAACCTGTACGTCCTCTGGACCATCGAACCGAAGCCGTTCCACCTGGTGCTGGAGTCGAACCGGTTCGGCGACGGCGCGCCGGCGGCATCCCTGCGGCTGGTCTGGGATGACATGGCCGACGTTCCCACCGGCGAGGATGTGGTGCACCCACTGCTGTCGGTGGACGGCGCCAAGCTGGTGCCGGACAGTCCGGACGGAACCTCGGCCGATGTATCTGCCGGGGTCCTGTTCCACGACGCTGCCGAGGTCGCGGTCAACTTTCCCCCACGGGTCACGCCGGGCCGGCACACGGGGACCCTCACCCTGCACATACCCGGAGCCGACCTGACCACGGCGCCCTCCAGCCCGGTGGTGGTGGACGTCACCGATGTCGGCGGACGGGTCTGGTTCATCCTGCGCACCTGGTTGATCTTTGCCGTGTTGCTGCTGGTGGGGATCTACGTGCTCTGTGTCCAGGTCTTCCCTACCCCGCGCGGCGCCGTCACCATCGCTCGCTCGCTGATGGCCATGGCCTCGTCGGGGGACAGCTTCTCGCGCCAGGCGGTGGTTTTGAAGTTGAAGCCCGTCGCCTTGTTGCTTCCCTGGCGCCGATCGCGATTGTCCCTGTCCGCGGTGCTGGACGAGGGGGGACTCAGTTCGCAGAACAGTCCCGAGGGGACGCTCTGGTTCACGGATGACCGGCACGCGCCGGTGTTGATAATCGAGTCCGAATCGAAATCGGAACTCGGCTGGCGGGAGCTGTCGCAGGAGAAGCCGGATCCAGCGAATACGCAGCCGGTGCGGCGGTTCGAGAGCATGGCGGCGGATCGGGAGTATGTGTTTCAGGATAAGTTGACGCAGTCGTGGGTCAGTTTTGGGTGGTCGCGGGAGGTGGCGGGGGAGTAGCGGAACCAGCCTGCCATACGAATTCATCGACGATTACCTGTCTGGGTATTGCCCGCCAGAACTGGCCAGCGCGCTTTACAAACGATATTAATTTCGGTTAGACTGTACGCATTCATTCCAAGTATCGAACCAGGCGAATGGGGGGAAATAATTAGGATCAGGATGGGACTCTATCACTCAGAATCGAAGTGTGCATCTTGGTGAGCCTGTTGAACCGGGTGTCGTTACTGGATTTCGGGGCGGTACTCATATTCTGTATGATCCCTAATGAAGTGCCGCCAACCCGATCCGCACCCAGCACCAGAAATGCTGCAAGGTCAACCCCAGATGCACCACCACCAGCCCCGTCAGTCCGAGCAAGGCCACCGGAAAGAACCGGCAGATCGCAAAAATTGGAACCGCCATCAGCGCCATTCCTAGCTTGACGCTGACGAACCAGCCGACCCCGGCTCGTAACACCCACGCCATCAGCGAGTTCTCCTCGGTGAACACCCCGCCGACATCATTGACGGCGGTCCGGATGAGCAGCGTGGAGACGAGGTCGAACACGATCAGCCCGGCGGTCACGAGCACGAGTATCTCGTGCCACCCGGTGGACCAGTCGACGAAATAACGATGTCCTGGGTCGGAAGCGCGTCGGTGGCGCCGGCGCTGGCCGCGCAGGGTGTAGAGCGAGAGAAACGGGGTGAGACGCTGTCGCCGATCCGTCAACCCACGATGATCCACGGGCTCCGGTGCGGGTATTGAATCAGGCCGGGGACTTCTCCCCGGCAAGGCCCGCAAAGCCTGCAGCAGATCATTGCCGAATTCACGTAGCCACAACATGACGATAAACTCCCGCCTTCGAGTGAAGCTAGGAGTATAACAGGTCGTGACCGGTCGAGTGGAATAATCATCTCTGCTTGCTGTTCAGCAGGAAAGCAGACTACTTCAGCTTTGCCAGTTCCTCTGTGGCCTTTGCCGCTTGATCCGATCCCGGGCAGAATCGCTTCACACAGGCCAGCATGTTCCGCGTTTCTTCAGCCTCGTCTAACGCCAGATAGCACTCCGCGGCATGCAACAAGATCTCGTCACAAAGTGTCTGGTCCGGATACGGAATCAGTGTCAAGTCCCCTCCCTCCAGGCTGAACCGCGGGTAGTTGATATCGAGGTTGGTATCGAATCCCCGCATGATGCCGAGGTACTCCTGTGCTGCAAGCTCATACTGTTTCAGGAACCGCAGGCACTGCGCTCGGCCGTAATGGGAGAGGAGCAACATGCTTCGGGTATCGTCACAAACCGTGCTTGCTTGGTCGAAATACATCAGAGCGGTGTTGTAATCTTCCCGGATGAAGTGAGAGACCGCTTGCAGGTAGAGAAATCGACAGTACAGATCAGAACCTCCGTACTCGACACATTCTCCCAGGATCACACTGGATTCATCCAGACGTTCCAGGTGGCGTTGCAGGGAGAGCATGACGGTCTCGAAGAGATTCAGACAATCTTCGACGCTTCTTTGTTCGTACAGCTGCCTTGTCCAGTCGCATTCGCTTGCTTCGTAAACTGACTTGCGGAACTCTTCGTAAAGTCGATCCGCCAGATCAAGAGCCTCTCCTACGGCGTTCTTTCGCAGCAATGGCATCATTTTCAGTTCAAACAGGCAGCTTGCACCCTTGAAGCAACCGAGGTACCAGCAGTAACGCTCGGCATTATCGGTGTCGAGTTCGTTAGCGAGCTTCCAGACAGCATTTGCATCAGCTGAGGTTTTGTTATCATCTGCCATACGTTGGAGGTACTGTCGGGTGAGATCAGCTTGACTGTTTTGACCATGGGCGCCGGTAACCGAGCCGAACAAGATCAAGAAGGTCATGGTAAGCAGCCGGGACCTGAACATAAGTATCTCCCTATTCCAGGGTTGATGTTATTCCAGGAGAGAATATAGATGCTGAGACGCAGGTGTTACAGTCATTGTCCGCCCTGTACTCATACTTCGTCTTCACCCGCCACTTGTCGCGTTGACCTACCGATAGAGCGCCTTAACCGCTCCCCAGGTCTGTTCATCTGTAGGCGTCGGATCCACCGGCCCGTTGTAGACGATGAGATTCCGGAAAATCCCCAGGAACTGCCGACCCGACGCGCCGTTGTGCGTCGAGATATCCTGGTCGTCATGGTGGTTGCACACGAATGCCGCGTCAGTGACCCACTCGCCGTCGAGATACAGATTCGCGGAATCGGTCGTTCCATTGTACGTGACCATGACCTGGTGCCAGGTGTCCAGCGACACGGGCACGTCGGTGTGGATCGATGTGCTGTTGTTGTACCGTAATCCGAGCATGCCGTCCAGGTGGATGTCGACGCCCAGCCAGCGCCAGTTCACGCCGCACATGAAGACGGGGCGGTACGCCTCGGGCGGATACTCGCTGATCTTGAACTCGGCCGAAACCGCACACGATTCCGGGTTCAGCCCCACGATTTCCGGCGTCATCACGATGGTCGCCGTCGGATCGCCCCCCGGGTAGATCCCGTTGCAGTACACCCCGCCATCCTGGAAAGGGGCGTTCGTCAGGGTCATGTCCCCGTTGTTCCCGGTTATGTCCACAGCGTCTGAAGTGAGTGGATAGTGGGCGATCTTCTCGGACTTCGCCAGAGGCGCCGCGTTGACGGTGACGATCGTGCTCAGGAGCAGGCAAAGAATCGAGCAGAGAAAGAGCAGCCTACGCATGACAAATCCCCCCTTGTTCGGATTCAGTCGTGTCTGTGATGGTCTACTAGATAAAGAGACCGCCATTGTACACCATTTGAGGTAGGCGGTGCAAATCGGCCTCCAGCCGGTGTCGCGTGGCGGGGGCCTGACCAGGTCCGTGGGAGCATGATTATGGGATGAAGTCCTCGGCTGTCAGGATGGTG
>JBDRBC010000201.1:0-8742 GCA_043823125.1 bacterium | reverse complement strand
TCACATGACGGGTTTACTCACCGACACCCGAGACTGCTACGACCTGCTCGAGGATATCCGGGATCAGATCAAGCGGGGCTACACCGGCTTCGTGTTCAATCTGGAGAATGTCGGGCGCGTGACCAGTTGCGGCATCGGGCTGCTGGCGGCCTGTTATACCTCGGTCAAGAACGCCAACGGCAAGCTCTGTTTCGCTGCGGCGCCGGAAATCGTGCGTTCCGTGGTGACCGTGGTGGGCCTCGGCGACGTGTTCGTCATGTATCCCACCGAGGAAGAGGCCATCCGGGCCGCCGGGGAGTGAGCCGAAACGAGTCTTGTCGGCCGTGAATTCCAGTGCACCCGCCGGTCACGTTTTTCTGGACAACCAATCACCTACCCACCATTATCGCGGCCGGGCCCAGGATTTCCGGGCCGGCGCAGGAGGCTCGTTTCTTCCGGCGTTGGAGCATCCGCTCCGGTTGGTCCAGATCGGGCCGGATCTGTTCAGCTGGAGAGGAACAAATTGCCAGGGAAGCGGGCTAACCTTTCCTGTTTCATCCCCCGAACCGCACATTAGACCAGGTTAACCGAGGATTCAGAGAACCAGGATCGAGAGCAGGTCGGCACGTTCCTTGCGGGAATCGCCGCGTTTTCCCTGCGGAATCTGGTTGGACAGTGGCTGAATACCGGAAAACAAGCCGCGGCTCCGACGAATGATGACTCCGGTCACACGGACAAGGACAGAGGATTTGTTCGATAACCAGTTGAATCGACGTGACTTCTTGCGAATGAGCGGGCTCTGTGCCCTCGGCAGTCTGGTGCCTGGATTGGTGCTGGCCGAGGAAACCGCCAGTACCGTGGCGGAACGGAGTCTCTCTTTTCGCAATGTCAATACCGGTGAAACCCTGAAAACCGTCTTCTGGGCGCACGAGCAGTACCAGCCAGAGGCCATCGCGGCCATCAATGTCCTGCTCCGCGATCACCGCACCGGCGAGATCAAACCCATCGACAGGCGACTGCTCGATCTGCTCCATACCGTGACCGGCCAGCTCAAGACCGGTGAACCGATCCAGGTGGTGTCCGGCTATCGCTCCCCGCAAACCAACGCCATGTTGCGCAAGCGGAGCCACAGTGTCGCCAAGCGGAGCCTGCACATGGAGGGACAGGCCGTGGACATCTGGATTCCGGGTACGGGACTGTCCAAGCTGCGCAAGGCGGCCGTGGGTCTCCACAGTGGCGGCGTGGGGTACTACCCGCGTTCCAATTTCGTCCATCTGGATGTGGGTCGGGTTCGGCAGTGGTAGGTCGGACAGCGGCGGTTTGCTTCAATCGATGACCGGTTCCTCCGGCGCCCCATTCTCCTCACGTACATCGAGTTCCACCACTTCGGTGGCATCCGGCTGAATCAGACCCGCTGGTGGCTGATTAAGTGCCACCTGCAGCGATTCGTCGCGGCCGTAGATGTCCTCCCGGAAATTGGTGGCACCGTTTTCGTCGACCCAGGCTGTCAGATACACCAGAAACACCGGCAGCGGACGCGGCAGACCGATCTTCAGGTTTTCCCCGCTGGCGATGGCATACATGATTTCCGACCGGGTCCAGAACGGTTCCTCCTGGAGCAGATAGGTCGCCAGTTCGAGGGGCCGTTCGAGCCGAATGCAGCCGTGGCTGAAGGCGCGCCGCGCCCGGGCGAACAGGCTCGTGCTCGGCGTGTCGTGCAGGTAGACATTGAACTGGTTGGGGAACATGAACTTGATGCGACCCAGGGAATTCTTCACCCCGGGGTCCTGCCGGAATCGGTACGGGTGCGTCTCGGGATCGACTCCGGACCAGTCGATGGCCTCCGACGGCACCTCCGCCGAGTCAGACTGCCAGCCGGCGTAGACCCGGATGTTCCGCTCGACCAGGTATTCGGGATCCCGCTGGACCAGCGGCAAGATCTCCCGCGTCACCAGGCGACGGGGTATATTCCAGTACGGATTGAGTTCGAGGTAGGTCATGGTGCGGCTGAAGATCGGCGTGGGCTGCGCTTCGCTGCCCACCACTACGCCCATGCTCGCCACCGTCTGGCCGTCTTCGATGACCTGAAGATCGAAGCCTGGAATATTGACCACGATGTACCGCGGTCCGAGATCGCGCGGCAGCCAGCGCATCCGTTCCAGGTTCAGTTCGAGCTGGCGGATCCGCTCGGTGACCGGGACATTAAGGGCCGCTACGGTCATGGGGCCCACCTTGCCGTCCACCGGCAGCCCCCGCCGCTGTTGATAGCCGAGGACGGCCTGTTCCAGCAGCGCATCGAAGTGGTTCGGATCCCCCAGGGTCAAGGCGAGCAGATCACCTTCCGCGAGTAAACGCGATCGCAGCTCGGCCACCCGCGGGTGACGCATGCCCTGCTCGAGCAACTTGCCCTCCGCCAGGACGAGCCAGCCCCCGGACGCGGCGAGATCACGGTACCGCGCCAGGGATTCCCGCAGACGGTGGTACCCCGGAGACTCGGGACGCAGTGCGCGAAGGGTCGGGAAAAGAACCCCCGCCGCCAGGGCCCGCTCGAGTCGGGCCACGATATCCAGTGGCTCACCGGGGATATGCCAGGCCTCCTGCATAGTCTGGGGATCGGCCTTGCCGGCGGACAGATGCGCCGCGAACAGCAACAACGCATCGGTCAACAGCAGGTCGAGATCGGCGAGCTTGGCCGGCGCCACCAGCTCACCCAGGGTCAGCTTGCGAGACAACTCCGGCAAGGCGGCGGCAAGGGCGGCGAGGTGATAATCCGTAGCGCGGAGACCATCGCTGCCGGCATCCTCCAGCATAAGCAACAAGGCGAAGGCCTCGGGTCTGGGCCCGTCAGCCGCCAGCCAGGCCGGCCGGAAACCCCGCCGCTGGAAAAAGGCCAGCAGTCGTTCGGATTCGGCCAGGGACTCTTGCTGACAGATGATCCGGGCTGGATCCTCGGCCAAAAACAGTCGAGTACACAGGCTGGCGCTGACACGATCGAGAAGCTGAGCAGCGTGAATTTTTTCGGGATGAACAGCAAGGAGCCCCATCGCAACCACGGCCGCGACAAAAATAATCATCAGATATGACTTTTTCGGGGTCATCGTCCGATTCCTCCGCTACCCAGTAGCTAGACTACAGTCGGATAACGAGATAGGCCTCCTACTCACAGTATAGATTATACCACACCCAACCGTTACCTTGTTGGGGAATAATTGTGTTTTTTTGAGTAAATGTTCTATGCTGGCTGTAACGACATTTCAGGTTCGACAGCGCCCGCTGGTGGCGAGCGCCGTCGATATGGGAACTGGGGCAAGCAGCTCTTCGTCCTTATTCGGCCATGGCCACTTCCACCGCCGCCGGCTCCTTCGGGATGGGCGTTCCCAGCACCCGGCACCCATCCTCGGTGATGAGAATGTCGTCCTCGATACGGATGCCGCCGAACTCGCAATAGCTCGCCAGCGAATCGAAATTGATGAACTCAGCATGGAGCTGCTGTTCCCGCCAGCGGTCGATCAGCGCCGGGATGAAATAGCAGCCCGGCTCCACCGTCAACACGTAACCGGGTTGGAGCTGCTTGGCGAAACGCAGGTAGCCGAGGCCGAACTGCTCGCTCCGTTTGTCCCCCTCCTCGTACCCCACCAGGTCGCCCAGGTCCTCCATGTCGTGCACGTCGAGGCCGAGGGCGTGGCCGAGACCGTGGGGGAAAAACAGGGCGTGGGCGCCGGCTGCCACCGACTCGTCCACGTCGCCCCGCATGAGGCCGAGGGCCTGCAGGCCGACGGTGGTGGCTCGCGCCGCGGCCAGGTGCATTTCGCGGTTGGTGACCCGGGGCGAGGCCATCTCGATGGCGGTGGTCTGCGCCGACAGCACCACCTCGTAGATCTCTCGCTGCTGGGTCGAGTACTTGCCGTTCACCGGCAGGGTGCGGGTGATGTCCGAGGCGTAGTGCTCCGGCGACTCGGCGCCACTGTCGATGACCAGCAGCCGGCCGTCGGTGAGTGTGTTGGCGTAACTCGTGTTGTGCAGCACCTCGCCGTGGATGGAGACGATGGGCGGGAAGGACTGCTGCCGATCCCGCTGCAGCGCCACCGCCTGCATGGCGCCGGCTATCTCGGCTTCCACCAGACCCGGCCTTGTCATCTGCATGGCGGTCCGGTACATCTCGGCGGTCACACTCAGGGCATTCTCGATGGCGGCGATTTCCGCCTCGCTCTTGATCTCGCGCCGGGCGATCACCGCCTTCACCAGATCCCACGACACGCCGTCAGCCACACCGTCCGGCGCCAGGCCGAGCAGCGAGGCGAGCTGCTGCCGGCGGTCGCCCCGGTACGGCGGCAGGTAGTGCACGGTCAGGCCCTTCTGCTCGAGTGCCGCCAGCCGCTCCCCCAGCTTCGCCAGGTCCTCGGCGCCGGCTATTCCCGCCGCCACCGCATGGTCGTGCAAGGTCGGATGGGGACCGGACCACACCACGTCGTCCGGATGTTCCGGCGTCCCGAACAGGCACTCCTCGCCGTCGGGCAGCAGCAATAGCGCCTGCCCGGCCTGCCGCAGGCCGGTGAAGTACAGGAAGCTGGAGTCCTGCCGGAATGGGTAGACATTATCGGGGTAGTTGCGGCTCGCCTCGTCATTGCCGAGCAGCAGGATGGCGCCGTTGGCGGCTCGCTGCGCCATATCCGTGGCCAGCGCCTGGCGACGCGCCTGGCAGGTCGTGGTATCCATGGAGTTCCTTCCGATGCCCTGACGTTTTCACGGTGAACCGGGGCAGTATATCACGGATATCGGATCGGGCAAATCAGCATGGTGGGAGTCCGAAACGTGGGCAAGCTGTCACTCGGTTCCCGGCGTGACCACCTCGAACTGCACCGTCGCCGTGGCCCAGTTTCCGGGCGCCACGGCGGGTGAACTCCGCCGGCCGAGGGTGACCGCCTGGAGTAACTGCCCAAGTGGCGATCCCGAACCGGGGCTACGCCGGATAGCGTCGGGATCGGACCGCAGCGTCTCGAGATGCAGCAACGGACTGAAATCGGCCGGCTCCGCCGTGGCGATGGCCTTGTACAGCTCCGGTCCGTCCGGCTCGTCGATGCGGAACACGAACGGATACTCCAGCCGGTGCCACTGGCCGTCGGCCACGATGAGGTTGTTCTTGATCTGGATCCCCGGGAACGGCCACACCGGGCTGATCAGGCCGTTGTCCCGCAACGCGAGCACGGTGACGTAGGCATCCACGAAACCGTCGTTCTTCAGCTCCAGCATCACGAATTCGCCCGCGGGCAACTGGATGCGGCCGTTGGCATCGAGGGGTAGTTCCTTGTCCGCCACCACCGAGGTCACGATACCCTGATCATCCAGCGTTACGGCGACCGGTACCACGCGGAGCTCGATGGCCACCGTGGCGTAAGGATCGCTATTCTCGAGGGCGTGCAGAAACTGCCAGCGCGCCTCCCCCTCCAGGAAGCTGCCGATCCTGTCCGCGTTGGCTGTTTGATCGTCGCCAAGTTGCGCTTCGCCCACGGTGGATCCGTCCGCCCGTTCCAGCCGCAGCCGGGAATCGCCGTCCCTGACCAGTCGCACATCCCAGCGGGCGCTGTCGTGTTCGGTCCACGCCAGGAGCGGGAGCCGGTCCAGTTCCTGGAGCAGAGCGGAAAACGGTGGCGGCGCGGCCGGATCCAGCAGATCCGAACCGTCCACCAGTAACCGGTTATCGCCGTAGTGATGCATTTTTTCCACGGCGCGTGAGGCGATGAAGACCGAATCGGGCAAAGCCCCGGCGTACTCGGGTGCGAGTTGTAGAACGGAGTAGTTCAGATGGGCCTGCTTGATGATGGCCCGGGCCAGCGGCGGTGACGTCTGGAAGTCGAGGGACCCGGCGGGAAAGATGGCCAGCTCGGAACCCTCGGTCTGTCCCTGGAGCGATCCCGCCTCCAGGATGAGTCCGACCTTGGGATCGAGGGTGACCGGTGTGTAGGCCGGCACCGCGCTGAAATCGCCGGCGAACAGCAGCCGGTCGAGCTGCCCTCGAGCTGGGGAGTCTGCTGGCGGCTGGTTCGTAACATCCGGTTGGCGATCAACTCGAACAGATCCCGATAGGTGGCGCCGGGCCGCACCCTGGACGCCGCCTCGACGAACGCGTGGGTGAACCGCCCCATGGCGAGGCCCTGACCACCGTCCACCTCACCGGCGAGCTGCCCCTGGCTGGTGGCGGACAGCACCACGTAAGACGCGGCGGCGGGATGAGTGCCGGGAACGATGCCGCTGGCGCCGTCAGCCGGTGCGTCAGTCTCGCCAGATCCGCGTCGGAGTGTCGTCGACCCGGGCGACGCCGATTCCTCCGCCAGCGACTGCCCCCGGACCACCGTCCGGCCGGCGCGGGTGGCAGTGCCGGAGTAGCAGCAATCGAAGGTCAAGGTGACGTTGCCCGGCTGCTTGGCCGCCAACTCGTCGAGCAAGCCGGCCAGGGTGTCGTCGCGCAGGTTGCCGGAGCTGTCGTGACGCGAGACGTAATCGGATGGGACCAGGCACTCGTCCAGACCGTCGAGTTCGTCGCCGTCCTGATCGGGCATCTCCGACCCGTGGCCGGAATAGTGGAAGTAGATGATGTCGCCGGGGCGGGTCGGTTCGATCAACCAGGTGCGGAACGTTGCGATGAGGGCATCGCGGGTGGTCTCCGCCGGTTCCTGCAAGACGAGGATGTCCGCCGGAGCGAACCCGAACCGTCGCTGGAGCAGCGAGGCGATGGCGTCCACGTCGTTCTGGCTGGCCAGGTCCCACCAGTCGTCGTCCGTTCCCCGGTCGTAGGTCGAGATGCCGACGAGCAGGGCGCGGCGGGTCTGTCCGGACAACTCGGCGCCACGAACTGTTCCCGTGACGCCGGACAGGACAACCAGTGCGATCATGGCCCAAAGCCACGAACCACCGTCACGATTCATCTTCCCGTTTCTTCGTCTCACAACCAGCTGCCTCCACATGGCTGCAATATCGACCCGATCCTATTCGTCCCCCGGCGCCGGCGTGGCCTTCAAGGCGGCCTCGGGATTGATCTTGCCGTGCCCCCAGACCGGGTTCGGGGTGGAGCCCGTCTGCCGGTCGTTGGTGGCGGTGCGTTGCAGGATCTCCTTGATCCGCGGCGCATCCAGGTCGGGATTCTTCTGCAACATCAACGCCACTACTCCGGCCACGTAAGGCGCCGCGGCGCTGGTCCCCTCCCAGGCGAGATGATAGCCGTCGCTGGTGGTGTGGGAACTGCCGCCTTCCTCGGCCATGGTGGAGCCCACGGCCAGGGCCGACACGGCGAAGCGGCCCGGGGCGGCGATGTCCGGTTTGATGACCCCGTCCCGCCGGTAGCCGGGGCTGCTGTAGTCGCTGATGCCGCCGTCCTCCAGGTTGTACTGGGTGGTGCCGCCGTCGACGTTGGACCAGTTCACCCGGAAATCGTAGGAGCCGACGGTGATCAAATTATCGGCATTACCCGGTGTGCCCACCATGGCGCTCTTCACGGTGCCGTCGCCGAAACTGCCGTGAGCCGGGATGGGAAAGTAGAGATCGCAGACACCGTCGGCGACCTTCTCCGTGGGGCCGTAAGCCCAGGCGTAATAGTCGCCGGGCGGCAACGGGATGACCAACCGCTCGTGGCTGAGTCCCTCGTCGGTGAACACGAAGGTATGGTACCAGTCCAGCAGGCTGTCCACCGGTAGGTAATAGGAACTCGCGATGTTCATGACATCGTCGATGGCGTGGATGTACGCGATGGCTGGATCGCCCCAGTCGTCCATCAGGAACTCGTCCCGCCCCATGAGCGCCAGTCCCCAGTCGTCCTCGCGGGGGAAGTAGGCGTGCAGTTCCGTGTGCTCCTTGACGAACACTTCGATGGCGGCGCTCTCCACGTCGGCCTGGCCGTCGACGGCCGGACCGTAGCGGACGCCGGCATGGAAGCTCTCGCGCCCCTCGTTGCCGGCCGAGGCGCAGATCACCCGGCCCGGTCGGCCCGCGCCGACGAGATCGTTGAGGAACTGCTCCTCGGGTTCGTACCCATCGTGGGCGCTGTAGTGACCGCCGAGGCTCAGGTTGATGACGCACGGCCGGCCGAGTTCATCGGCCTTGGTGAAGACCCATTCCACCGCCTCGAGATAGTCGTCGTCGAAGGACTCCGCGCCGGCGCGCACCACGATGATATCGGCCTCCGGCGCGATGCCGGCCCAGGTGCCGGCCGGCACGCCGTTGTCCGTGGCGGAACCGTCGCCGGCGGCCACCGAGGCGCAGGCGGTGCCGTGGCCGTAGCTGTCCGCCGCGTTGCAGACATCACCGCCGGCCAGCGCGCGGTCGATGTCCGCCGCGCTGTACAGGGTGCCCAGGCTCAAATCCATGACAACCCCCAGGAACTCCTGGTTGACGGGCGCCTCCTGGCCGATATCGCCGTCGCTGTCTTCGTAAGAGGTATCGACCATGTCCCACAGGTAAAGGATGCGTGTGCTGCCGTCGGCGTGGCAGAAATCCTCATGGCGCCAGTCGATGCCGGTGTCGATGATCCCGACGATGACCCCGTCGCCGGTCAACCCTTGCCGGTTGAACGGTTCTTCTCCTCGCATCTCCAGCGGCACCGGTTTCAGTTCGGGACGGAATCGTCGCGGCCGCTGGGGCAGATGTCCCCGCTGGACCACCCCGACCTGTTCCACCACTTCCAGACTCGTGAGCCGGGCCAAAGCCTGGACCAGGGCGCTGGCTAGCAGGTGCTGGCCGTGCACACTGGTGACGGCGATGCCGGGAATGTCC
>JBDRBC010000200.1:0-4514 GCA_043823125.1 bacterium | reverse complement strand
GGGTAGATCGCTCGGCGGCGGCGGCTTCCATAAAACAAATTACCTTGTGCACGGGCGTGGGCTGACCAGTGGTCATAAGCGCCCGTGTTTCCTTTCCGGAACTGGTTCGGATGATTCTGGATGATCGGAAGTTCGACAATTCATCTGCGGAGAACATCATCATGCCGTTACCACAGAATGTCTTGAGTGAGGAATTGAAACCGTGCTGCGTCGATCCGGTCACCGGCTTCTACCGGACGGGATACTGCGAAACTGGCCGCGAAGACCAGGGCTTGCACCTCGTCTGCGCCGTGATGACACCGGAATTCCTCGCTTTTTCTGTTTCACGGGGAAACGACCTCAGCACCCCGCAACCGGCCGCTGGATTCCGGGGGTTGAAACCCGGCGATCGCTGGTGTCTCTGTGTGGATCGGTGGCGTGAGGCTCTGGAAGCCGGCGTCGCCCCACCGGTGGATCTGAACGCGACCCACATCTCGACCCTGGAGTTCGTGGATTTCGCCGACCTCGAGAGTCACGCCGTCAAGAGCGACCGGGCGGCCGAATGATTCGCTGAACGGATAACGCGGGACTGCCGGTTTGGCCGTCCCGCGTTGTCTGTGACCTCAGAATCTCTTCCGTGGTTTTCAGGTAGCGAATCACCAGTTCGAGACCAGCCCGCTCACCTGTTGCTTGGCGGTAGCCAACCCCTCGGCCCGGGCCTCATCGCCGAGGTTCGACCCCTCGCAGTTGACGAAGGTGATATCGGTGAAACCGATGAAACCGAAGATAGCGCGTAGATACGGCTCCTGGAAGTCGTACGCCGCAAACGGAGCCCCTTCGTGATAGACATTCCCCCGCGCGGTGATCACCAGCAGCTTCTTGCCCTGGACGAGTCCTTGCATGTCCATGGTGAAGGTGCGGTTAACCCGCACGATCTGGTCGATGTACGCCTTCAGGGTCGAGGGGATGTGCAGATTGAACATGGGGGCGCTGATCACGAGACGATCGGCGGCCAGCAGTTCGTCCACCAGCGCATCGGAGACGGCCATGGCCTCGGTGGCGGCCGCCGAACGTCGCTCCGGTGGATTGAAGGCGCCCTCGACCCACGCCTCGGTGACGTGCGGCACCGGCTCGTGCCCCAGATCGCGATAGACGATGGTGTCGTCCGGATTGGCCTTCTGCCACCCCTCTAAGAATTCACTGGCGAGCTGACGGGAAAGGGAACGGTCTCCCCGGGGACTGGAGTCTATGTGCAGGATCGTTGCCATCTGGATACCTCCTGGAGAAAACGGGAAAAAGTCTCAGACACGGTAGTCAGGAACAGGACATCCGCCACAGGTGGGTCGTGGGGAAGAGGTTCAAGGCAGGGGGCAGGCCAGACCGAGCTTGATAGTGTACCCGGCCCAGTGATACGGGTGTCGTCGGCTGCCTGCGCGGCTGCAGGCAGAGAGCTGCAGATCGTGCAACGCTGTGACCGGATCGTCGTCGCCGTCTCGCCAGCGGGTCATGAACCGGGTGAGCATCTCTGCCGCCTGGTCGTCCTCGATCCGCCACAGGGTCTGGATCACGGCATGAGCCCCCGCATCGAGGAACACATCCGCCAGACTCGGTGCGAACACATCCTGTTCCACGTGAGGTGTCCCGCTGGCGCAACCGGAGAGCACCACCAGGCGGCAACCGCTCAGGTCGGCGGCGCGGATGTCGCGGATATCCAGATACCCGTCTTCGGGTCGGGGAGATTCCTCGGCGGGCGTCAACGGCATGAACAACAGATACGGCGCCTCGGGATCACGAACGAAGTGATTGGCGAGGTAGAGGAGCGGCGCCTGCTCCCACCCACTGTTCAGCCGCGCCTTGGTGGCGTTCAGGTCGGTCAGGACGAGACAGTCGGGAAAGAGACCGGCCACGCTACGGGCCTCGTTCACGCTGGCCGGGAGCGGCACCAGGTGGGGATAGTGTCGCTGCATGGTCGGCGACGGGTGCGAGTTCGCCAGCACCACCGGGAGGCCCGGGGCCAGCGCCGGCGGCTGGGTTCGGCACGCTCGCAGGTAGGCGATTTCGTACCGTTCAACCAGTGGTCGATACCCACCGTGATCTTCCAGGTCGAGAACTTCGAACGGCAAGTCGGACAGGAAGCAGTCCGTGGTGATCAGCAGCCTATCGACGGCCAGCTCCCCGTGCCGGATCTCCGGGGGCAGGAGTACTTCTGCCAGCTGCTCGAGTTCACGTTCCAGCTCGGCCGACAGGCCGGCGTCGGCACTGTCCGGCTGGCGCGACAGCTGCTCCACGCAAGAGGCCACCCGGTGGCGGATGTCTTCTCTTTCCACCGCGAGCGTGTCGCACACCACACCCTGGCCGGTCACGAAGAATCGTCGAATCACCTCGGGCCCGGAGTTGAACAGGCAGTGGGCGGCGTTCTGGGCGTCAAGCGTGTGCCGTGTCCGGTCGGCCAGTTCGGCCGCCCGCTGGGCGAGATCGAACCCACTGACGGCGGTGCTGCCGGTCTGGTGCCCCAGCAAGCCGTAGAGACTGCGCCAGAGCAACTCGCCGCCGTACTCTTGCAACACCACCGGTTGCAGGTACTGCTGCATGGCGGCCCGGAGTGTCTGGTTGCGTTCGAGTTGCAGGTAGGACATGGAACTGGCGTCGCTGCTGCGCAACAAACCGATCAGCGAGGTCAGGCCGGCGTCGAGTGCTCTTCCCGTTGCGGCCTGATCGCCCTGGTTCAGGTACAGCTCCGCCAGCAGCGCCTGACGCTCGGGTTCGCAGGCGAGCATGGCCTGGTTGGGGTTCTGCACCAACAGCTCGGTTTGTCCCAGGCAAGCGGCCGCCGAGTCGTATCGGCCGGCAGCGAGCTGAACGTGCGTATCCACCAGCAGCCAGTTCAAGGTCTCGTCCGGCCGCTCGGTGGAGTCGGCGTAGTCGATGCCGCGCTGCACCACCGCCCGCAATTTCTCGGGTGCGTCCAGGGCCAGCAGGCCCCGGCCGTGGTGCAGGAGGCAGTGACCGTACTCGGTGATGGTCTGCTGCCGGTACGCCGGTTCCAGCCAGTCATAGATGGTCTCCGCCGCGGCGTACTGTCCCCGCGCGAGCAGACTCCGCGCCTCGATCTCGCTCATGGCGTAGAAGGAGAGTCGATACCCGATGCCAAGGGAATCCAGGTCGAAATCGTGCCTTAACAGGCGGGCCCGGGGGAGCAGATCGGCGATGACATTCCAGCATCCCAGCTCGGCGTTGAACCGCATGTAATGACAGAGGACGAATACCTCGCTCAGGGGATCGCCGGCCCGCTGGACATGATCGAATCCCTGCTGATACATGCCGGCGGCGGCGGCGAACCGGCCCTCGTAGAAATATACCTTGGCGCGAGTGATGCAGGCCCGGGCCAGATGATGCGTGTGATCGATGTCGCCGGCGAGTTGCAGCAGTTCGTCGGAATAGACGAGGGCCGAATCGATGCCGCCGATCCAGTGATGGTACTGACAGAGGTCACTGAGAGTGCGGCAGACCACACCGTCGGTCCGTGTCCTGCGGCCCGTGACGAGGGCCCGGTGAAAATGGCCGGGTGCGTCATCGGGACTGCCGGACATGACGGCGATCAGACCGAGGTAATACCACGCCTCGGCCACACCGGGAGTGTACTCCCGGTCCTGGAACCAGCGGCGGTCGGCTTCCACGTGCGCCGTCCGCTCGGCCGGTGTCAGATCCCTGGCGCTGACGATTCGTTCCAGACCCGCGAGCCGCTGCAGCAGTTCCTGCCGCTCCGCGGATGGTAGCCGGCGCCAGAATTCCAGCCGGTCGCGGTAGCCGGGGCTAGTGAAACCGGCAGCCAGCAGTCGCGCCAGACGATCGAGCTGAGGCGCCAGAATCGACCAGCGGTCGTCGAACCGACAGCTATCGGTGGCGGCCAGGCTATCTCGTAGGGTCGAGAAGATCCGGCCCACCACGGAGTGACCGACTTGCCGGGCGAACGGGACGAGGTCGTCATCGCCGTCGCTGCAGAGTCGCTCCACCACGGATGGCGACAGACCCAGCACCGGCAACACCTGATCGATAGTCTGTTCCCCGGTCTGTTCTCCGGTCTGTTCCCCGGTCTGTTCCCCGGTCTGTTCCGAAATGCAGCCGCTCAGCAGCCCGCAGCAAAGGAGGAATGGGATATAAAACGAGCGGTTGCTGCATCGCCACGACATGACCGGATGAACCAACTTCCTCAAAATGCTCAACTTGCCGTCCTTCAATGAATTACCAGGATAGCAGACCATCGTGGCCGGTTGTATTGATATTAGACGGTGAACTCCATATTATTGAAACGAAGCTTCGGCGGCGGGTTGCACCTGTAGTCGCGGGGCGGCAAGAGATCCATATCATCTCCTGACTCGAATGGCGTTCACTTGAGTAGCGAACCCTCACAACGTCACGCCGAAGATCTATCCCTCGCCCGAGCGGTCGTTGCAGGATCACGGTCGGCCTGGCATACCTTCGTCGAACGGTACTCCGGTCTGATGTACTCCATCCTCCGGCGTTATCTGTTCGAT
>JBDRBC010000199.1:0-2073 GCA_043823125.1 bacterium | reverse complement strand
GGCACGGTCACGGGAGAGGCGCCTGCCGTGCCCATGGGCGTGATAGGGTTTCTGGAACGGTGCGCTGAGTTGAACGTGGGGCTGGTGCAGATAGCGGACAATCTGCCGCTGCATCAGCTGTCGGCGGGAGAACAGGAGAAGGTGAAGCAGCGGGCCGATGGACTGGGGCTGGAGGTGGAGGTGGGTATGCGCGGTATCCGACCGGGGTTGTTGCGCGCGTACCTGGATATCTGCCGGCGGTTCGGGTCGCCGGTGCTGCGCACGGTGATCGACACGGCCGACTATCGGCCGTCGGTGGACGAGGTGGTCGATATCCTGCGCAGTGTCAGGGGCGAGTTCGAGGCGGAGGGAGTTATCCTGGCGCTGGAGAATCACGACCGGTTCTCCTGCCGGAGTTTCGTGGAGATCCTGGAGCGGGTGGACAGCGCCAGCGTCGGCATCTGCCTGGACACGGCCAATTCGTTCGGGGCGCTGGAAGGGCCTGAGGTGGTGGTCGAGGTGCTGGGGCCGCACGTGGTCAATCTGCATGTCAAGGATTTCGCCATCCGGCGGGTGGGCCACTCCCTGGGCTTCGTGGTGGAGGGAACTCCGGCCGGGCAGGGGAGGCTGGATATCCCCTGGCTGCTGGAGCGGCTTGGGAAACTGGCGCAGCGCGATTTCAACGCCATCCTGGAGCTGTGGCCCCCGCCGGAAGACGATGTCGAAGCGACGGTCCGCAAGGAGGAAGCCTGGGTGGTGGAGAGCGTGGGATACCTGCGGGTACTGATTCCGGGCTGATGGCGATGCGAATGGCTGTCGTTCTTGTTTGATGACGATCCGGTGGCGAGTCTGACCGGGCTGGCGCTGCTGGTTCCATAAATCCGGGATAGCCGAGAAGAGGATCCGGAGGAAGTCAATATGCTGACGCAGTCGCAGGTCGAAGAACTGGCGGGTAGAGCCTGTCGTCTCGTGGCGGAGGTGGGGATCGCGGTCGAGAATGACGAGGTGACGAAAAAGTGTCTGGAGAAAGGATGCAAGAAGGGTGACGGCCACAGGGTCAGGATACCCGGGGAACTGATCGACGAGCTGGTCGCGTTTCAGCGACAGACCCAGGACGAGTACGAGCGCGATCACGAGCTGGTGCATACCTGCGGCCCGGACTGGACCCACCATCTGACCTGGACCCGGCAGCAGGACGCGTTCCGCCAAGAGTACGGGAAGCGGTTCCTGATGCAGGCGTTCGACTGCGGTCCGACGGTGTACTATGACTACGGCATGGGCGGGGCAAGGCCGGTCGACGGCGAACTGTTCGAGACCATGCTCAAGTTCGCCCAGGCCACGCCCGAGATCGGGTACACGAGCATGTGGTACCGCCAGCACATGCCGCCCATGATCGAGCGGATCGACGCGCTGCGTTGCGCCATGGATTTCACCGACAAGTTCGCCGGCATCGAGGCCATCTATCCGGAGGTGGTGAAGTATCTCAAGGAGGCGAGCGAGATTCTCACGGGGGATCCGCGGAGCTCGACTTATCTGGCCGGGTCGGAGTGCATGACCATGCCGCTGATCCTGGAGAAGCGGTCGGCCGAGGACATTCTCGAACGCGAGAAGCACGGTGTGCATCGCTATCACGTCGCCAGCATGCCCACCCTGGGGGTGAGCACGCCCGTGACCCTGGCCGGGTCGATCGTCATGGCCGCGGCCGAGATTCTGGGCGGCATGGCCGTCTGCTGGTGCGTAGATCCGGAGTCGAACATCAGCGGGCGCATGATCACCCTGATCGCCGACATGCGCAACGGCAACTCGGCGACCTTCGGACCTGCGTACGCACAGTACGACAACGCTGTTCGCCAGATCTTCAACCAGACCTGGGGAGGCCACTGCATGGTCGAGGTCTTCTTCAGCCCCACGGCCCGCAGGCCCGGGCTCCAGGCCATGTTCGAGAACTGGTACGGCACCGGGTGCCGCAGGCGGTGGGAAGGCAACCCGGATATCCCCTACGCCGGCATGGGCACGCTGCACAACGGCGGACTCGGTTCGCCCACCCAGTTCATGCTCGACATGGAGATCCGCAAGGCGGAGTGGGCGTACGCG
>JBDRBC010000198.1:0-2413 GCA_043823125.1 bacterium | reverse complement strand
GAACTCAGGGATCGATCCGGCAGCTCCCGCCGTGTCGGGCGTGATAATCCTGATGGTAAGCTTCTGCCTCGTAGAACTGCCCGGCCGGTTCCACGGCGGTGACGATCTGGCGGCCGGAGAAAGCATCCGCAGCGGTCAGCTCTCCGATGACCTGCCTGACGACCTGTTCCTGATCCGCTGAGGCGAAAAAGACGGCTGATCGATACTGGTCACCCACATCCGGTCCCTGTCGATTCAAGGTGGTCGGATTGTGGACCTTGAAGAAGAACCGCACGAGTTTCTCGTAACTGACCTGGCCGGGATCGAAGACCACCTTCACCGATTCGGCGTGGTCTGTGCCGCCGTCACACACTTGCCGGTAGCTCGGATTGTCGATACTGCCGTTCTGGTAACCACTCACGGCATCCAGCACGCCCGGGTGCTGGGCGAAGGCGTCCTCGACGCCCCAGAAACAGCCGCCGGCGAAGTAGGCGGTCTCGGTGGCCGCCGGCCGGGCGGACCGGGGAAGATCCGCGTCCGCGTCGAAGAAGGTGAGGGCGGCCGAATTCAAGCAGTATCGCAGACCCGTGGGACGCGGCCCGTCGGAAAAGACATGGCCGAGATGGGCGGTGCATCGCGCGCAGAAGATCTCGGTCCGTTCCATGCCCAATTTGTTATCGGTTCGTTCCCCCACATGGTCGGGATCGAAGGCCGTGAAGAAGCTCGGCCAGCCAGTGCCGGAGTCGAACTTGTCCTCGCTGCGGAACAGCGGCAGTTCACAGACCACACAGGTGTACGTCCCGGCCTTCTTGTTGTCCAGCAACGTGCCGCACATGGCCGGTTCCGTGCCTGCTTTCTGGGTGATCCGGATCTGTTCCGGGGTGAGCTTGCGGCACAACTCGGCCACACGTTCCGGCGCCAGGGGTGTGATGTCGTGACCGGAACGGGAGTAACGAACTGACTGCTGATCGGTCGGGCGATCCATGGTTATTGCACCTGCTTCCTCGACGCCGATTCCCGGCGCCGGCATCGATATGGTGATCCCGCAACAGATCGTCACGGTGAGGATCAGTTGCGACCAGGAGTGCTGTAACGTATTACTGGTGGTCATGTCCACACCAACCTCCAGTGGCGGCAATGGCGCTGCATAATAAAGACAACTTTAGTCCAGATTGACATGGTAAGCTGATTCGGCTTCAGTGGCAATACCTGGCGAATCGGGGAAAGGGGAGACGGGATGCCGGAGCGGGTACTGCATGTTCTCTCGCAGCGACCGTCACTGACCGGAAGTGGCGTGACCCTGGATGCACTGGTGCGGCACGCCGCCGAGGCTGGCTGGGAGCAGGCGGTGGTGGTGGGAGTGCCGGGGGACGATCCGAGTCCGCAGATCGGCGCGCTGCCGGAGGAGCAACTCTTTCCGCTGGTCTTCGGCGGTTCCGATTTGCCGGTCGCTGTTCCGGGCATGAGCGACATCATGCCGTATCCCAGCAGTCGGTTCTCGGCCCTGACAACAGCGGAACTGGACATGTATCGTCAGGCCTGGCGGCGGCACCTGCGGTGGGTGGTGGAGACGGTCTGCCCTGATGTCGTGCACACGCATCACATCTGGTTGATGAGTTCTTTGCTCAAGGATATCGCGCCGGACATTCCGGTAGTGACCCAGAGCCACGCCACCGGATTGCGGCAGATGATCCTGTGTCCTGGGCTGGCGGACGAGGTCCGTCGCGGGGTCGGCCGCAACGACGCTTTCCTGGTGCTGCACGACGAACACGCCGACCTGCTCGGCCGGACCCTGGCCGTGCCGTCGGAACGGATCGAGGTGGTCGGCGCGGGATATCGGGAGGACCTGTTCCACGCTCGGGGGAGAGAACTTTTCACTGCCGATTCCGGCGCGCCACAACGATTGCTGTATGTCGGCAAATACAGTGCGGCCAAGGGACTGCCCTGGTTACTCGACGCCTTCAGCGAACACCACCGGGAAGATCCCCGGCTGGAACTGCACGTCGCCGGTAGTGGCGCGGGGAAGGAAGCCAATGACCTCGAGCAGCGGATGGTGGTCATGGCGCCCGCGGTGGTCCTGCACGGTCAGCTCGACCAGCCGGAACTGGCGACACTGATGCGGCGCTGCACGGTGTGTGTCCTGCCGTCCTTTTACGAGGGCGTGCCGCTGGTTCTGGTGGAAGCGGTGGCCTGTGGCTGCCGGCTGGTGACCACACGTCTACCCGGGGTGTTGTCGCGACTGGCGCCCGGATTGGCGCCGGTTCTGGAACTGGTACCGCTGCCGCGTCTCCGTGACGCCGATCGCCCGTTCGACGAGGATCTCCCCACCTTTGTCCACGACCTGCGGACCGCACTGGCCCGCGCCTTGAGCCGGCCGCCCCTCGGCGATCCGGCCAGGACCATGGCCGCCGCCCTGGCGGAGTTCAGCTGGCGG
>JBDRBC010000197.1:0-27599 GCA_043823125.1 bacterium | reverse complement strand
CCCCACCACATCGCAGGCGGCGGTAGTGAACCCCACCACCACGATGTTCTGCACGATGCGTTTGCCGAGGGATTCGGCGATCCGCGCCGCCGGCACCCCGTACTGCTTGATGGAGGCGCGCGGTTCGCCAGGCTCCACCATGTCCTGATCGTAGATGAGGATACCGTCGTCCTTCAGCTCGGGCTCGTACTTCTCGTACCCCTCCCGCGACATGGCCACCAGCACGTCGGTCTGGCGCAGATAGGGATACCCGATGATGTCATCGTCCACGACCAGGGCGGAAGCACAGGCGCTCCCGCGCGCTTCCGGACCGAAGCTCTGGGTCATGGTCGAATGCCGGTTATCGTAGATCGCCGCAGCCTTGCCGAAGATGTACCCGGTCATGATGATGCCCTGTCCACCGTATCCGGTGATTCTCATTTCACGCCTAGGCATGGCTCTTCTCCTTGGCTGCTTCCATCTCATCATGGCGATAATAGCGCTCGCCGAGCCGATCGTGATGTTGCCGATCACTCAGCTCGTGCCAGGTCGGCCGATCGCGATCGATGAACTTGCCGACGATGATCTTGGACTGGAAACCGATGGCGACATCACGCACATCGGCGCCGTGTTTGATCTCGCTGTTGTCGTGATAGAATTTCATCAGGTCGTACCCGGAACCGAGCCGGTTGCGCCTTGCGTACAGCGTCGAACACGGGGCGATGGCCTCCACGAAACTGAAGCCGGGCTTCAGCAACGCCTCGGTGAGGGATTTGGTCAACCGGCGGACATGGAGCGCGGTCCAGCGCGCGATGTAACAGGCGCCACACGCCTCCAAAAGCTGCGGCAGGTTGAACGGCGGTTCGAAGGCGCCGTACGGCGTGGTCGACGTGATCGCCGTGTTCGGCGTCGTCGGCGCCGCCTGGCCCCCGGTCATGCCGTAGATGAAGTTGTTCACGCAAATCACAGTGAGGTCCATGTTGCGGCGCGCGGCGTGCATGATGTGATTGCCGCCGATGGCGGTCAGATCACCGTCACCGCTGAACACCACCACCTTCAACCTGCGGTTGGCCAGCTTCAGGCCCGTGGCGAACGGGATCGCCCGTCCGTGGGTGGTGTGGTAGGAGTCCAGCTTGAGATACCCCGCCACCCGGCCCGTGCAACCGATACCGGAAACGATGGCCATATCGTCGTAAGGAATCCCCGCCCGGTCTACCGCGTCGGCGAAGCACTTGACCACCGTGCCGATCCCGCAGGTGGCGCACCAGATGTGAGGCAAGCGATCGGCCCGCAACAGGCGCTCCAGCGGATGTTCAGTCGCTTCAATGTAGTTCATAAAACGGCCTCCTCGATCGCCTTCAGGATGACCTCCGGATCGTGAACAGTGCCACCCATGTGGGAAACCAGGATGGTCTTGGCCTTGTCACCGGCACACCGCTCGACTTCCAGGGAAATCTGCCCGTAGTTGATCTCCGGCACCACGAATGCCTTCACCTTGGCCGCCAGCTCCCGGATGAATCTCTCCGGGAACGGCCAGACCGTCAGTAGGCGAATCCGGCCGACCTTCAGGCCCTTCTTCCGCGCCTCGTTGATGGCCAGCTGCGAAACGCGCGAGGTGATACCGTAGGACAGGACGACGACGTCGGCGTCATCGAGATTGTCCTGCTCGAGCATGATGATGTCTTCGGCGTTCTTGCGAATCTTGTCACACAGCCGCCGCACCAGCACATCCTGGGTCTTGGCGCTCATGTCGGGATATCCCCGCTCGTCGTGCGTCAGTCCGGTGATGTGGTAGCGGTGGCCGTCTCCCGCGTGGGCCATGCCGAGGGGAATCATGTCCTCGCCGCACTCGTACGGCAGGAATTCCCCGACCGGCTTGTCGGTCATCCGGCGCGGAGTGACGTCGATCTGGTCCGCCTCCGGAATGACCACCTTCTCGGTCATGTGCCCGATGCACTCGTCGAGCATGACCATCACCGGTGTCCGGTACTTCTCGGCGAAGTTGAACGCCTCGATGGTGAGGGTGAACGCTTCCTGGGGCGACTGGGGCGCCAGGGCGATGACCTCGTAGTCACCGTGGGATCCCCACCGCGCCTGCATGATGTCGGCCTGGCCGACCATTGTGGGCAAGCCGGTGGACGGCCCGCCACGCTGCACGTTGACTATCACGCACGGCGTCTCCAGCATGGCGCCGAGCCCGATGTTCTCCAGCATGAGGCTGAAGCCGGGTCCCGAGGTGACGGTCATGGATTTGGCCCCACCCCAGGCGGCGCCGAGCACGGCGGTGATGGAAGCGATCTCGTCTTCCATCTGGATGAACGTGCCCCCGACCATCGGGATACGAGCAGCGAAGCGCTCGACGACCTCGGTGGAGGGCGTGATGGGATACCCTGCGATGAAATTGCAGCCGGCAGCTATGGCACCCTCTGTACAGGCGTGATCGCCGTCCAGGTAGTGGTTGCCGGTCAATACTGTTTTCGGGTCAGCTCGCGCCATCCCTATCCCTCCTCCTTGCCGTTGTTCGCGGTTGCCGTTTCTGCGCCTTCTTCGTCAGGCAGGCAGAAGATTGCGAAGTCGGGGCAGATCACCTCGCAGAGGTCGCACTCGACACAAAGATCCGGCTCCACTACTTGTGGATAGTGATAGCCCTTCACGTTGTATTCGGTGGACATCTGCAACACACCACGTGGACAGAATTCAACGCAGAATTCACATCCTTTGCAGCGGGAGACTATGAGGTGGATCTGTCCCCGGGGAATCTTGACTTCGTGGACGTCAAGGGGCACTCGCCAGTAGCGCATGGCCGCGTCCTCTCCCGGGTAGTCGCCGGGCGAGGATCAGGAAAAGCGAGGCCTCAGCGCCGGCGGGTGAGTTAGGTGTGTGTTGCGCTTCTCTGATGCGTTAGGGAAGTAGTGTCACCTTTCGTTCTGTAGTCACCGCTTCCCTCCTACAACTCCCGTCACGATGCTGGGTCCGAATGTTATCGGGTTGTGACGAAGTGAGGATAGGGGATCCGCTAGGGGAATGCACCCCTTTTTTTCTGATTTCTTTTGGGGGAATTTCTTGACCTTTCCAGTGCAGTATATGCCGTCCGGAGATGACAAACGGTCACGATTCAGGGTAGTCGAGGGGGCATTCAGGAACCGAAATTCAAGATGCGGTCACGCCGGCGGCAGGACAGCCGGCCACTACCTCGGGCAGATGCGTTTCGAACCAGGCGCGCGCGCGATCGGAATTCCACGTTGTCACCTCGTCACAGCCGGCGAGTAGCCGTTCGAGTTCCTCCGCCGAAGCCGGTCGCTGGTTGGGATCCTTCTCCAGACACTGGAGGATGATCTGCTCGAACCGCGGCGACAGCTCCATCTCGCTCCGCTGCGACGGCGGCACCACTTCACCCTGGATGTGCTGCACCACCACCTGCATGGGCGTGCCGCCGCTGAACACCTCCTGCCCGGTGAGCAGCCAGTACCCCACACAGCCGAGGGCGTACAGATCGGCCCGGCCGTCAATTCCTGCCGCACCGATGGCGATCTCCGGCGCGATGTACCCTGGCGTGCCGGTGGCGAGGCCGTCCTGGGTGATCTGCGTCACTTCCCCGTTACCGTCCAGGCCGGTCTTGACGATGCCGAAATCCAGCACCTTGACGAAATCGTATTCGAGCCCGGACCGGCAGGCGAAGATGTTGGCCGGCTTGATGTCACGGTGGATGAGCCCGGCGTGGTGAGCCTCGGCGAGGGAGTGACAGACCTGGCGCATGAAATAGATGGCGCGACCGGCCGAGACCGGCCCGAACCGCTTGACCAGGGAGGCCAGATCCTGGCCGTTGAGCAGTTCCATGACGTAATAGAACGCCCCGTCGTCGGTGACCCCGAAATCGTACAGATCGATGGTGTGGTACGACTGCAGGGCGGCGGTGGCCTGGGCCTCGCGCTCGAAGCGGCGCACCACCGCCTCGCTCACCTTGGGATCCCGATCCAGGCTCTCGGGCCGGATCAGTTTGATGGCGGCGGGCCGGGCGAGCATCCGGTGCCGCGCCCGCCACACCTCCCCCATGCCGCCGCGGCCGATGCGCTCGTCGAGCTGGTAGCTGCCCACGTCACGGGCCTCGCGGATGGTCTTGCCGAGATTGTGGATGAAGCGGCTGTTCCAGTACGCCATCATGGCGCAGAGATAGTTGGTGAACAGGAACCGCCAGACCAGGACGCTGATGGGCAAGTCGCTACTGGTGGCGCCGGCGGCGATGGACAGCCCCGCCACCAGTGGACTCATGCTCGCCGACAGCAACGAGGCGATGAGGATCCGCTTCGGGTTGTTGGGCGCGAACATGGGAAACATGATGATCCAGACGCACTCCCACGGCACCCCTGGCAACATGAACTTGTCCATGGCTGCGGGATCGTATTCGGGCAGCAGCCCCCACTGGTTGGTGAAGGCGATGCCGAGAGTGGCGACGACCGAATAGCCGAGCCCGAGGTTCAGGAGCTGCCGCGGCGTGAAGTGGCCACACCCCACCATGTACCGGAAAAAGAGCGAGAGCAGGATGGCGATCCAGGCCACGATGGACTGGAAGCGCAAGAACAACCCACGCCACAGGCCATCCAGGATGAAATCCGGCAAGGCGGCCACGAAGTAGGCCAGGAAGTACACACCCGCATAGAACAGGGCGGCGGTCCCAAGCCGCGTTGCCGACTGGAGCTGAATGTCGGTGGGCAGCCCGGTGGCAGTGCCGATAGCCACCGGTTTCGGCTCCTGGAACATCGTGCTGCACTTGCCGACGGCCTTCTGGATGAGACACCCTTTGTCGATCATCGCACTTCCTCGGAATTCGGGCAGATTCTCGTTCCCCGGATAATTATCGAGTCACCAGGGGTGATGTCGGGACGTCAGAGCGGATCCACGTGGGGCGGCTGTACTGCCGCCGGCCGGTGCGTGTCCCACCAGTTTACACCCTTTTCCTCCGGCCAGCCCGCCTCGAGCCCGGTGGCCGCCAGCAGATCGGACAGCTCCCGGGCATTCTGTGGTCGAGCGGCCGGCTCCTTGGCCAGACAGGCCAGGATAATCCTTTCCAGCGCCGGTGGCACCTCCAGCTCCGTGCGGGTCGAAGGCGGCTCGGGTTCGTCCTTGACGTGCTGGATCATCACGTTCATCACCGTGTCGGCCGCGAAGACGTGTTCGCCGGTGAGCAGCCAGTACGCCACGCAGCCCAGGGCGTAGATGTCGGTCCGCCCGTCGGGCCGTCGATTGCCCAGCACCATCTCCGGCGCCATGAAGGCCGGGGTGCCGGGGGACTATCTTGCCGGGTCAGGGTGAAATCGGCCTCGCCCTCCCGCCGGCTGGTGCCGGCATCCCGGACCAGGCCGAAATCGAGGATCTTCACGAAGTCCACCTCGATGCCGTACCGGCAGAGAAACAGGTTGGCGGGTTTGACATCCCGGTGCACGAGGCCGGCGAGATGCGCCTCGTACAGGGAGTGACACGCCTGGCGCAGGATCCGCACCACCCGGCCGGCCGGCTGCGGACCGTACTTCGCCACGAAGCTGTCCAGGTCCATCCCGTCGAGCAGTTCCATCACGTAATAGAAGGTGCCCGCGCGATCGATTCCGTAGTCGTACACGACGATGGTGTGGGGCGAGCGCAAGGCGGCAGTGGCTTTCACCTCGCGCTCGAAACGCCGCAAGGTGCGTTCGGCCTCTTCCTGCCCCCGACCGCCGAGATAATCGGTGCGGATCAGCTTGACCGCCGCCGCCCGAGCCAGAAGCTGATGCTGCCCGCGCCAGACCTCACCCATACCGCCCTTACCCAGTAACTCCGTGAGCTGGTACCGCCCCATCCGCCTCGCCCGGGCCAGCCGATTGCCGATATGGGCTATGATCTTCGCCACCATGACCCCGACCATCACCGCGATGACGTTGGGCAGGAAGCGATGGACCATCACCTCGGTGGCAGGCAGCGTGATGAACTCGAACCTGGCCAGGACAAACACCGAGAGGGGATCGGCCGCCGCCGCCGCCGCCGAGGACCACAAGATACGCCACGGACTGTCGGGCACGATGAGAGAAAAGATGAGCACCCAGACCGCGATGGGCGACCAGGACGGCAAGGTCACCATCTCCGGCCACGGCTGCCGGTTCACCAGGATGGCCAGACAGATGGCGGCCAGGACCTTGTACACCAGACCGATGTCGAGGATGGTCTCCGGCGCGAGCCGCCGCGACTTGGCGGCGAACAGCACCACCAGGGAAAGGGCGAGAAAACACGGAAAGACCGTGTACTTCAGCGAAGCCGCTTCACCCCGGTAGACACCGATCAACTCCGAGAGTCCGAAGAAGCTAAGGCTGGTGATGACGCTGATGAACGCCATGAGACCCAGCCGACGGGCCGAGTCCACCAGCAGGCCGCCCGGCAGACGCCGACTGCCGGCCGCCGCTCGGGTCTGCCGGGTGAACAGATCGGCGTCCGACTGGAAGAAGCTGTGGGTACGGTGTTTCACGAACGAAACGCCTTCCTCCCCTTTCCCCACCGGCCGGGGAACCGTCCGCTCACTCCTGGTCCTCCGTCGACCGCTCACTCTCCTCGAGCATCTTCTGCAACGCCTCGCGGGTCATGTCGCCCGCAAACAACGTGGCGCGGGTGTTCACCAGGTCGGAGACCACGTGATTCAACGTTCGCAGCTCCCGCTGCTGGTGATACTCGCTCACGTCACCGATGAACAACCAGAGGCGCTGCCGGATGGTGGCGGGCAACACGTGCTCCAGATACTCCAGGGCAAAGCTCTTGAGTTTCTCGTCATCCAGGATGATGCCCTGGAAAGCGGCTCGGACCGGCTCCGGATCCAGCACCAGGGTGAGCATGCGGAAGGTGTGCTCCAGACTGAGTTCGCCCCGCACTCCTACCCGTTCCTGCACCAGGTCGTCATCCGGCCGATCGAAGTTGTCCAGCAGCTTCTGCAGTTCCCAGAGCGGACGGTCGCGGGTCACCTCCAGCCGGATGGCGTGCCAGATCCGCGCCGACCAGTCCCGTGCCGATTCCGGCAACTGTTCCCGCCGTCGCCGCACCAGGGCGATGGCGGCGCGGTACCGGATCTCGAAGCGCCGGGCGGTCAACGATTCCAGCAAGGTGTCGTCGGCCCCCGGGCCACCCACCCGGGCCAGTACGGCGGGTAACCGGCGGCGGATGACGAAATCCGCGTCCTCGTCGGCCAGCGTCGTCACCAGGACCGGCAACGACAGTTCGGCGAAGTCGCACAGGATTTCGACCATCTTGCCGTACAGCTGGTCACGCGCCAGCAACCGGACCAGGGACGGAATGTGTTCCGCCCGCCAGTCGGAGAATTCCGTCAGCGCCTGCACCACCACCCGGATGGACGGCGAACGCAGGCGGGTCAAGATTTCCTCGTCGGTCGAGTCCCCCGTTATTTCCGCGGCGCCGGTGGTTCCCCCGGCTGATCCGGGGTCGGGCGTTTCGCCGGCGGCCTCGACCAGCAACGGCTGGAGATTCACCCGGGTGAAGGTGGCGCTCAGCAGATCCCGGGCGTGGGGCGAATAGCTATCCGGGCGCTCCTCGGCCGCCTCTTCCTGCAAGCGGTTGGTGATGGTGTCGAGATACCGGCGCCCCATGAGCCGGTTCAAGCCGAGCAGAATCAGCGCGACGGCCATCACCAGCAAGGCGAGGAACCGGGACGGCATCCCGCCCAGCGTCACCCAGAAGAAGATGACCACGGCGCCGAAGCCCTCACCCAGACTGTCCACCACGGAATCGATGAAGGTCTTGGTCTTGCGCCGCAGCGCCGAAGGAAGTGGCACGTACAACAGCTCCACCAGGGGACGGAACAGCGATTTGCGCAGGGAGAAGTCGGCGCCCCGCACGACGGTGAGCAGGATCAGGCCGGGCGCGAAGACGATACTGGACGAGCCCAGCAGCAACGCCACCGGCAACACGGCCAATCCGGTGACGAGTCCGGTGGCGGCCATGAAACGGCCCACCACCAGGAACTGGATCACCAGCGCCACGCCACCCGCCCACCCGTAGAAGGCGCCGAGGAAACCGGTCAGGTCGGCCTGGTTGTCGTAACTGGCGCGGGCCAGCTCCTTGAACTGGAAATCCACCAGGGTACTGGCGGCCGTGGCGAAAAACACGATGGCGGCGATGGAGCGCAGATGCGGGGTACGGAAGATCAGGGAAAGATTCCGGCGGATCGTGAGTCGCGCGCTGGTCTTGGCTTCCGCTGTGGATTCCCGCTGGCCGGTGCTGGCCGGGTCACTGATCCCACCAGACTCGCTGTGGCCGGAAGGCTGCCGAGCCAGCGACAGCAGGGCGACGGCGAACAGGAGCACCAGGATCACCAGCAACGGGATCAGCCAGAACAGGTCGAACAGATCGGTCAACCAGACCAGCGAGGCCCCCATGAGCAGGGCGCCCGCGGTGCCGCCGGCGCTGATGAGCCCGTAGTGCCGTTTGGCCCGTCGCACCAGGAATCGTTCCGAGACCACGACCCAGAAACCGGAGGTCAGGACCAGCGTGCCGAGGGCGGTGACCAGATAAAAAATCACCGTGACTGCCGGGCTGGACAGCACGAATGGCCAGAGCCCACCGAGCAGAACCGCCATCCCGCCGGCGCAAACGATCACCACCCGGCGCGGTCGGTATCGCCCCAGGAGCAGGGTGAAACCGCTCACCGTCGGCAGGCTGAGCAACGCCACCGCCGCCGTGATGTACGGCAAGGCGTCGATGTCGAAGGCGGTCAGGTAAAGCGCTTCCCGCAACGCGCGCCCCAGCGTCAGGAAAGCGAGGACGAGAAAAGCTCCCACGAACGAGACCAGGACGTTCCGGGCCTCAGCGGGCCGAATGTCGAGCCAGCGTGTGAGTTGGCGATAGGGATTCATCGGGTACCTATCGTGACCATCAAAACCATCCGGACCATCTGGAGCCAGACCATCTGCGGTACCATGTCGGGGAATGAAAAGTTGATATCCAACACGAACACCCCTCCAAAGTATCCGGTCGACCGGCCCCTGGCTAGCCGACTGTTTCCTGATCGACCTGATCGGCGCCGGTGAGGCGCGACAGGGCCAGCGCCGCCAGGGCGTAGCCGAAACTGCCCGGCAGGCTGATCTGGCTCGGGAGTCGATTCCGAACCCTCCCTCTATCGAGAGACAGGTCGTCCAGATCGGGAGGCAACGGCGGGACAGGTTTCTCCACCGAGTAGACGCAGGTGATCCCGGAATCGACACCCCGGCGTTTGAGGCGCTGGCGCACCAACTTGGCCAGGGGACAGACCCGGGTCGTGGCGATGTCCCCGCACCGGAGCGCGCTGCTGTCCGTCCGCCCCGCGGCTCCCATGCTGCTGATCACCTCGATCCGTCGCTGCTTGCACTGCAGCAGCAGGGCCACCTTGGGATTGAGGCTGTCGATGGCGTCCACCACCAGCGCCGGCGGCGGGTCGAGGAGCTCGTCGGCGCTGTCGTCGTGGAAAAAAGCCGTGCTGGTGACGATGGCGGTGTCGGGACAGGTCGACGTCAAGGCGTCGGCCAGCACCGTCACCTTCGGCTTGCCCACATCGTCGGGACCGGCCACCGGACTGCGGTTCAGGGACGAGGTGGTCACCGGATCGAAGTCCACCAGCAACAACTCGCCGATGCCGCTCCGAGCCAGGGCCAGGGCGGCGTGGCTGCCGACTCCGCCCAGCCCGATGACCGCCACCCGGGAGGTCCGGATGCGTTGGAACCCGTCGGCGCCGTAAAGGTCGACACAGCGGGAGAACCGCTCAGGAAAAGTCCGGGAGTCCGAAGAGGGCGCGGGCATTGCTGGAGGTCACCTCCTGAATGGTCTGTAACGACTCGCCGCGGATCTCGGCCAGCGCGGCGGCCACTTCGGTCACGTGTCTCGGTTCGGTTCTTTCCGGATCGACCCCGTCGAGGCCGATGGACGGGGCGTCGGTCTCAAGCACGATGCGGTCGAGAGGCAAAGACTCGGCGCTGCGGCGGGCGCTTTTGGCCCGGGAACGGGTGATGGCGCCGCCGAAGGCGATACAGAACCCGAGATCGATGAACCGCTGCGCCAGTTCCGGGCCGCGTGAAAACGCGTGGACGACGCCACGCAATTCCTGGAGCGGACGGTTGGCGTAACCGGTCTTCACATGCCGCCCCAGAATGGTCAACATCTCCTCGAAGGCGCCACGGTTGTGCAGAATCACCGGCAGCTCGAGCTGACGCGCCAGATCGAGCTGGGCCTCGAAGATCCCGATCTGCTGATCCCAGGCCGGCGTCTCGACCTTGAAGTCGAGGCCGATCTCGCCCAGGGCCACGGCGTTGCTGTCGGTCAGCGCCCGAGCCAGCCGCGCCAGATCGAGTGGTGCGGCGGCGGCCCACGGGTGCAGGCCGAGGGCTGGGTATACCGTGGCGGTTTGTTCCGCCTCCGCCATCGGATCCCGGTCCGCCGCCAGCGCCGTCACCTGGGCCCAGGAGTTGGTGTCGTAGGCCGGCACCACGATCTGCCCCACGCCGGCAGCGGCGGCGCGTCGACGGACCGCGGCGGCATCGGTTGCCAGCGGCTCCATGAAGAGGTGGCAGTGGGTGTCGATCAGTTGCACGGCGTTAATTCCTGGTCCGGGTGTCTCACGGAACGGGATCGGCAGCCCACGGGTGGCGATCTGCCGAAAGCGGTCCGAAACCGATGGGCCACCGGGGCGGCCCGCCATCTCCCTCGCATAGTACCCAGCCTGCCGGGTAGTGGCCAGCAGTGTTCACCAGGTCGTCCCCCCGGTGCGGGCAGTCAGGACGACGTTGCATCCCGGCTCGCAGTCTGGAACAATGGACCGCGCCACCACCAGGAAGGAAACCACCGTGTCGCGACCGGATCGTACCACCCCGCGAATTCTCCTCGCCCGTGTCTTGCCCGGTGGCGGCGGACTGCTGTTGCTGCTGGTTTCCGCCGCCATCGCCTGGGCCGGCGGCATGCAGACCGAACCCGAACCGGTGCCCGCGCGGATCGAGCCGGACTCCCCCCAGCTCCTCTGGCCGGACGATCCCCAGCCGGGTGCGCTCGAAGACGACCTCTCCCGCTACATGCTGTACCACGACCTGACCTGCGAAGAGGTGAGCTACAACTGCTTCGACCTGTTGCCCAGGTTTTTCTACGAGGACAAGCCCGACTCCGTGTTCGTCCTGCTCGACTACTGGGAGACCGTGTGTGGCCCGGCCGAACCGATCCGGCGCAGCCGTCTGCTGGCCCGGATCTGGCTGGACGAGTTCGGCGAGGATCTGTACGACTTCGACATCGTGGACGACCTGCTCTGGTACCACGAGAAATACGACGACACGGTGGAGGACCCTTCCCGTTCGGCCTGGGCCGGCCCCGGCTACATGTACAGCGATGCCGACTTCGCCCCCGACTTCGATTATTTCGATCTGTTCACCGCGGATCTGGCCGATCAGCTCCTGGCCGCGGTAGAGCCGGGCTCGCTGGCGGAACTGTTCTGCCGCTTCTACGCCGGCAATCTCGAAAGCCTGTTCCCGGAGATCCAGCAGGAGCGATTCGCCCACACCAAGCTGCGCGCCGCCTACGAGGCGGACGTGGCGCGTTACCTAAAGATGATACACTACGACCTCACCTTCTACGGCGGGCTCTGGCAGCCGCAAGGCGGGCTGGCGCGACTGGGCTCGCATCCGCTGCTCGGTGTTCGCGCCACGGCCCGCCGCAATCGCCTCCTGGCCCGGGCCAGCCTCGAGTTCCGTTTCGGCGACGCCCCCCAGCCGTACCGGGTATTTTTCGACGACTGGTTCTGGGACACGCGGGATTACGTCGGCACCTACATCGGTCTGGAGCCCGGGGTGGCATTACTCCGCGGCCGGCATCACGGCCTCGATCTGCACCTCGGTATCGGCTACGAGGAGATCGTGACCCTGCCCGCAAACGAGTTCGACCTGGAGGAGAGCCACGCCATCGATTCCTTCAACCTGAGCGCCAGCTTGACCTACCGGTTCTACTTCGGTCCGTACCAGTCGCGGTTCTTCGGTCTGGAAACCCGTTTCGAGGACACCAACCACGGCACCGGCGGCGGCAGTGACCTGTCCGGCAACGCCTGGAGTTTCCGGCTGGGGTACGGTTTCTACCTGGGCAACGCCCGGGAGCGACACCTGTTTCTGCTCCACCACGGACGGTGGCGTGACTGACGCCGGCTCCGGTTTCGTCACTGCTCTCGTGACCGGAGTGGCGGCGGCGACTGGACGGCAAGGCGCGCGTCCATTACTCTCCTCCCATGCGTGATCCAGCAGACACCCGGTTTTCTGCAGCCAAGTCGGTGGCCAAGTCGGTAGCCAAGTCGGCAGCACAGTCGGCGGCTGAGCCGGCAACCGAGTCACCCGGCCAATCACGGTTTTTCGGGCGCCGATTCGACCTGCTGTTTCCGCTGCTGCTGTCCGTCGTGGTGCTCGCCGCCGGCTTGATCATCCAGCTCATGTACTTCCCCATCGGCGACATGGGAGTCGAGGCGGATTATTACGCCGAGCTGGCGGTGGCGGCCCAGCGACTCTGGGCCGGTGAGTTCTCTGTCCTGAACTATCCCTACAAGGGGCCGTTCACCTCGTTCGCCCTGGCGGGCGTCCACGGGGTGGTGCAGCTGTTCGGGGGCGACTGGTACCGCACCGGTCTCGTGCTCAACATGTTGTGCGCCACCGGCTGTCTCGTGCTGTTCTACCGGCTGCTGCTCCGTTTCTATTCGCGGCGGTTGGCGATCCTCGGCAGCTGCGGCTGTGCCCTGGTGTTCGAGTTCTTCGTGCACACGCACAAGGCGTCGTCGGACCTCCTGTTCCTGCTGCTGTTCTATCTGACCGTCTGGTTGCTGGCCCGACGCTCCTGGTCGTGGCGACGGTTGATCGGCGCCGGTCTCTGCTGCGGCCTGGCGTTCCTCACCCGGTACAACGGGCTGATCCTGCCATTGGCGGCGCTCGCCCTCTGGCTGCTGGTCAACCCCGGGCGCTGGCCGCTGCGACGTCGCCTCGCCGGCGGTGTGGTGCTGACCCTCGTGTTCGTGGTGGTCATCACTCCCTGGTACCTGGTCAACCACCACGAGACGGGACGCTGGCTGGCCACCCGGAACCTGCAGAACATCTTCGTCGAGGAGTTCTACGGCGGCGAAAGCGGTGGCGGGGATGGCCGAGGCAGCGGTGCGGTCCAGCAGCCGCCCGCCGGCATTTCCACCCTGTCCCAGGTCATCGAGCACAACCCGAGCCACTTCGTCCGCACGCTGGTGGCCAACATCCCCGATCACCTGTGGCGGGACCTGCGCTACACCCTGAATCACGGGGTCAGTGTGCTGTTCGTCCTCGGCTTCCTCCGCTTGCTGATGGTGCCGCCGCGGCGCTGGCAGTGGGCGTTCCTGGTTTTTCCGCTCACGTACTTCCTGGCCATGTGTTCGGTCTACCACCAACCGCGCTTCGCCTTTCCCCTGTTGCCGGCCTACTACGCCGTCGGCTTCGCCCTGCTCGCCGGCGACGGCAACAACCGCCGGAGCCGGTTGGGTCACCGGGTGGCGCGATTCGGCGCACCGTTGTTCTCCACGCTGGGTAGACAACGCGAGTCGATCCAGCACCGTTTTCCGGCCAGCGGTCCGGTTTTGCTCGCGACGCTGGCGCTGGTGCTGTACGGATTCCAGGTCAGCGACATCGTCACCGTGGAGCGTTATTACCGGTCACGTTGCCCGCTGTTCATCCTGGACCTGGCGCCGGAGCTGACCCGGCTGGCCGGATCGGCAGCCACGACGCGGCCGTACGCTTCGCGTCCGGTGGTGATGGCCCGCAAGCCACACCTCGCCTTCTATTCGGGACTGAACTTCCAGGCGTATCCCCGTCGCTTGACCGCCGCCGCCGACCTCATCACCTTCGCCAGCAACCGCTCGGTTCGGTACATCCTCTACAGCGGCAGCGAGCGGAATGCGTTCCCCGGGGTGGACTGGCTCTACAGCCTGGGCGACGCGACCGGGGTCGACCTGGTGTACAGCGACCAGTTCGCCATGATCTTCGAGTTACGCAGTGACCTCTCGCCGGACGAGATGACCCGGGTCGAGAGTGCGGCCACGAACCTCACCGATCTGCAACGTCAGCTCCAGAAAGCCGAGGCGGCGGCAAATCACTGGCAGGTCTTCCACCTGTGCTGGCAGCTGGCCAATGCAGTGCTCGTCGACTGGGACTGGGAGCGCGCCGCTGCTTATCTGGAGCGTGGTCTGGCAGCCGGCGTCTCGGTGAATCGACCCGAGGCGGCACCAGAACTGGCCCTCGTGAAGATCGATCTGGCCCTGTCGTACCTCAACCTGGGACGACACCAGGACGGCATCGAACTGCTGACCACCAACCTGCCGGCCATCGCAAGACTCCTGCCGGCGGATCGGCAGGCCAACGCCCGGAGCTGCCTGGGTCAGCTCTACGAGTTGACCGACCAGCCAGCCCTGGCCCGGAGTCAGTTCGTCGCCGCCCACACCCTGTACCTCACCGTCGGCGATCAGCGACGCGCGTTGATGGTACAGCAGCGGCTGGACGCCTTGTCGAACGGGAAGTGAAGCGGATGCTCGATCTCGACCGCTTTCGACTGCCAATCGACACGTTACATAACGACGGCGGCGAAACGAGCTGATCCGTTTCGCCGCCGCCCTGAACTCACCGATCGTTTATTTCTGCCAGTCGCTCAGGATCCGCTCCCGTAACCGGGACGGATCGTTGATCGGTTCGCCGCAGATGCCGAACTCGCAGACATGGGCCGCCGCCTGACCGGCCAGCGCCGTCTTGCCGGCCAGCGGTGGAAACAGCACGGCCGCCTCACCGCTCAGGCCGTCCGCAGGTACCCGTGCCAGGACCAGATGGGGCGGCAGCCAGCTCAGCACGCTCCGCTCCAGACGGTCGGCCGCCTCGTCGCCGGGATCACCGGCGATGATGACCTCGTAGAACGGGCCGTTCATCCGGGTCGCCACGTCCATGCAGCCCGACATCTCCAGCCCGATGCGCGCCAGCAACGGGGCGAACGAGAAAAGCGCCCGCTCCACTTCCCGGCGATACCCCTGGTTACCGGTCAAGGCGCCGAGACGGATGAGCGCCAGCATCAGCGCGGCGTTGCCCGACGGCAGTACGCTGTCGAAGATATCGACCTTGCGCCCCAACGGTGCCGTCACCGAGGCGGCGGACAGGTAGTAGCCGCCCTCCTGGCGGGCGAAGTTGACCCGGGCGTACTCCACGAGGCTTCGCGCCTGCTGCAGGTATTCCAGCTTGCCGGTGACCTGGCTCAGGTCCAGGAGGCCGTTGGCCAGACAGGCGTAATCATCGAGGACCGCCTCGTTGCCCGGCGTGCCCTCGCAGGAGGAGCGGTACAACCGACCCTCACCGCGGTGATGTATCCGCCAGAGGTACTCCGCCGTCCGCTCGGCCGCCGCCAGATAGCTGGCGTCCCGGGTAACGGCATACCCCTGGGCCATGGCCGTGATGGCCAGACCGTTCCAGGAGGTGATGATCTTGCGATCCAGCGCCGGCGCACTGCGTCCTTCACGGTACTGGCGCAAGGCCTGGCGGTGCTTCAGGAACAGACCGGCGACATCCTCGGCCGACCGGCGCACTTCCCGGCCGAGTTGCACCGGGTCGGTGCGGCGGGTCAAGATGCTGCGGGTATCGTCGAAATTGCCGTCACTCTCCACACCGAGGTACGACGCCAGCACCGGACCGTCGGTGGCGTCGGTGGCGTGCAGCAGATCGTCCGGGGTCCAGACGTAGTAGACCCCTTCCTCGCCGTTGCAATCGGCGTCGATGCTGCCGGCGAATCCGCCCTCGGCCTGCTGCATTTCCCGGAGCAGGAAATCGAGCACGTCCTTGCCCACCGCCAGGAAGTCGGCCCGTTCCATCACCATGCCGGCTTCGAGATAGAGGCTGGCGAGCTGGGCGTTGTCATAGAGCATCTTCTCGAAGTGCGGCACCAGCCAGGTCTTCTCCACCGCGTACCGATGGAAACCGCCGCCCACGTGATCGTAGATCCCACCCGAGGCCATGGCCTCCAGGGTGAGACGGGTGATGTTCTCGCTCTGGGCATCGCCGGTGCGGCGGTGATGGTGCAACAGGAATTGCCAGCGGATGGGGGACGGGAATTTCTCGTCGCCGACGAACCCGGCCCACTTGAGGTCGAAGTTGGCCGTGGCCTGGGCGGCGGCGGTGGCGATGAGTTCGTCGGCGATGGGCGAGCCGGCGCCGGCCGCGGGCAACTCCATCTCCGGCAGGGTGGGCAACGTCGTCACCTGCTCGGCCAGTCGCGCCGCCTCGAAGGTGATGACGTTCCGTTTCTCCAGAAAAATCTCGCGGATCTTTCCCAGCAGCTCCAGGAACTTGTCGTGGGGGAAATACGTGGCGCCGAAAAACGGTTTCAGATCCGGGGTCAAGAACACCGACAACGGCCAGCCGCCCTTGCCGATCATGGTCTGCACGGCGGCCAGGTAGACACTGTCCAGGTCGGGCCGTTCCTCCCGATCCACCTTGATGCAGACGAAGTGGCGATTGAGAAACTCCGCCACGTCGTCGTGGACGAAGACCTCCCGCTCCATGACGTGACACCAGTGGCAGGATGCGTAACCGATGGAGAGGAAGATCGGCTTGTCCTCGTCCCGGGCCCGGGCGAGTGCCTCGTCGTTCCAGGGAAACCAGTCCACGGGATTGGTGGCGTGTTGCCGGAGATAGGAGGACGTCTCGGTGGCGAGACGGTTGCCGTCACGGCGGACCTCGGCAGGGGAACGGTAACTTCCCTCGGCGCCGGGAGTGCTGTCTTCGTGGGTCATCAATGAACCTGCCAGTTATCGTTTGGGGCTCGCTGGTGATGGATGGTGAACCCGGGAGAGGGAAATCTCATCTCTGCCCTGCCCGCCTGTCAAGACGAGGTGGAGAAATCAGGGGTGGCCGCGGAAACAGTCAGAGGCGATCAGCCGGGCGAATCCGGCGTGCCAGCGCCGATCAGGAGAGAGTCAACCAATCCCGCCCCATAGAATAGACTCTTCCCTCCACATCGCCAACCACGATCCGCTCCAGTTCGGGGATGGGCGCGAAGGCGGTGAGGAAGGTGTCCTGCGAGAAGCAGCCCAGTTCGGCGCCGGACTTCAGATCCCAGGCGCGGAGGGTCTCATCCAGGGCGGCCGAGAAGATACGTCGTTCACCGCTATCGATCCAGACCGAGAACACCGCGGCGGTATGGCCGGTGAGCGCCCGGACAGCCGTGCCGGTCTCGAGATCCCACAACAGGAGCGAGCCGTCCGCACCGCCGGATACGGCCCAGGTGCCGTCCCGGCTCATGGCGACACTGTTGACGGAGCCGGTGTGCCCCACCAGGATCCGTGAGGTGCTGCTGGTATCGAGATCCCAGACGCGCAGGGTCCGGTCGGCGGCGGCCGACAACACCCGCCGGCCGTCGGTGAAGACCGCCACCGCGTTGACGTCGTCCGTGTGCCCGTCCAGCGTCCGGATGACGCGGCTGGTCTCCAGGTTCCACAACTTCAGTGTCCGGTCGCTGGCGGCGGACACCGCGCGAGTTCCCCCCGCGAAGAGGGCCACCGCGTTGACCGCGGCCGTGTGCCCTTCCAGGCTGCGGATCTCACTCCCCGACTTCAGATCCCAGACCTTGAGGCACTCGTCACTGGCACAGGAGATGATCCGCGCCGAGTGCTCGAAACTGGCCACGCCGTTGATCATGCCATCGTGACCGGCCAGGGTGAGCACTTCCTGTCCGCTCTCCAGCTCCCAGATCTTGAGACTCGCATCCGCCGAGGCCGAGACCGCCCACAACCCTTGCCCGAAGGCGGCGACGGCGGTGACCAGCTCGGTGTGCCCCCGGGAGGCGCCAGGTTGCGGCCCGTCCTGGGCAAACAGGTTACCGAGTCCTGGTCGGAGCCAGGCGTGGTCCGAGTCCGGCTGGATCTCCGCCAGCAAGGTGTGGATTTCCGGGTGCTGACTGTCCAGAAAACGGCCGAGCAGTCGAGCCACGTGCTGCTCGTCGTCCGCCGCAAAGAGGTGAGCCGCGCGCAGCAGGGTCTCGCGGATGAGCCGGAACATTTCCAGATCGTGCTTGGACAACGGGCTCAGGCCGCGTCGCGCCTGACGGAGAACCGTCTCGCAGTCGTCGATGAGCGCCTGGGCGCCCACGGTGTCGATCTTGGCCTTCAGGAAACGGTAATCGAACAGGATCGTCTTGAGATCACGCCAGCGTCCACCGCTCACCAGGTGGGTCGGCAGCCAGTGCAACGTGTACTCGTGGTCACGCCAGTCGGGCAGCAGCAGTTCGGCCAGGCGGGAGTGCCCCGCCGTGGGATCGACCCAGTAGGGGCCGGCCTGATCGAAATCGGTGAGCCAGCCGCGTACCGAGTCGTGGCGCAGGGTATAGGTGGTCTTGCCCTGGTGTCTCTCCTCCCGCAACAACCCGGCCAGCGCCCGCAGTGGCTGCCGCAGCCGGGCTGTTTCGCCACCGACCACCCGCGCCAGCAAGCTGCTGGGCAGCGGTTCGCCGGCCGCCGTGAGGGCCTGCAGCAACGGCAGCACCTCCTGGCGGTAGTCCTGGAGATCGCCGAAACGGGAATGGAACAGCCAGGCGTAATAGACCGACGGTTCCGGGGACATCGTATTCAGATCGGCCAAGGTGAACCTGCCCGCGGCCAGCTCCCCCAGCACGACCTGGGCCTGCATGAAATTGCCTGCCACCCGGGCGGCGATGGTTTGCGCCAGATCCAGTTCCGCTACACCCTCGCGGTCGGGGATCGTGGCATCCGCCAGGCGCCGCCGCAGATGGTCGAACAGATCGTCGCGGTTCTCGACCCGGTCCAGGTCCAGCTGGATGTGGCTCACCCGGGCCAGCCGCCGCTGGAGTTCGGGAGTCAGCTCGGCGGTCACCAGAAACCGGGCCCAGGCCGGGAGCGATTCCGCGCGTTCCACCAGCAGGTCCAGCACGGTCTCGCCATCCCGCGCCATGGCCTCATGCAAGGAGTCGATGATGATCAGCAGCGGCCGTGGTCTTGCCTGGCGACGGGTGAGTTCGGTGCACGGTTCCACCACCAGATCCTTGAACGCCTCCGAGGCCGAAGCGCGGCACCGCGCGGGCTGACGGTCGGCCACGAGTTCCGCAAAACCTGGCAAGGCCGTGCTGAGTTGCTGGATCAGGGAGACCACGAATTCGTGGGGACGCAAGCTGCAAGAATCGGCGCCACGGCAAAAATAGATGGCCGCCTTATCGTCCCGGGTACGCCCGAGCCAGGCCGCCAGCGCGCTCTTGCCCAGGCCGGCGGCGCCGGTGATGACCATTGTCCTCTTGCGACCGAATTCGAGCCAGTCGTCGACGATACCGCACACCCACTGTCGACCGGTGAAATCGGCGGGACACTCGATGAAGTCGCGGGGAAGCGTCCGGGGCAAGACACCGATGATGGTGGTCAGTTCCTCCACCACGGGCAGGGTTGCCCGCTCGGGATCCAGTGCTGGCGATTGTTCCGGAGCAGGTTCCGCTGACGCAGGATCCACCGCTGTGTCGGCTGGCAGTGAGCCGGTTTCGGGAGTTGTCGCCTCCTGCGGGGACGACTCCGAGGCGGCGGAAGCGGACGAGGCTGCGGGCCGGGCGATGGGCCGGGAACGGGCCGAAGTAACTTTCGGCCGGCTCTCCCCCGCACCGGCAGCGGCTTCGAGTTCTGCTGCCGTTTCCGAGATTCCGGCCGCCAGCGGGGGCGTCTCGTTGCCAGTCTCCACCACGAGCTGCCCGTGAACCGGACAAACCCAGAACGACCCCACTCGGGTCATTTCACCTGAACAACGAGGACATTCCATCGAGACCCTGTCCAGACCGGACACGAACCCGACCTGGTTGGCGAGCCAGGGAACCTGACGTGACGAACGACCGACTCCGTACACGAATCGATCGACCTGAAAAAGGCGGATCGTTATCCAACGTGATTATCGCAGCACGATAAGCTAAATTGCAACCATATTTTATCAAGAACACGGGAACGAACCTGAGCGACCGCCCAAAACGTTTACCGGTTCGACCACAGGTTTCACCCTGACAGCAGCCACCAGCTGGGATATCCTGACCAGAGCTGGAGAGAGCAGTTCAGGGAAGACGGTCCCCATAACCTGCTCCATATCGAAACACGGAGAAACGAGATGAAGACAGTCATCGTCGGTGGCGGTAAAGGGTGCCGGGATATTCTCAGACTCCTGGACGGCGACCACCTGCGCGAACTGGATCTCGACGTGACCGGTGTCGTCGATACCGATCCGGAAGCGCCGGGTGTCGTCTACGCCCGTGAGAGCGGACGCCAGACCTTCGTCGATTATCGCGACGCCATCCGCCTGCCGGACCTGGAAGTCATCCTGGAATTGACGGGAGAAGCCGAACTGCTGGCCGACATCTATCACCAGTTGCCGACGGGAGTGCGGATCATCGACCACGCCACGGCGCGGATCTTCTGGGACGTCATCACCATGGAGCGCTCCCTGCGTGACGAGTTGAAGATGCGCACCCAGCTCGAGCTGAATCAAGAGGCGGATCGACGCCGCACCCAGCACTTGCTCGACAGCCTGCCGGATCTGGTTGTGGTGCTCGATCCCCAGAAGCGGGTCAAGCAGGCCAACGCCCGATTCTACGAGATGTGCGGCGCGGCCATGTCGGCCGTTGTCGGCAGCGGCTGCTACGAGGCGTTCTGCCAGAACGAATCCGAACCGTACCAGACCGGCGGCCAGGTGTGTCCGTTCGCTGCCGCCGTCCGGCGGGGCGAGACCGTCGCCACCATCGTCGAACGGTTCAATCCCAAGCACAGCTTCTGGGAGATCACGGCCAGTCCGCAGCACGACGAGAACGGCGAGCTGATCCAGGTGGTGGAAACCCACCATCCGGTGACCAAACGGATCTTGCTGCAACGCGAGGTGGAACAGTCGGAGCGGCGTTTCCGCCAGTTCGTCGACTCGGCCCACGACATCATCTCCATCAAGGACCGGCACGGTCGTTACCTGGAGTACAATCCGGCCTCGGCGGCGCTGTTCAGCAAGGACCGGATCGAATTCATCGGCCGCACCGCCGAGGAGATCTACGAGCCGGAAATCGCCCGCACCATCACCGAGCACGACCGCGAGGTCATGGAACATCGGGAGTACCGCACCTTCACCGAACACTACACCATCGGCGGCAAGGAATATTACCTGCAGACGGTGCGGTTTCCGCTGTTCGACCTGGAAGGCAATGTCGATGGGGTCTGCACCATCGCCCGGGATATCACCCAGGAAAAGGAGCTGCAGCAGCAGCTCTTGCAGTCGGCCAAGCTGGCGGCGGTGGGACAGCTGGCCGCCGGCGTGGCCCACGAGATCAACAATCCGCTCACCGGGGTGCTGGCCTATGCCGAGGACCTGCTGGAGGAATCCGAAGCGGACGACGAGCGGCGGGAGGACTACCAGGTCATCATCCGGGAAACCCTGCGCTGCCGGAACATAGTACGCAACCTGCTCGACTTCGCGCGTCAGGACGAACCCGCTTTCCAGACGGTGGACCTGAACGAGATCGTGAACCGCACCCTGGCCCTGGTGGAGAAACAGGCGCGGTTCCACGACATCGTCATCGAACGAAACCTGGCCACCGAACCGCTGGCGGTGACCGCGGATGCGCGACAGCTGCAACAGGTGTTCCTCAACCTGATCATCAATGCCAACGACGCCATGGCCGGTTGCGGCACCATCGTCATCAGCAGCGGCCGGCAGGACGCAGGACGCCACTGTTACCTGGCGGTCCGGGACAGCGGGCCGGGCATCGCCACCGACGCACGCGAGCGTATTTTCGAACCGTTCTTTTCGACCAAGTCGACCAGCGGACTCGGCCTGTCCATCAGTCTCGGCATCGTCGAGAAACACGGCGGTACCATCCGGGTCATCAATGACGACGAGGCGCCGGACGTTTCCGGTAGCCGCCCAGGCGCGGAGTTCCAGATCGTGTTGCCGGCCGTCGCCGCCGGTGACGAATCTTGAGGTCGCCTGGGTGGTAAACTCGTTCAGAGTGATCCGGAACGGTCCAGAACCGCCCCGACCGTAGCGAGAGGAAGAGCATGAACCAGCAGGAAAAACACCCGGACGAGCAGCGTACAGTGCTGTTCGTGGACGATGAGCAGATCGTTCTCGACAGCGCCCACAAGCTGCTGCGCAAGGAATCGTTCCAGCTCACCACCGTCACCAGCGCCAGCGCCGGTCTGGAGCAGCTGGAACAGGGCGGAATCCAGGTGGTCCTGACCGACCTGATGATGCCCGGCATGGACGGCATGGAATTCCTGCAACGGGTCAAGGCGTCGTGGCCCGCCGTTCCGGTGGTCATGGTCACCGGGTACGCCACCATCAGCACCGCCATGCAGGCCATGAAACTCGGCGCCTTCGACTACATCGCCAAACCGTTCACCAGGTCCGAGCTGCGTGGTATCATCAAGCGCGCTCTGCATCTGGTGTCGGAGGTGGAGATGGATGCGCCTGACGGCGAGGCTGCCGGTGACGCGGCCCTCACCCGTCCCGGACTGCGTACCCTGGGCCGCAACAGCTGGCTGACCATGCAGCAGGACGGCAGCGTCCTTGTCGGCGTCGAGATGGCCTTCGTCGAGGGCGCCGGAGTCATCCAGAACATCGATCTGCCGGCCGTGGGCGACATCCTCTCGCAAGGTTCGGTCTGCCTGCAGATCTTTTCCGCCGACCTCCACTCCCACACCGTGTGGTCGCCCCTGTCGGGCGAGGTGGTGGAAGTGAACCAGAAGCTGTTGCAGGATCCCGCCACCACGCTGCAAGATCCGTACGGCGAAGGCTGGCTCCTACGCATCGTGCCCAGTAATTTCGAGGACGAACGGAAAGTGCTCGGACTGTGACCATTATCCACCCCAACCCCCTGCCGGGAGATCGCGATGAAACAATCACTGCTGCTGACGCTCCTGTTTATTGTCTCCGCGACATCGATTGCCACGACAGCCGTGGCTGCACCGGGCTGTTTGCTCGCCAGCTTCGCCACCCCCGGTCCGGCGCCCACGGGTCTGGCGTTCGACGGCGAGTCGTTGTGGCTGGCCGACCGGCTGACCGATACCCTCTACGCCATCGATCCGGAATCGGGAGCCGTCCGGCGGGAACTGCCCGCGCCCGGTTTCATGCCTCGCGGCTTGACCTGGGACGGCAAGTACCTCTGGTGCGTGGACGGCGAGGAGGGCCGCATCGTGCAGCTCGATGTGACCAGCGGCCTGACCCTCAAGAGTCTGGAATCGCCCACCGAACAACCGCAAGGAATCACCTGGGACGGCGCCAACCTCTGGCTGGCGGATGCGGGCGAGGACGTCCTCTGTCAGATCTCCCCGGACGACGGAACCGTCATCGAACGGTTCGCCGCGCCACTGGGCAATCCCACCGGACTGACCTGGTGGGAGGGGTATCTCTGGTGCGCTGACCGGCGCGCCGACAAGATATTCCTCGTGGACCCGCGGCACCGCGGCGAGGTGGTGTTCGGTGTCGACGCGCCGGGACTCCACGCCAACGGCCTGGCCTGTGACGGCAAAAGGCTCTGGAACGCCGATTACCAGGACGACGCCATCCACTGCCTGGTTCTGGACGACGGCGAGACGATCCAGACCACGGATCCGCACCGGCTGCATCTGGCCCTGATCCAGGAGTTCAGGAACTACGGGCCCGGCGAGGTCACCCAGCTCGACCTCTACCTGGCCATACCGCGGGAACGCCCCGGACAGACTTTTCTGGGTGAGGTCACCTTCGATCCCGCCCCCACGGCCATTCTCGAAGATCGCTGGCAGCAACCGGTGGCGCACTTTCGCCTGGCGGAACTGCCGCTGGCCGAACGCCAGCGGGTGACCATGACCGTGGATGTGGAGCTGTCGGCGTGGCAGCAGTTCGTTTTCCCGCACCGGGTGGGCAGTCTGGACGACATTCCCAAGGACGTGCGTCAAGCATACCTGGTGGACGAGGACAAGTACCGGATCCACGATCCCCGCATCCAGCAGGCCGTCCAGCAGGCCTTGGGCGGCGAGCGGAACCCGTACTGGATGATGCGTAACATCCACCGTTACATCCGCGAGCGGATGTACTACGAGCTGTCCGGCGGCTGGAACGTGGCGCCGCGGGTCATCGAACGCGGCAACGGTTCCTGCAGCGAGTACACGTTCGTCTTCATCGCCATGTGTCGCGCGGCGGGTATCCCGGCGCGATACGTGGGCGCGGTGGTCATCCGTGGTGACGAGGCCTCGTACGACGACGTGTTCCATCGCTGGAGCCAGGTCTACCTGCCCAGCTACGGCTGGGTGCATGTGGACCCCCAGGGCGGCGACCGGGAAACGCCGGCCGAGGTGGCGGAGTCCATCGGTAACCTGTCCAACCGTTTCCTGATCACCACCGAGGGCGGCGGCGCCTCGGAGTACCTCGGCTGGGGCTACAACCACGGCGAATCGTGGATCGCTCGCGGCCCGGTGAAAGTGCACATGGAGGCGGTGGGCGAGTGGAGCCCGCTGGCCGAAAGTACTGCTCCCGTCACCGCGCCAGCGGCCAGCGGCGCCTGTGCGGAGTGACGGACAATGCCCAAGCGATCCAGATCGGCTGACGAGATCCAGCGTGAATTCGAGGCGAAGATCCAGCGTCCTGCGTCGCGACGTCAGGATGAACCCGCCCGTGCCATCGAGCTGGACCGGCTCGAGAAGATCTCCGCCGTCTGCGAACTGTTCTGCCAGGGATTGCGAGTGCGAGAGATCCAAGCCGCCATGCGTGAGAAGTACGGCGAAGCGGGCGAGATGAAACGCGAGGAGCCTTATACAATCCTCAATTACGCTGCAACCAAGGGGTGGCTGCAGTTCCGGCCGGCGCCTCACCTCGTGTTCGCGCACCAGATTCGTACCGGATACCCCTGGCTGGCCAACGTGGACGTAGTGCACAGCACGGTGGTCGCCGACGTGGCGCAACGTGCGGCCGAGGTCGTCGTCAAGCTGGTGCAGTCGTACGGGCATGAACCGAGACCACGCTCCGCGGTCCACATCGGTCTGGCCGGCGGCTTGACCATGCGCCAGTTCGCCAAGGCGCTGGCGGACGAATTGTGCCTGCCCACCGAGAATCTGCCGGAAACCATCTGCTTTCACGCCCTGGTGGCCGGCTCGGATCAGGACGATCCGACCACCGTGCCCAACGCCTTCTTCACCTACTTCCTGGACCGCCCCATCATCCAGGTCCGGCCGCGCTTCATCGGCTTCAACGCCCGCGCCATGATCAAGACCGCGGAGCTGCCGGAACTCATGGAGCAACCGGATATCCGGGACGCCCACGCCGAGATCGACAAGATCGACATCATTGTGGTCACCGGCGCCGACTGCCCCCGGCACAGCACCCTGTACCGCCGCATGCAGCGGTCACCGGCCACCCTGCAAGCTGTCCAGGACGCAGACTGGTCCGGGGATGTGCTGTGGCGGCCCATGGGCAAATACGGTCCCATCACAACTCAAACCGAGATCCGGGCCATGACCCTGGTGGAGCCGGCTCAGCTCCCCGATTTTCTCGCCCGGAAGAAACACGTACTGCTCCTGCTCGGCCCGTGCTCCGACTGCCACAAACCGAAGGACGGCATCCTCGCCGCCCTGCTCAACCAGGACGAGCACTACCTCAACCACCTGGTCATCGACAGCCGCACCGCCGCCCGGTTCATAGATCACGGTATGGCCTGAGCTCGCCTCCAGATCGTGGACCTGAAAAAGCCGCCCCGAGGACCGGGGCGGCTTGCGTGATCAATTGTCAGGCGAGTTTCAGTCGTACAGAGATTTGAGCTGGCCCCAGGTCTGATGCTCGGCATCGACGGGAGGATCCGGCGGACACCATTCGCAATTGATGCACGCCATGGTGCAGGAGTCCCAGTCTCCACCAGTGCACGGATTCATCGGGATGATGTTGCCCGGGTCGGCCCCATCGGCATAGGCCATCGCTCCCGGGATGGACGGGGACGGCACCGGCTGCACACCGAAGCACCAGCAATCCGGGCAGAAGATCAACATGTTGATGGTGAGCAGCAAAACGCAATGTTCCTGAGGCAGCGGCACTCCCAGTCCCACGATGAACTCCGGCTCCGTGGCCACATTGATGGCGTTCGGCGGATACACGTATCCGGCCAGGTAGCAGTTCGGTGGCACCACGAACGGAGCGCCACCTTCACGGCAGAGCATGAACTCGTAACCGCTCACCCCACCTGCGGCGCTGGGATTCTGGATAACTACATAGGCGGAAAGGGGTGCCCCGAACATCGATATGCAGTTCTGCGCACACGATGTCGGGTAGTCGAAGACGATACAGATTTCGTCCGGGTCCTCGTTGCAATCCGCGAAGACCGGTCCAACCATGAGGAGTGAGGCGACGGCAAGGATCGTTACCAACCGCTTCATGATGCCCTCCTTTGTAGGGGGTGGAAAAAAATGTGAATACGGCAGCAAATATGGTGAGAAGCTCAGAGGCGAGCTGCGGAGAGATTATACCATACTTCCGACAGGATATCACCAAATAACTGAACCTGTTTAGTCATCTTTACCGGGTCGCGGGCACCATTGCCGGGTAGGATCGTGGCACCCGGTTGACCGGGACGGGAACTCCGCCCGACATCCGGCGTATGACAGCCTGTGCTACCCCGAAAATCACCAAGCGTTCGCGAAAGGATACCGCCATGAAAGCACCCCTGAAAAAGTGGTTTCTGACCCTGGCGATCACCGGACTGGTGATCGTGGCCTGCGGAGCAACCGCTTTCGCGCAGGACGGCAGCAACACCTTCACCATCAAACCCGGGGACGACGGCGACGGCTGGCTCGGTGTCACCATGCAGGACCTGACCCGCAGCATGGCCCGGGCACTGGATCTCGAACACGGCGAAGGCGTCCTCATCCAGGAAGTGGTGGACGATTCGCCGGCCGACGAGGCCGGACTGGAAGAAGGTGACGTCATCCTCGAGTTCGACGGACGGCCCGTGGAGGACAGCGACGACCTGGCCCGCTACGTGCGCCGCACCGAGCCGGGCGACAACGCCATCATCGAGATCTTCCGTGACGGCCGAGCCCGAACCATCGAGGTGGTAATGGGCGAACGGAAGGAAAACAACAACGTCTGGTTCTACTCCGACGACGACAAGGATAACCAGATGCTGCAGCACCTCGACCTGAACGACCTGAAGGGTAACGCCCGGGTCCTCATGAAAAGGCTGGGTGACGACTGTGAGAACATGCACATCGAGATGTTCGGCGGCGATCACGGCTACCTGGGCGTGCAGCTTACCGGCTTGACGGAACAGCTCGGCGAGTACTTCGGCGTCGAAAACGGCGAAGGCGCGCTCATCAGTGAGGTCAAGGCGGACAGCCCGGCCGCGGCGGCCGGTCTGCAGGCGGGCGATGTCGTCGTCGAGATCGAAGACGACGCGGTGGCGGCGCCCGGTGACGTGACCAAGTACATGCGGGGCACCGAAGAGGGTGACGAGATCCGGTTGCGGGTACTCCGGGATCGGTCGCCCCGCACCTTCCGGATCACCCTGGCCGAACTTCCCGATCAGTTGACCTGGCTAGAGGAGGGGGACAAGCATTCCCGCGCACCCCAGGTGCA
>JBDRBC010000196.1:0-27261 GCA_043823125.1 bacterium | reverse complement strand
CCTTTTTCCAGGAACTCGGTCTCGAGCTGGATCCCGAACCGCTGGTCAGGGGTGAGCGCTTCCTCTACCTGAACCACGCCGCCTTGCCACGGGCGCGGCTGGTCGATCGGTATGTTCTCGCTGACAATTTGCCCGGCGGGGGTGAACTCGCACCGTTTCTGGTCGATATCCAGTCAGGCCGTCACGACTACCGCCAGCAGGTGGTGCTGGACCGGGCGCCCTCGCCGGCGCCCGAGGCGGTTTCCGGTTCACTGCCGTCGCCGGAATATGTACGCGACGGGATCAACGAGGTCGTTCTGCGGACCGACGCCTCGACGCCGGCCATCCTGCTCCTGGCGGACATGTATACACCCGGGTGGCAGGTGGAAGTGGACGGTCAGGCGCGCGAGTTGCTCCGGGCCGATGGTATTCTGCGGGCGGTGGCCTTGTCGGCTGGAGAACACGAGGTTCGTTTCTCTTTCCGGGATGATTCGTTGCGGTTCGGGTTGACGTTGACCGGAGCCGGACTGGGCTGTGTACTCTTGCTGTTGTTGCTGCCGTCCACGCTGTTGGCGCGATTCCGACGCTCCGCGGGAACTCGGTCGGCTGGAACCTGAACAAGCAAAGAAGGACTACACGATGTCTGACGAAAAACAGCCGACCGGGCTGGTCGTCGTTCCGACCTACAACGAGGCCGACAATGTCGGTCGCCTGATCCCGTTGATCCTCGACCGTGATCCTGGCCTTGCGGTGCTGGTGGTCGATGACAATTCCCCCGATGGGACCGCGGCTATCGTGAAGGCGCTACCGGAATTCGGTGGCCGGGTGCAGATTCTGGAGCGACCGAACAAGGCCGGCCTGGGCGCCGCGTACATCGCTGGTTTCCAGTGGGCGCTGGCCAACACGGATTTCGATGTCATCTTCGAGATGGATGCCGATTTCAGCCACGATCCCGAAGCGCTGGATCTGTTTCTCCAGGAGATCCAGCAACACGATGTGGTACTCGGCAGCCGGTATCTGTACGGCGTGACCGTGGTCAACTGGCCGTTGAGCCGGCTTATCCTCAGCGTGGGCGCGAACATCTACGCCCGGCTGGTGACCGGATTGCCACTAAAGGACAGTACCGGCGGTTTCAAGTGCTTCCGCCGCGAGGTGCTGGAGGCGTTGCCGCTGGAACGGATCAAGAGCGACGGCTACTCCTTCCAGATCGAGATGAATTACAACTGCTGGAAACGTGGTTTCCGGATCAAGGAAATCCCCATCCTGTTCGTGGATCGGCAGGTGGGCATTTCCAAGATGTCGAAACGGATCATCTGGGAGGCCATGTGGATGGTCTGGGCGTTGCGGTTCCGGAGGATTACCTGAGCGCGAGGGCGAGACGTCGGTGAAGCTGGCCATTGTCATCGTACATTACAACACGTGTGGTGATCTCGAACGCTGCCTCGACTCACTGACGGCGTACCCGCCCGCCTGCGAACACGGCATCATCGTGGTTGACAACGCTTCGAGTGAACCCGGGCTCGCCGAGTTGCAAGAGCGTTTTCCGGCGGTCCAGTGGATCAAGAGCAGCGAAAACCTCGGCTATGCCGGCGGCGCCAATCGTGGCATCGCCGCCGCCGGTGCGGAATATTACCTCTTGCTCAATCCGGATATCGTGGCCCAGCCGGGGGCGGTGGACGCGTTGATCGACTTCGCCGCCGCGTTTCCCAAGGCCGGCATCGTCGGTCCCCAGCTCCTGAACGAAGACGGGACGATCCAGGACTCCTGCCGCCGGTTCTACACGTTTCGCACCTTGCTGCTGCGGAGGACCTTCCTCGGTAAGATCTTCCGGAAATCGAACATCATCGACCGGCACCTGATGCGGGATTTCGATCACCGTAGTGAACAGCCGGTGGACTGGGTGCTGGGTGGCTGCCTGCTGGTGCGACGTTCCGCCATGGAGCGCACCGGACCCATGGACGAGCGGTTTTTCCTCTACTTCGAAGACGTGGACTGGTGTTACCGCATGTGGCAGGCGGGATTCAACGTGTTGTACACGCCGTCCGCCCGCTTCGTCCACCGCCATCGTCGGGCCAGCGCCAGGGGAGCCTTCCATCGCAGTTTCTGGTTGCATCTCGGCAGCTTGATATCGTTCTACGAGAAGTGGGGCATGCTGGTCTACCTGGTGAAGAAGTGGCGGGGGCCGTTGAGTGTCCTGCTGCTCTGGGTGCTGGACATGACCGCCCTGGGCACTGCCTTTGTCGGCGCCTACCTGCTGCGCGCGGCAGCCAACCCGTGGTTCGCCGAGGCGCTCTATCCGCTGGGGGAGTATCGTCCCCTGCTGCAGTTCGCCGCCTTGCTGGTCTCGATCACTTTCCTGCTCGGAGGGCGGTACCGGATGAGTCGACTCCGGCTGCCGCGCTCGATCCTGGTGCATCTGAAGCAGGTCGGTACTGTCTCGTTGTTGTTGCTGGCCAGCACCTACCTCAGCCATCAGCAAGTATTCAGTAGGGCTGTGCTGCTCATCTTCGTCCCGCTGTTCGCCGTCGCCAGTCTACTGGGAGAGCTGCTGTTCCACGCTCTACGCCGGCGGATGGAGCGTGGCTATCTCTCCCTCGAACGGACACTGCTGGTGGGAGAGCTACCCCAGCTGCGGGACTGGCTCTTGCGGACCACTGACCTGCGCTGGCTCGGCATCGATGCCGTGGGGTACCTGACCGACCGGAGCGAAACGGGCTCCACCGCCTTACCGCCTCTGGGCCAGGGGGAAGTGCCGTGGCTGGGATCACGGCTGGATATACCGGATGTGGTCACTCGTTATCGAGTCTCGCAAGTCGTGTTCTGGGGGCAGCCCAGGACGGATCCGCGGGAGCGCCAGTTGCTGGCGACCCTGCGGCGGCAGCGGATCCGTCTGCGCTGGCGCATGGATGAGGCGTGGCTGCTGGCGGCGGGCGTTCGCTCGGAGTACTTCGGTGACGAGGTGAGCGCCGTTCTCGAACCGGCCGCGGGCTCCATGATCCGGATGCTGGGGCAACGAGTCGTCGATCTGGTCACGGCCTGCGTACTGATTCCGTTCACCCTGGTCCCGTATCTCTGGCAACGTTTCGGGGCGGGTGGGATCGCCGCCGGCGCCGTGCGCCAGGTGCGTATCCTGACCGATCGCGGTGATCCGTTTCCCCTGTCCGTCGCCTGCCACACCACCGGCAAGGTCCGCACTCTGGGGTGGCAGCTCCCCATGGCCGTGGCGCTCCTCCGCGGGCGGTTGGGACTGTTTGGCGCGCGACCGCAACCGGAGCGGTTAGCTGGTGTCGAACCTGACGAGCCGGAACCGGGTCAGTTCTGGCAGTCCGGTCTTTTACGTCCCGGCCTGAGCGGTATCTGGGCGATCCACCACCGCGGCCGATCCGGGACGAGGGGGGTTGCCGGGGGTGATCCGCTGCCGAACTCACCGTCACCGTTTTCCTTCCCGTTGCTTTGGTCGACGATTAGGGATATCTTGAAGCAACTCCTGCTGGACCCCGGCGGACTCGACCGGTTACCGTCCGGCACCGATAATCCGTCCCCTGAAAATGCCGTGTCCCGTTCGCACCGGGAGGTTTCTTGATATGAAGGGTGCGTTTGTCAATCGTTCGCCCCATGTTCTCTACCTTGGAATCGTATACTTGACCCTGGTGAGTGTGTCCTCGGGTTTCGCGCAGAATGTCAACTTCGAGGAACTGCTCCGGGCCAAACAGATGACGAACCTTATCACCGCCGATGGTTTACTCTATGGCGGTCTGGAAAACGGCGGAGTGATGATCTGGGATCCTGCCGATCCCGTGAATTATTCACGCTGGACCAGTGCCGAGGGTTTGACCGACAACCATATCACCGACCTGACCTTCAGCGGTCGCAACCTCTGGATCGCCACCGCTGATGGTGGCTTGACCCGGGTCAACGTGTCAGGCGGCCAGCCGGTTTTTCGCCAGTTCACGAGCAACCTCGGGGGGCGGCGGATCACCTCCGTGGCCGGTGCCATCGTCGGGGATTCCGAAATCGTCTATTACGGCATCGAGGAAGGCGGCGTTGGCCAGATCATCGGCGGTCTGGCAGGCGTCGTCTACACTTCCGGTGAGTATGCCGGGCTCGTCAGCGATTCCGTCACGGATCTGGTGTTCTTCCAGGGCGATCTCTGGGTCGGCACCACCGCCGGGGTCTCGCGCTTCGCCAACATCACTTTCACTTCCGCCAGCACCGGTTTGCCGCAGAGCTGGGTCCGAACCTTGCATGCGGCGGGTGACTCCTTGTTGCTCGCCGGCACCAACAACGGTGTCGCACGCTGGGACTCAGCGGAGAGTCGCTGGAACAAACTCACCGGTCTGGACGGATGGGTCAGCCAGATCGCCGTGGCTGAAAACGGTATCTGGGCGCTGAAGGACAACGGTGACATCGACGAGCGGCTCTGGTTCCACGACGGCTCCGATTGGACGGCGGTCACCCTGCCGATTCAGCGCACCCGCGCTCTCGTCATGTTGGATGACCTCTGGGTGGGGGGTGAGGTGAAACCGGCAGCCACTTCCAGCCAGACGGGTCGGGTATTCCTGGCTCGAAAACAACAGACGGGATGGGAACAATGGGTGACCAAGGAGTCCCTGATCCTGGCCGTGGGTGCGGTCGCCTTCGGTCCCGACGGTTCCCTCTGGCTCGGTTCCGAGAACGGTCTGGCCGTCTCTACCTTGACGGGGGGCGAGTGGTCGCACATCGCCGATCTGGCCACGACGGAGAATGATTCGAGCGGACTGTTTGCTTACGGGCCCAACATCAACACCATGCTCATCCTGGACGATGGCGAGGCCTGGTTCAACCAGCGTACCGCAGGTGTGGTGCGGCGAATCCCGGCCGGCAATGGCCAGCCCACCGTCGAGTTCGATCACCTCACCGCCGCGAACTCAGGGCTATCGAGCAACCTCATCAGCAGGATCAAGCAACACCCTGACGGACCACTCTTTTTCCTGCACGAAAATGCCGGCGTCGATATCCTGCTCGATCCCGATCGCTGGCGGGAAGTCACCCAGTGGGTCCAGTTGCCCACCGACCAGACGGGATTGCAGTCCGCCAAGGTCTGGGATGTGGTCTTCGCCCGCCGCGATGTCATGTGGTTCGCCGTGGCGGAAGTCGGTGTGGTGCGCTGGGACGCCAACGGCACGGCCGGGGAGGATGATACCATCGATTGGGCCAGTGGCGGGTTCTGGTATCCGCCCTTGAGTAGCCTGTCCGAAACCACCTACGATTTTGGCGAGACTGTCGGTCTGGCGGTGACCGCCGACGGCACCATCTGGGCCGGTGGCAGCGGTGGAGTGGTGCACTTCATGTACTATCCCGCCACCGCCACGGCGGATATGCTGGCTTCTTTCAAGGAAAAGACGGACGTCTATTTCGAGGGCCTGCTCACCAGCTCGGTGAGTGATATCGAACTGGATGGCAACGGGGATCTCTGGGTTGCCCTCGACGTCGGCCTGAACCGGATCCGGACGCGGCAACAGCCCATCGTCATCGATGCCTACACCGATCTCGTCAGCTTCTTCAGCTACGGGTACGCCGACGACACCCGGTACCTGTTCGATATCATCAGCGGCCTGCCGGGTGGTCAGGTCTGGAATCTGGCCAGCGATGCCTCGGGGCGAAAGCTACTGGTGGGGTCGAACCAGGGTGCGGCGCTGCTCTCCATCGAGCGTTTCCAGAGCGGAACGGCCGAAGCCTTGACCAATCTCTATCTCTATCCCAATCCGTTCTCGCCCGGCGAGTTGGGCGAACGGCTCAAGCTGGGCGGGATTTCTGCCGACGTCACCCAAAGTGGCGGTTTTCTCCAGGGAGGTGCCGAGGTGAGCATCTACAACCTGGAGGGCCAACGCGTCTACTTCAACGATCACGTGCCCGCCGTGGACGGTTTTTGGGAGGGACGGAACCTGCTTGGGAATCTCGTCGCCTCGGGTATGTACGTGGTCAAGGTCACTCTCGCAGGGCAGACCGCGGTGAAGTCGCTGGCCATCGTCCGCTGACGATTTGCCGGTGTGAGTTCGGGGTACGGCGCGTCGAGTGGAAAACGTTCGGTCAGGGCGCGCTCTTCCGGGCGAACAGGGTTTTCACGTGAGGAGGATCCCATGTCTCCCTTCCCGACGGGAAAGGAGTCGAAGCGAGTCTCCCGGCTCATCGTTGTGGGGGCCGGTGAAGCGGGTCAGTCGCTGGTTCGGGAAATCGTGGACGAAGGCCTCGCCGTGACGCCGGTGGCGTTTCTCGATGACAAACCAGAACTCCAGGGGCAAGAGATTTGCGGTCTGCCGGTGCTGGGTAGCACGGCGGATTTGCCGGAAGTGGCGAAGCAGATCCGGGCCGACGAGATCCTCATCGCCATCCCTTCGGCCAGTGGCACCCTCATCCGCCGGCTGGTGCTGCTCTGTCGTCGTTGCAAGTTGCCGTTCAAGATCGTGCCCGGCATCCGGGCCATCATCGAGGGTGACGTCCATTTCGACCAGGTCCGGCCGGTGGCGCCGGAAGATCTGCTCGGCCGGGAGAGCGTGACCTTTCGCGCGGGCAGTGCGCGAGAACTGGTTGCCGGTCGGCGGGTGCTGGTCACCGGGGCCGGCGGTTCCATCGGTTCCGAGCTGTGCCGGCAGCTGCTGGCGCTGGAACCGAGCGACCTGTACCTGCTCGGTCGCGGCGAGAACAGTCTTTTCGAGATCGACGCCGAGTTGACGACCCAGGCCGGGAAAACCAGACTCCACACCATGATCGCCGATATCCGGGACGGCCAGCGGCTCGAAGTGCTTGCCGGTCGGCATCAACCGCAGCTGATCCTGCACGCCGCCGCCCACAAGCACGTCCCGCTCATGGAGGACAATCCCGAAGAAGCAGTGATGGTGAACGTCATCGGGACCATGAACATGATCCGGTTCGCTCATCTGGTGGACGCCGAACGGTTCGTTCTCATCTCCACCGACAAGGCGGTGGCGCCGGGCAGCGTCATGGGCGCGACCAAAAAAGTGGCGGAGTTGCTGGTGCAACGTATCGGCGCCGAATCCACCACGACCCGCTTCTTGACCGTGCGGTTCGGCAACGTCCTGGGGAGTCGCGGCTCGGTGGTGCCGTTGTTCATGCAACGGATCGAAGCCGGCTTGCCGCTGCCCATCACCGACGCGCGTATGACCCGGTATTTCATGACCATCAAGGAAGCGGTCCTGCTGGTGATCGAGGCCATGGTGCTGGGGGAGTCAGGTGCTACCTACATCCTGGAGATGGGCGAACCGATACCGATCATCGAACTGGCCAACAATCTGTTGGCGCTTTCCGGCTACGATCCCCACAACGGCGACGAGGGACCAGGGATCGAGATCACTGGCAAACGTCCCGGGGAACGGCTCCACGAAACGCTGGTGGAGGACGACGAGGAGGTGACGCCGAGCAACAATCCCCTCATCAAGCAGGCGCGACCCCGCCAGCCCCGTAGTTTCGATCTCGATCACGCCGTGGGATCCTTGCTACAACCGGCTGTGGCCGGTGATCGCGACGGGGTGCGTCAGGCGCTGTCCACAATTCTCGGCCACGATCTGTCCTTGGCGGCGGACGACGAGGAGCCGACCCGGTGACCGGCGCCGACCGGCACGAGCTGACGGTTTTCGTGACAGATACCGCGCCTGCGGAATGGGCTGAATTCCTGCAAGACGCCGCCGGGGTGGAGTTCTTCCACACGACCCTCTGGACCGAGAGCGTGACCCGGCAAATTCCCGACTGTGTACAGCACTGGATAACCGTTCGCTGCGACGAGGGATTGGTGGGAGGGCTGGTCGCACTCCGCCAGCAAACGGGTTGGTTCCAGCGGCTCGTCAGCAGCCACGAGGGCACCTGCAGCGGTCCCCTGGTGCGGAGCGATCTGCCGGCAGCACTGCAGGAACAGATCGTGGCCACGCTGCTGGATCGTTACGCCGAGTCGCTGAGGGGCCGCTGTCTGCAGGTATCGTTCACCTGGGCTGCCGCCGCGGTACAACGATGGGACCGGCTGGCGCAGGTCGCCGGCTGGTCTGGCCAGGCGGTTCCGGGGGCGGTGATTCCTCTGGAGGGTGGCTTGGAGTTTGTGGAACGACACATCTTCAAGAAGAACCGGCGCAACGAGCGGAACCGAGCCTTGAAGCGTGGTTGTGTTGCGGGAGTGACCCAGGACCCGGAGTTGCTGGCGCAGTACTATCCGATCTACCTGGCCTCGGCCCGCCGCTGGGGCATCACACCCACGCCGTTGAGCCTGTTGCGGGAACTTCTGGTCGCTGCCGGGGAGCACGTGTTCCTCTCGTATGTCCTTTTCGCGGACGAACTCATCGGTGGCCACGTCAATTTCCACTGGGGCCAGCGGGTCACGGCCTGGAACGGCGCCACCCTCGCCGAGCACAACGATAAATTTCCCGCCACGTTGCTGATCTGGACCGACATCAGCGAGGCGTGCCAGCGCGGCGCCACGGTACTGGATCTGGGTGGCAGCGGCGGTATCGCCACCCTGGCCAAGTTCAAGAAGCTGCTCGGCGCCAGTGAGGAGGCCCGGGTTCACTACCAGAAGACCCGACGGTTCCATCGCTGGCTTCGTCTGGGACGATCGCTCCTCCGGCGACAGGACGGATCATGAAGCTGTTGGCCACCGGCGGGAAGATCTTCACCGGCCGCCTGGGGCAGGCCGTACTCAACGCCGCCATCGGTTTTGTGCTGGCCGACCGGTTGGCCCCGGAAGGTCTCGGTTATTACAGCCTCACCATCGCCGTGATCTTGCTGGTGGCCGCCGTGCTCAACGGTGGGATCGGTCTGGCGGCGGTGCCGGCGCTACGCCGGGCAGCGGTCACGTTGGGGCGGATGTTGAAAGCCCAGGCGACCTGGATCTCGGTCACGGCAGGCCTGATCCTGGTGGCCATCCTGCTCGGGACCCGATCCGGGCTGGCCGACCTGGCCACGTCGCGACTCGGCTGGAACGGTCTCACCACCGTCGCAGGCGGGGTTGCCATCATCTCGGTCCTCACCTTCGAGATCCTGTACTACGATCTGCTGGCTGTGGGGAGACTCGTGGTGGGGCCGGTGGTCAACTGCGGCCGGGCGGCATTGCATCTTCTCCTGTTGTTGGCAATGCTACTGTTCACGAATCTCGATCTGACCGCGGCCGTGATTGCTTTTGCGGTAGCGCAGCTGGCGGCCGCCAGCTGCGTGGTCACGTTGATCGAGCGACACCGTCAGGGGGATGAGACGGCGACGGATCCGGCCGGCACGTCGAACCGGGCAGTTCCGATCGTGCCACTCATCGGCAAGACAATACGTCGCGGCTGGCACGGTCAGATCTCCGCCGTGGCGTCCCTGCTGAATCTCCGGCTGAATCTTGCCTTGCTCAGTACGTTCTGTGATGCCACCAGTGTCGGTATCTACGCCTTCGCCGCCATGGTGGGCGAGCTGTTGTGGCACCTGCCAGGCGCCTTGAGTCCCGTGCTCGTCTACTCGTCGGCGGCTCCCGACGACGTGCCGCAGAGTGATGCCCTGGCGGCACGGGCTGTGCGAGTGGCATTGATCGTCACCTTGGTGGTAGCCGTGCCGCTAGCCCTGGCCATCGGCCCGGTTCTCCGGATACTTTTCGACGGTCAGTACGTCGCTTCCGCCACTCCGCTTCGCTGCTTGTTGCCGGGTATCGTGGCCTTTGCGCCTGGCGCTGTTCTGGCCGGGGATTTCATCGGTCGCGGCCGTCCCATCTGGAATGCCCAGGCCAGCATCCTCACCGTGACCCTCAGTCTGGGGGGTGGTCTGTTCCTCATCCCGCGATTCGAGGTGCTGGGAGCGGCCGTCGCGGCCTCTCTGGCTTACGGCTTCGGTGCCGCCTTCATGGTGGCGCGATTCCGGTCGGTTACCGGTTTTTCGTTCCGGGAAATCCTGGTACCCACCTGGCGTGACTTCCACTGATCCCGATTTTCCCCTGAAAATCCACCTGGGCGGGCGACTCCCCACCGACATACCGTAATATTCTCATCTCGGTCGAAATATCTGCCCAGTAGCGTGCCATGGAATGGGGGATAAATGCTGATATCTGGCTCGAATCAGCTTTCCACAGGTTTTTGACAAAAATGGGGGGGGTGGAGGGTTTTTCTCGTTGACAGGGTAGGACTGGATGGCTACGATGGGCAAGTGGTGAAAAAAGGGATGTAAGGGTAAGAAGTGGGAACGAGCGCTAGCTCACATTGGGGATAAAAAACGCATGAACGGGCATAACGGGGAAAACACACCCAACGAGCTGAATGCGCTCTTCACGAGTTCGTTCGTGCGTACCGTCGACGGCAAGGGACGGTTCAGCCTCCCCGCCCAGTTCCGCCGTAGCGGCGAAGCCCTCGGCAACGAGTGCTTCTACGCCACCCGCGGCAAGAACAACACCCTCTGTTTGATGACCGGTCTCGAATGGGCCGCTGCCTTCGCCAAGATGCGGCGGGGTGAGATGACCCCCACGGTCATGGCCCAGATGCGGTTCATGAGCCGGAACAGCCACAAGACCATGGTCGACGCCCAGGGGCGAATCCAGATCCCCGTCAAGATGTTGGAACAGTTCGGAATTTCTGAACGCATAGAAGTCGTTGGTATGGGTCACTTCATGGAACTCTGGCCCCCTGAAGGACTCGATCAGCATGAGCAAGAGTCGCCGGATATAGATGAGCAGTTTCTGGGAGAGTTTTTCAGTTGATCACTCATGGAGGAGTGAGATAGCGGAAAGGAGTCCGCATGCCAGGACAGGGGGTGGCCCGTCGCACGACCAATTTCGGGATCTACGAAAGTGGAATGGACTTCGAGATCCGGCAAAACGAAGCGGTCTGTTGGGTCGCCCTTTCTGGCATCATGGATCGTGAACGACTCTCCCTGCTTTTTCGCCGTGTCAGACCACTCCTGGTCAAGCGCGGCCGGATCATTGTCCTGGACGGCACGCACCTCTGCCACATCGACTACCGAGCCGTCAAATCGCTGGTGGAGTGGAGCCGGAGCCTCCGCTCCTTCAACCATCGACTGCTCCTCTATCACTGGAGTGATTACCTGAAGGCGATTCTCTGCATGGAGGATTGCGAAAGGGAACTCAATCCGGACCCGGTCCGCATCTCGGCGTGGAACATGTTGAGTCGGATCCGGCCCGGGCAGGCACCTCGATGACGACACGGCATGTCCCGGTTCTGCGCGACGAGACCATCGCGCTGCTGGAACCGGGGCCTGGCAAAAAAATCGTGGATGGGACTTATGGATTCGGTGGCCATTCGACAGTCTGTCTCGACGAAGGAGCGGAGGTTCTCGGTCTGGACCTTGATCAAGAGGCAGTGGCAGCATGTCAGCAGGCGAGCGCACGGAGGCCTCGCCTGTACTGTCGTCAAGCATCTTTCACCCGGCTCGACGAGATGTTGGCCGAGCAAGGCTGGCCGGCCGTGGATGGGTTGCTCCTCGATCTCGGGGTCAGCTCACGGCAACTCGACGAACCCACCAAAGGTTTCTCCTATCAACGGGAGGGACCCCTCGATCTGCGCTTCGACCAGGAATCCGGCGAACCCGCGCACGCCTTGCTGGCCCGTCTCGACGAGGCGGAACTAGCGGATCTGCTCTGGCGCTTTGGTGAGGAACGGGCGTCCCGACGCCTGGCCCGAGCCATTGTCAGAGCGCGTGACGTGGAACCGATCCGGACCACCGGTCAACTTCGGGAGGTGATCAAAAAAGCCCTGCCGTCCGGCGCCCGCCCCCTGGCGGCGCTCAGTCGTTGCTTTCAGGCCCTCAGGATCAAGGTGAACCGTGAACTCGATGCTCTGGCAGAAACTCTCGCTCTCGTTCAGGACTGCTTGGCGCCCGGGGGTCGCGTGGTTGTCATCTCCTACCACTCTCTGGAGGATCGTCTCGTCAAGCGCTGGCTGGATCGTGAGAGTCGCGACTGTATCTGCCCGCCCGAGTTCCCTGATTGTCGCTGCCAGCACCAACGCTGGCTCCGTTCACTGACCCGGAAAGCCGTACGGCCCACGCCCCGGGAAGCTGAACGGAACCCCCGCGCACGAAGCGCGCGATTGCGCGCGGCTGAGATTCTTGACCTGGCAGAGAGGAGCCCCCAGTGAGAATCCCCTTCGTGTGTCAACGGCGGCGGAAACAGCGTCGTCCCCGCCAGATCAACGGCCCCATGGCCCGATCCCGGCGTTTGATCGGACGTCGCATTCTGCTCATCCTGCTCGGCAGCGGCACGGTGACCTGGATGCTGGTTTTGCTGGTGGCCCTGGCGAACAATGTGATCAACCTGCGACTCGATATTTCCCAGTATCACAGTGATCGCGAATGCCTGGAAGCGCGAGTTGCGGAACACCTCGCCCAGTGGAACGAGCAGTCCGCGCTGGAGGTGGTCACCGCCCGCGCCGCCGCGGAACTCGGCCTGATTCACGAGGCCGAGAACAGCCAGGTCATCGTGGTGGTGGATCAGAATCGCGAGGCCGAGGAATCGCAGCTGCTGCGCTTCCTGGAACAGTTCGGAGCGGGAAGTCAGGCACAGGCGGCATTTGCGAGGGATCGGAATCCATGAAGCGGGTGGGTGGGGGAATCTGGCGCTTGTGGACCATGCAGGGATTGTTCCTGCTGGTGGTCCTGACCCTGGCCGGCCGATTCATCTATCTCCAGATCTGGTGCCACGACGAGTACAAGCAGATTGCCGAGGCTCAGTGGAAGAGCCGGCAACCGCTGCCGGCCAACCGCGGAAATCTGTATGACCGCACCGGTCGCTCTCTCGCACTCTCGGTGATCTCTTACCGGATCGGCGTTGCCTGCGAGGAGGTGCAGGACGCTGGTTCGGTGGCGGCGAAACTCTCCACCATCTTGCCCACGCAGCTCGGCGGCCAGAGTCGCAGCATCGAACAGCGCATCAAGCGGGCCGGGGATGATCACCTGGTGCTGGTTGGCCGCGCCGTGCTTTCCAGCAGCCAACTCGCCGCTCTGAGACGGATCGACCCGCCCGTGACCCTGGAGCGACGAGCGGACCGAGCCTACCCGCTGAACGGCACCGGCGCCTCGGTCATCGGCTTTTTTCGGAATGACGGCAGACAGGGCGATATCGCCACGGGGTTGGAGCAGAGTCTCGACATCTACCTTTCCGGGACCCCCGGCGAGGCCGTCCGCGTCAATACCGCCCATGGCGGTCAATCCCTGGGCCAGATCGTCCTGAAGTCGCCCAGTCACGGACGGAACCTGGTCCTGACCCTCGACGCCGACCTGCAGACCGTGGCTGAGAACCAGCTGGAACGCAGCGTCGCCGCCTGCCGGGCCAAGGGCGGCACCGTGCTCATCGCCGATCCGGAAAACGGCGACATCCTCGCGGCGGCGAGCTGGCCGTTGCTCAAGGATCGCAAGCAACCCGGGCGTGACACCGCCGTCTGGGACAACTTCAATTTCTCCGGCATCTACGAACCGGGCTCGGTCTTCAAACTGTTCACCACGGCCTCGTTGCTGGGGAACGGCGCCATCGATACCGCCACGACCTACGATTGCGACAACAGTGATTTCGGCGGGTACCGGATCCACAACTGCGAGGATGAACCGTACGGGCAGTTGCCACTCCTGCCGGCCCTGGTTCACTCCATCAATATCTACTTCGCCCGGGGCGCACTCAACCTCGAGAACGGGGAGCTGTACCGAGACCTGACCGATTTCGGCTTCGGTCAGCGCACACGCTTCCCGTATCCCGCCCAGGCCGCCGGTATCCTGAATCACCCCGCGCACTGGTCACGACGGTCCAAGGCCACCATCGCCATCGGTCAGGAAGTGGCCGTGACGCCGCTCCAGCTGGTGATGGCGACCTGCGCCATCGCCAACGGCGGTTACCTGTACGCGCCGCGAGTGGTGCGGGAGATTCGCGATAACGAGAACCGGCTGCTGGAGCAGTGCCCGCCCATCCCGTTGCATCGGGTGATGTCGGAGCCGCTGTCCCGGATGTTACGCGAAGGTATGGCGCGGGTGGTGGCCGAAGGTACCGGCCAGGCCGCCCGGCTCGGCTGGGTCGACTGCGGAGGCAAGACGGGGACCGCGCAGAAGAGTCTCGACGGGTGCTCCTACACGCCAGGCAAGTACATGGCCAGCTTCGTGGGCTGCGTGCCCAGCGAGAAACCGCGTCTGGTCATCTTGACCATGCTGGATGAGCCGGACTGGGCGCATCACTGGGCAGCGCAGAGCGCCGTGCCCCTTTTTGCCGAAGTGGTGAGCGGCGTGCGTCGCGCCAGTAGCTGGCTGAGTGACCTTCTGGGCCGAGATGGCAGTGAGGTGGTGAACATCATGTCCCAGGAAATGGTCGTCGTGCCCGATGTGTTGCTGCTCTCCTCTCTCGTGGCTCAGGAAGAGGTTCGGCGCGCCGGGCTCGTGTTGACCGGGGGAGAGAAAACCGGCGTGGTGATGGAACAGATCCCCGGACCCGGGGCGATCTGTCCCCGCGGCAGTCAGGTCGAAGTGACCGTGGCCACCGAGCGGCAACCGGCGCCGGGAGCGGAGGCGATCTGTCCCGATCTTTTCGGTCTCTCCAATCGTGAGGTGTTACGGATCGCTGCCAGCCTGGGCACCCAGGTCAGCATGGCGGGAGCAGGTTATGTGGTCTCGCAGCAACCCGAACCGGGCTCCTCGCTGGATGATACAGGGATCCGGGTGCAGATGGGAGCACCATGGTCCTCTCCCTAGCTCAGCTCTGCGCTCCTTGGCCTGATCTCAGGCTCGAGGGACAATCCGAGGTGGCCATCGAGGCGGTGGTAGTGGACTCACGGCAAGCTGGGCCGGGGGCTCTTTTTGTGGCGATTCCCGGGAGTCAGGTGGACGGCCACTCGTTCGTGGCCGCGGCCGTGGCTGCAGGGTGTGCGGCCGTGGCGGTGACCGCATCCCGTCGTGATGAGCTGGAACTGGATCCGGACGCCGGTTTACCCCCAGCCGTGGTGTTGACCGACGATACCAGTCCCTTGCCGGCCCGGCTCACCCGGCAACTCCTGGCGAGGCCGGACAACGACTTGCTGGTGGCGGCGGTCACCGGCACCAACGGCAAGACCACCGTGGCTTTCCTCCTGCACGAGATGCTGTCCACTCTGGTGGGACAGTGTGGGTTACTGGGGACGGTGCGTTACGAGATCGGCAGCCGGCGACGGCCGGCCCTCCTTACCACACCGGACGGTCCAACCCTATTCGGACTGCTCCGCGACATGGTCGTTGAAGGCTGCCGATCCGTCGCACTGGAACTCTCGTCCCACGCCTTGTTTCAGCAGCGGGCAGCGGACCTGTCGCTGGATGTCGCGGTCCTGACCAATTTCGGCCGTGACCATCTCGACTACCATCCCGATCTGGCGGCCTACCTCCAGGCCAAGGCGGGGATTCTCGACCTGCTACGGCCGAGTGCAGTCCGGGAGAAACCGCCCGGCGCGGTGGCGATCAACGTGGCCGATCCGGCCCTGGCCAGCCTCGATCTGGACGGACTGAACGCCGTGCGCTTCGTTGCCGATCCCGACGCGGCTCGGGCGCCTCGGGTGGACCTGCAAGTGGTGACCAGCGAGCTGACCAGCGTCGGCAGTCGTCTCGAATTGGCCTATGCTGGCGGCGAGCTGGAACTCTCCAGTCCGCTGGTGGGGCGTTTCAATGTGGAGAACCTGACGGCCGCTTTGGCGGCGGGGCTGGCCCTCGGCCTCCCGGCCGAACAGTGTGCCCGGGCGTTGAGTGGCGTGGATCAGGTGCCGGGTCGTCTCGAACGGTTCGGCTTGCCGTCGGGGGGTGTGGCCGTGGTGGATTACGCTCACACACCGGATGCGCTGGCTGCGGTGATGACCGCCTGCCGGGAGCTGACCCGGGGCCGCTTGCTGGTGGTGTTCGGCTGTGGCGGCGACCGGGATCAGGGCAAACGACCATTGATGGGCGAGGTGGTGGCGCAGGGCGCCGACGGCGCCTGGATCACCTCTGACAATCCGCGGGGCGAGGACCCCGCGGCCATATGTGAGACCATCGCCGCCGGCTGTGAAGCGGCTGGCGACCGCCGCGCCGAGTTCATCGAAACCGTGGTGGACCGGACCAGCGCCATCGAAGCCGCCCTGGCGGCCGCCGGGAGAGCTGATCTCGTGATCGTGGCGGGCAAGGGACACGAAGATTATCAGATCGTCGGCGACCAGCGCCTGCATCTGGACGATCGGGAGATCGTCCGCAACTGGATTGAACGGAGCCGGGCCGATGCCCAGTGACGGGTACTCCCTGAAACAGGCAGCCGCCGATCTCGCCGCAACGGGATTGCTGGCGGGTTGTCTCGTGCCCGGTGATACGGGGTGGGAACGGATCGACCCGGTACAGGCCGAGACGCTGTCGGGACAGTTCCAGGGTGCGACTCTCGATTCACGTGATGTCCAGCCTGGCGGACTGTTCGTTGCCTTGGCCGGTGAAAAGGTGGATGGGCGGGACTTCGTTGCGGCTGCCCTGGCGAACGGCGCCGGCGCCGCCCTGTCCCGGGACTGGAGTGAAGCGACGACCGATCCGTTACTCTCGTTACCGGCGCCGATCGACGATAGTGCCGCGATCTTGTTGAGTAAAGAGCCGTCGGTGGCCTTCGCCCATCTGGCCGGTTGTTGGCGTCGCGCTCAGGACCAAGTAAAACTGGTGGCCGTGACGGGAAGTAACGGCAAGACCACCACCAAGGATTTCATTGCCGCCTTTTTCCGGGCTGCCGGGGCGGGACATACTACCCAGGGCAATCTCAACAACGAGCTGGGTGTGCCCCTGACCGTCCTGGGCTTGCGTCCCGAGCACCGGTTGGCCGTGGTGGAGATGGGCGCATCGGCCGCGGGTGACATCGCCAAGCTGGCGGCCATCGCCCGGCCCGAGATCGGGGTGATCACCAACGCCGCCGAGGCGCATCTGGCCGTTTTCGGCTCGCTGGATGGGGTCATCCGAGGCAAGGGAGAGTTACTGACTGACCTGCCGGCCGACGGCCGGGCCATCATCAATCGGGACAGTCCCGGTTTTGCCTACTGGTCCGGTTCGGCGAGTTGTCCGGTGGTGTCGTTCGGACGCGAACCCGGTGAGTTTTGCTGGTCGTGGCAACCGGCGAAGGCGGTTGCGGGAGGGGAGCTGCTGCTCGACGACTCGTCCTGGCAGGTGCCGCTGCCGGGTGAGCACAACGGCGCCAACCTCGTGGCCGCCATCCTGGCCGCACGCGCGGCCGGATTGACCGACGCCGTCATCCGGACCGGGTTGCTGGAGTTTTCGCCTTCGCCCCATCGCAGCGCTGTCCGGGAGCTGGCAGGGGTCGGACTGCTGGACGACTGCTACAACGCCAACCCCACCAGCATGGAACGGGCGGCCAGCACCGTCCGGGAGCTGGCGGGGGACGGTCGCGCCATCGCTGTACTCGGGCAGATGGCCGAACTCGGCGACGACAGCGAAGCGATCCATGTCCGCACCGGCGCCCGGCTCCAGGCCATCGGCATCGATCTGGTAGTGACGGTGGGGGACCAGGCCCTGGCGCTCGGGGAAGGTTTCCGTAGCGCCGGCGGTGAAACCGAGCAGTTCGTCACCCACGCCGAGGCGGCGAACTGGTTGAGCGGCCACTGCGTTAGCGGCGATTTTGTGCTGGTGAAAGGGTCACGCGCCGCCGGGATGGAGGAGGTCATCGATCTCTGGCGACGTGCTGTGGACGATCAAGACTTTTCCTGATCGCGTGAGGAGACCGGATGTTCTACCACCTTCTATATCCATTGCACACCATCTGGTCGGTCCTGAATGTCTTCCAGTACATCACGTTCCGGGCTGCGTACGCCACCATCACGGCGTTGTTGATCTGTTTCATCTTTGGCGGCTGGGTCATCCGCAAGCTGGAGGCGCTCCAGGTCGGCGAAACCATCCGCTCCGACGGCCCCGAGCACCATCAGAAGAAAGCCGGAACACCTACCATGGGGGGCGTGCTCGTCCTCACCGCCATCGTGTTGCCCACCCTGCTCTGGGCGGACCTTTCCAATCGGTTCATCCAGCTCGCCTTGCTCGGTACGGTCTGGATGGGCGTACTCGGTTTCATCGACGATTATCTGAAGGTGGTCAAGAAACGACCCAAGGGCATGATCGGGCGAGTGAAACTGGCCGGACAGATCAGCTACGGGCTGCTGCTGAGCGGGTTTCTCATGTTCGATTCCTCCCTGCCGGGGCCGGCTTTGAGTACGACGGTGCCGTTCCTGAAGGACGCCCTGCTCAACCTGGGTTATCTCTACATCCCACTGGTCATCCTGGTGGTCTCGGGCACGAGCAACGCCGTGAACCTGGCCGACGGCCTGGATGGTCTCGCCATCGGTCTGAGCGCCCTGGCGTTCGGCGGGTTCGCCGGTCTGGCCTACGTGACCGGCAACACCATCTTCGCGGATTACCTCAACATCATCTACATGCCCGGGGCGGGTGAGCTGACCATCTACTGCGCCTCGGTGGTGGGAGCGAGCCTCGGTTTCCTCTGGTACAACGCATACCCCGCCCGGATCTTCATGGGCGATACCGGTAGCCTGGCCCTGGGCGGCGCTCTCGGGACGGTGGCCATCCTTATCAAGCGGGAGCTGCTGCTGGTCCTGATCGGCGGCATGTTCGTGGTGGAGGCGTTGTCGGTCATGTTGCAGGTGGCGTATTTTCGGTGGCGCGGCGGCAAACGGATCTTCCGCATGGCGCCGCTGCACCATCACTTCGAGCTGAGTGGCTGGTCCGAAACCCAGGTGGTGGTCCGGTTCTGGATCATCGGGATCCTGTTGCTGCTGCTCAGCATGAGCAGTATCAAGTTGCAGTAGGTGGAATAGATGGAGACGGAACAGGTGAACGGAAAAACAATCGTGGTGGTCGGCCTGGCGCGGAGCGGCTGTGCCGTCGGTGCGTTGCTGCGGCGTCACGGTGCCCGGGTGATCGGGGTCGACGACAGCACCCGGCAGCAGGTGGAAGACCGCTGGCAGGCCGAGCAGTTGACCGAGCTCGCTCCCACCGCCTTCGACGAGATCATCTGTGAAACCGGTTGGCCCCAGCAGGTCGCCGGCAAGCTGGACGGGGTGGCGTTAAGCCCCGGCGTCCCGCGGAATCATCCGGGACTGCAGTCGGTGGCCCGGTCGATCCCGCTGCTGGGCGAGCTGGAGTGGGCGGCCCGATTCTGTCGGGCCACCTGTATTGCCATCACCGGCACCAACGGCAAATCCACCACCACGGAACTGGTAGCGCACCTGGCGCGGGCCGCCGGCTGGCGCGCCGAGGCGCTGGGCAACGTGGGGCGGCCGCTGAGCTTGCTGGCTGACGAGTTGACCCCCGACGATCTGGCCGTACTGGAAGTGAGCAGCTTCCAACTCGAGACCATCGATCGCTTCCGGCCGCGGGTCGGCCTGGTGCTGAACCTGGCGCCAGACCACCTGGACCGTTATCCGGACCTGCAAGCCTACTACGAGACCAAGCTGAAGCTGGCGGACGCGGTGGCGGACGACGGTCGCTTCGTCACCTGGACCGGCTGCCCGGAGGCGCTCGCCTGGCCCACGAATCAGCCGCCCCTGCTGTTCGGTCAGCGCGGCGCCGGCGCCGCGGTGTACTGGGAAAACGACCGACTCTGGATCGACGACGGTCAGGAGCCGTGGTCCGTGGTCTCTCGCGACGAGTTTCCACTGCCATCCGACGCCAATCTCATCAACAGCAGTGCGGCCGTGGCCGCTCTCCTGCCGCTGCAGCCGGAGCGGAGCGGGTTGACCAGCGGGCTGGCTTCCTTCAGTGGGCTGCCGCATCGCCAGCAGATCGTGGCCAAGCTGGGTGCGGTGTCATTCATCGACGACTCCAAGGCCACCAATGTGGCGGCGGTCTGTGCGGGACTGGCCGGTTATGCGGACGGGGTGATCCTCATTGCCGGGGGGCGCGGCAAGGGTGAAGATTACCGGCCGTTGCGGGATTCCCTGGGTGTTGTCAGCATGGTTATCGTGATCGGTGAGCAGGGGCCGGCCATCGCGGAGGCGTTGACGGGAACGGTTACACTGGAGCGTGCCGACTCGTTGGCGGCGGCGGTGCAACGCGCCAGCGAACTGGCACAACCTGACGGTACGGTGTTGTTGAGCCCGGCTTGCGCCAGCTTCGATATGTTTCGCAATTATCACGAACGGGGAAATGCCTTCGCCCGGGCGGCCGTTGCCCTGGGAGCGACCGCGGTGGCAGCCGCTGGAGAGGAGAACGGATGATCAAATCCGTGCGCAGGATCCTGCCTCGCCTGGAGGATTACGACGGCTGGTTGTTGCTGTCGGTGCTCGTGCTCTGCTCGCTGGGGACCGTGATGGTGCTGAGCGCAGGCAGTTTCCGTTTCCAGGGACCACCCGGCCAGATCAACCACTACTACTACCTGGGAAAACACCTGGCCCGGCTCGCCCTCGGCATCATCGGTATGCTCGTTCTGGCCAATCTGGATTACCGTTTCCTGCGCAAGCCGTTGTTCAACTGGGGCCTTATCGCGGCGGGCCTCGCCTTCATCGGATTGCCGCTGATTCTGAATGATGGCGACTTTCGCCGCTGGACAAATATCGGCCTGTTTCCCATTCAGCCACTGGAGTTGACCAAACTCGCGGTGGTCCTGTTTCTGGCCGGCCGGTTGGTCTCCCTGGATCGGAAGCAGACGGATTACCGGCGTCAGCTCGGTATCACCCTGCTGATCCCCATGCTGGCCGTGGCCATACTCATTCTGCAGCCAAACTACGGCAACGCTCTGGTGATCAGCCTGTTGACGCTGGCCCTGCTGTTCATCACCGGCATTTCCAACCGCCTGCTGGTGGCGGCGCTGGTGCCGGTGACGGTCGCTGTGGGGCTCGGGTACCTGTTCGAGCCCAAGATCTCCAATCGGGTTCAGGCCTGGTGGTCCGGGTTGGAGGGGGAGGGGCTGTGTTATCAGGTGGAGCAGTCTCTGATCGGCATTGGTGCCGGCGGGTTGCTCGGATCGGGCGTCGGGGCCAGCCACCAGCGTTTCTGGTTCTTGCCGGAATCACACACCGACTTCATCTTCGCTGTTTTGGGGGAGGAACTGGGGCTCCTGGGAACGCTGGGCGCCCTGGCCATGTTTGCCCTCTTCGCCTATCGGGGCTATACCATTGCCCGCCGCGCCAGGGACCCATTCGGCCAAGTGGTGGCCACCGGTTTGACGACCCTCATCTTCCTGTATGTCATTACCAATCTGGCCATGGTTGTGGGACTGTTCCCGGTCATCGGGGTCCCCCTGCCGTTCGTCAGTTACGGTGGATCCGCCCTGGTGACCAATCTGGCCGCCGTAGGCATCTTGTTGAGCATCGATCGGCAGGGACGGGCGCATCAGGTGTGGCGCGCCCGACTGGCCAGAGTCTAGCTCGGTGGCTGAAACCAGACCCGAGCGAGACCGGATGGAGTTCACGAGCAGATGATCAGGTCGACGACACAACGATTCCTCATCGCGGGCGGCGGGACTGGTGGCCACGTCTATCCGGGATTGGCAGTGGCCGAGGAATTGCAGGTCTTGTCGCCCGGCTGCGAGGTGCGGTTCGCCGGCACCCGTCGCGGATTGGAGTTCTTGCTGGTGCCGCGGGCCGGTTTCCAGCTGTACATCGTTCCCGCCTCCGGCTTCCGGGGGATGGGGTTCGGGGCGCGTTTCCGTTTCGTCCTCAATTTTTTCGCGGGATTGTGCAAGAGCTTGTGGTTGCTGCTCCGCTGGCGGCCGGCGGTAGTGCTCGGTACCGGCGGGTATGTGAGCGCGCCGGTCCTGGCGGCGGCCAGCCTGTTGCGACGACCGACAGCCCTGCAGGAACAGAACGCCTTTCCTGGCTCCGCCAACCGTTTGCTGGGACGGTGGGCGCGTCGGATCTACCTCGGATTCGCCGCTGCCGCCGAGTACTTTCCCAACCGTGATGTGCTCGTGACCGGCAATCCGGTCCGGGCCGGTTTTCGACCCGAAAACTTGGCCGAGTTGCCCGCGGAGGTGGAGCCGCCCCGGGCGGCGACCGCAAACGACGACGAGGAACTCCGGGTCCTGGTGTTCGGGGGGAGCGCGGGCGCGTCAACCTTGAACCGGGCGGTTGCCGCGGCGGCGGCGCGCTGGTCCACGGAGGCGAACCTCGCCATCTGGGTGCAGACCGGTCCCGCCGATCTCGAAGCGGTCCGGGAAGCCTTTGCTGATTTCCCGGACGGGCGAGTCCGGATCGACCCGTACATCTTCGCCATGCCGGCGGTGCTGGGCTGGGCCGATCTGGCGGTCTGCCGGTCCGGCGCCATGACCCTGGCCGAATTGGCCGCCGCTGGCAAACCGGCCATCCTGGTGCCGTATCCCCACGCCACCGACGATCACCAGCTCAAGAACGCACGTGATTGCGAGACCGCTGGGGCCGCTGTAGTGCTCGAGGACGCGGACTGCCACGGGGAATCGCTGGCGGACAGAGTGGCGGCCCTGGCGGCGGATCGACCGCGGTTGGCGGCCATGAGCCAGGCGGCGATCGGTCGGCGGAATCTCGATGCGGCGTCTCGGATCGCCCGGGATATCATCGCCCTCGGCTCGGGAACGGCAGCAACCGTGGTCCAGGAGGCCGACCATGTTTCGTAATACACGCCACATCCATCTGGTGGCCATCGGTGGCATTGGCATGAGTGGCATTGCCGAGATCCTGCTCAATCTCGGTTTTCAGGTGAGCGGGAGTGACCTACACGTTTCGGCCACCACGCAACGGTTGCAGAAACTGGGCGCCACCATCTTCATCGGCCATCAGGCAGAGCAGATCGCGGGCGCGGACGTCATTGTCTATTCCTCGGCTGTCACCGCGGCCAATCCCGAGATCGTGGCCGCCCGCAGGCAGCGCATTCCCGTGGTCCGGCGCGCCGACATGCTGGCGGAACTGATGCGGTTGAAGTACGGCATCTGCGTGGCCGGCTCCCACGGCAAGACCACCACCACCTCTCTGGTGGCGGCCGCTCTCGGCGCCGGTGGGCTGGATCCGACGGTCATCGTCGGCGGGCGGGTGCTGGCCACGGGCGCCAACGCCATTCTCGGCGGTGGGGAGTACCTGGTGGCCGAGGCGGATGAGAGTGACGGCAGTTTCCTTCGCCTGACCCCGACCATCGCGGTGGTGACGAACATCGATCTCGAACACGTGGATTTTTACCCGGACCTGGCCGCGCTCCATGACGCCTTCGCTGAATTCCTCTCCCGGGTACCGTTCTACGGCACCTGTGTCCTCTGTATCGACGATCCCGAAGTGCGCGCCCTGATTCCGCAGATCGAGCGTCAGGTGGTCACCTATGGCCTGCTGGAATCGGCCGAGGTCCGGGCCGAGATCCTGGGCGGAACTCACGGGGCGGATATCCCCCCGTCAACCGGTCCGGAAGTGGAGCTATTCATCCGTGGCGATTCCCTCGGCAGGCTGCGCCTCCCCCTCCGGGGACGGCACAACCTGCGCAACGCCCTGGCAGCCGTGGCTGTGGGTCTGGAGCTGGGGATCGACATCGTCGACATCGTGGCCGGGCTGGAGTGTTTTTCCGGCGTGGGTCGGCGGGCCGAGGAGCACGGTGAACACGGCGGCGTGCTAGTGCTGGATGACTACGGTCATCATCCCACGGAAATCCTTGCCACCCTGGAAGTGGCCCGCAGTTATGGCCGCCGGGTGGTGGTCCTGTTCCAGCCCCACCGGTACTCGCGCACGGCCCGCTTCCGGCGCGAGTTCGCCGACGCCCTGGCCGGGGCCGACGTGGTGGGCCTGCTGCCGGTCTATGCCGCCAGCGAAAAGAACCGTACCGGTGTCGGCAGTGAAAACATCCAGACCGACATGCGGGACAAGGGACTGCACGCGGTGGAATTGCTGACCGACCTCGACGCAGTGAACGACTGGCTGTCGGCCAGTGTGTCGCCGGGTGACCTGCTGCTGACGCTGGGAGCGGGGGATATCGGTCGACTGGTTCGGCCCATCTGCGAGTATCTTGCGCAAAGGGGACAGAAATGAGTCGCAAGGCCTTGATCATCGGTGAATCCCACACCCGGGCCAAGCTGCCGCTGGCCAACCGCCGCGTTGCGGCACGCCGCTGGTGGCGTCGCTATCTCTGGTCCAGTCTGATCGTACTGCTGGCCGTCGGGGGCGGTTTCGCGGCTCGCTGGTTGCTGACGGCGCCGCTGTTTCAGTTAGATCGGGTGGAAACCGGCCCGTACCGCTATACGGATCGTGGCGAACTGGAAGCCGTGCTCACCTCGGCCCTCGGCCACAACATCTGGTCTGCTGACACGGGAGCGCTGGCCGATTCCCTCGAAATCCTTGCCTGGGTACGAGAGGTCCGGATCGTGCGCAAGTTGCCGTCCACCCTCGTGGTGGAGCTACAGGAGTGGCAACCCGTACTGGCGCTGGCGCCCACCGAAAACGGTCGGGTCGGGCCGGCGACCACCGGTGTCGTGCTGGAGACCGGCGTGGTCCTGCCGTTCCCGTCTCACCTGCCGTTGCCGAGCTTGCCGTTTCTCGTGGGCGCGGAGCTCGAAACCGGACCAGCGACCGGTTGGCTGCTGGCCGAGCCGCGCCGGTCGGAGATCCTGGATCTGGTGGACGCCATCATGTTCACCGGTCTGGAAACCAACCACCCCGTGGATTTCATCGTGGCCCAGGAGAGCGGGTACGTCATCGAGCTCCAGGACGAGCGGGGGCGATTACTGGTGGGGGACGAGGATTTCCCCCATCGACTGCAACGGTATCTGAAAGCGAGCAGCAAGATGGCGAGCGGTTCGGTCTATGACCTTCGCTATCGCAATCGAGTCGGTGTGAGCGCGAAAGTTTGAGAAGGAGCGGCCATGAACACAGGACAACTGATCGTCGCTTGTGATTTCGGCACCACCGTGTTCCGGGCCCTGGTGACCGAGACCACCCTGGAGGGGGGACTCCGGGTACTCGGGTGCGGTGAGATACCAACCATCGGTTTTCAGGACGGCGATTTCATCGACATGCGCACCGGGAGCCGCGGCATCGCGCGAGTCATGCGGCTGGTGGAGGCGGCGGCGGATGTGGATGTCTCGGCTTTTTACTACAACATCGCCGGTTCCCACTTGCGTTCGGTCTGGGCCCGCGGCCAGGTTCAGGTGGGACCCGGACCCCGCGCCATCGAGCGGGACGATCTGGAGGCGGTCCTCGCCAAGGCGCGGAGCCTCGCGGTGCCGTTCGACAACTGGATCCTGGCGGTGAATCCGGTGGAGTATTCCGTGGATCGGATCCGGGGTATTGTGGATCCTCAAGGCCGAATCGGGAGTCAGCTCGAGGTGGAGGCGCACCTGATCACCGGTTCACGGAGCGTAGTGCACAATATCGAGCAGGCCATCAACATGGCCGGATACGAGGTGGCCGGGCGCGCCGTGGATGTACTGTCGGCGGCCACGGCTCTGCTGTCTCCGGCGGAACAGGAAGAGGGCGTCTTGCTCATCGACGTTGGTGGACGCGCCACGAACTGGGCGCTGTTACGCAACGACCGCATCGTCGGGAACGGCATGGTGCCGTGGGGCGGGTGTCACCTGACCAGCGATCTGGCTCACGGATTACGTGTCAGCCTCGATCGGGCCGCACGCATCAAACGCGAGCGTGGCCTGGCCTTGCGGAGTCTGTCCCAGGAATCGTCCCTGGAGGCGCTGTTCGAGGAAGAACGGCCGGAGGAGACACCCAGTCTGGTGGCCGCCATCCTGGAACCGCGTCTGGAGGAGATCTTCAGCCTGGTCAAGCAGGCGCTGGGCGATAGCCACAAACTCGCCTCTCTGAGCGCCGGTGTGGTGCTGACCGGTGGCGGCGTCCGCTGCGAGGGCTCGGCGGCATTGTGCGAGGAGGTGTTCGGGCTGCCGGTGCAGAAGCGTTATCTGCCCGTGGAATTCGCCGACGTCGAGGCGCTGGCGGACGGCCAGTGGGCCACCGCCGTGGGACTGAGCATCTGGGCCGCTGGAAAACCGTTGCTGGAACCGGAGCAGACCAACACCACTGAAATGCCCGGACTGCCTTTCTGGCACCGGATCCGGGGCTGGTTGGACCGTTCACAACGAGTCGGGACAAACTGATGCCCCATAGATGAATAATTAGGGTTGGCCTCGGTGTGCGGATGTGTTAGATATACGCACCCGCGCCAACTCGGCACGAACCCATCTCATGGAGGAGGAGGGCGAAAGGATCATGATTGAGCTCGTGGAGGAGAACACGAACCTGGCCAAGATTCAGGTTATCGGCATCGGCGGCGCAGGAGGGAATGCCGTCAATCGAATGATCGATGCGGGATTGTCGGGGGTCGAATTTCTGACCATCAACACCGACGCCCAGGCCTTGCAGGGCTCCCGCGCTCACCAGACGCTCCAGATCGGTACCCAGCTCACCCGCGGCCTTGGCTCAGGCGGCGATCCCCGGATCGGGAAAAAAGCCATCGAGGAAGACGAAGAGGCCTTCATGGAGGTTCTCTACGGCAGTGACATGGTTTTTATAACGGCTGGCATGGGGGGCGGGACCGGGACGGGTGCCGCGCCGATAGCCGCCAAGATCGCGCGGGAACTCGGCATCCTCACCGTGGGCATCGTCACCAAACCGTTCCTGTTCGAAGGGGCGGTCCGCTTGCGTCAGGCCGAAGAGGGCATCGAGGCCATGAAGGAAGCGGTGGATACCCTGATCGTCATTCCCAACCAGCGCCTGCTCGAAATCGTCGAGCCGAATACGTCGGTGCGGGAAGCGTTCCGGGTGGCGGACAATGTTCTGTACGAGGCGACACGTGGCATCTACGAGATCATCTCACGTCCCAACCTGGTGAACCTGGACTTCGCCGATGTCCGCACGGTCATGCGTGATATGGGTGTGGCCCTGATGGGAACCGGTCGGGCCGAAGGCGAGGGTCGAGCCATCGCTGCGGCCCAAGCTGCCATCGCCTCGCCGTTGCTGGAGGATGTCAATATCCACGGCGCACGTGGTGTGCTGGTCAACTTGCTCGGAGCCGATATCGGTATCCAGGAGATCAGCGACGCCATGTCCCTCGTCCAGGATGCCGCCGGCAGCCAGGCCCACATCATCTTTGGTTACGGCACCGACGAGTCCTTGAACGACACGTTACAGGTCACCGTCATCGCCACGGGATTCCGGGAGCAGATGAGCCTCATCCAGCCCCGGTCCTCTGCGAGTTTTTTCCCGGCCGAGGATCCGTTCGCCAAACCGCTCGAACCGATGACCGAATCGGTGGTCGAAGCTGCTACTGAACCGGTGGCGAACGAGCTGGCCAAACCGATGGCTGTACACATGGCCGAAACAGGCACCGACTCACCATTCAGTG
>JBDRBC010000195.1:0-3288 GCA_043823125.1 bacterium | reverse complement strand
CTGCGAGCGCTCGTTAGCGCGTAAGATGGCGCTGAAGCCGAGGGCAGACGTATACATGGGGCCGATCCTGGGGGCAGGGTAGAGGTAGAGCGAGCTTCTGGGGGTCCAGTTCCTGGGAAATTGCGCCTTGAGGCGGGCGGCCACAGGTTGCAGTGATGCCTGGGCGCTTGCCAGGCTCACACCAGGCTTGAGTCGCCCTACAAGGATCACGGGAAGGGGATATTCGGCGGCACGCCATTTCTCGGGGGGCCTGGATTCCCCTCGGGAGAGAACCATCGTGCTCAGATAGCTGCCCATAGGCAACCAGAGGTCGGGACCGGCCATTGTGGTGCCGGTGAATCCATCGGGTGCTACGCCGACCACCTGACAGGGCACGCCGTTGATACGCAGGGATTGGCCCAGGATGGCCGGATCCGCCCCTTGACGCTGCCAGAGGCGATAGCTCAGGACCACGGCGGGGGCCGCGTCCTGGCGGTCCTCCTCGGGTAGAAAGCCGCGTCCTATCGCTGGAACCACGCCCAGGAAAGAGAAGTAGTTCCCGGAGACGAACATCGTGTCTACTTTCGCAGTCATATCCTGACCGGTTAAGGTGACAGATCGGCCCTCGTCCTGGGCCATGAAGTCGCTGAGGGCCTGATTGCTGTCACTGATCGTAAGATAGGCGAAATAGTCGATGAGCATATCAGAGATACCACAGCACACCAACTGTTCCGGTTCTTTGACTCCCAGAGGACGCAAAATCAGCATATCAGTAATACTAAACATAATCGTATTCGCACCTATGCCAATCGCCAGCGTAATCAGGGCGATGGCCGTGAATCCCGGACTCTTTCTCAGCATTCGGATGCCGTAACGGAAATCTTGCCAGATTGTTATCATCGATAATTCCTCTCGTAATCTGTTTCCTTCATTCTATGTTCCTTTGTCACTATTCGTAACGTAATGCCTCGATGGGATCGATCTTTGCCGCCCGACGGGCGGGGATATAGCCGGCCAGCAGCGAAGCGGCGCCGAGCAGGGCAACGGTGACGACGATGCTGACCGGATCGGCCGGGCTGACGCCGTAGAGCATACTGGCCGATACCTTGGCCACGCCCAATCCCAGCAGTAACCCGACCATCAATCCTACCAGTGTCTGCACCAGTCCTTCCCACAGAATCATGGCCATGATGCTCCTGTGCGTGGCCCCCATGGCCATGCGGATGCCGATCTCCGACGTGCGCGACGTGACCATATAGCCCTTGATGGCGTAGATGCCCAGCGCCGCCAGAAACAAAGCCACCACCCCGGCCGTCAATGCCAGGCGAGCGTGGAATCTCGCGTTCCATATTCTAACATCGTCATCGCGTATCTCCGCCAGAGTCGTCACCGACAGAACCGGGATATACGGATCGACCCGGTGGATCTCCCGGACCATCTGCGACCGTAGAGTCTCGACCGCTTCACGATCCCTGACGTGCAGGTAGAAGTAAGAAGGTACGTCATCCGGTCCGGCGGGTACGTACATCTGGGGATAGGCCTCCTGCTCCTGTATGCCCGGCAGGTCGGTGACGACCCCGACCACCCGGTAGACATCGGGACACCAGTAGCCACCAAGTTCAGGCACGCCCCATTGAATGAAACAGCCGAGAGCACTGCCGTCGGGACGAAGCCTGTGCGCCAGGGTTTCATTGATGATCGCGACCTTCTCCGCGTCGGGGATACTGTCGCGCCGGTCGAAGAGGCGCCCCTGCAACAGCGGGGCCTCCAGCGCCGGCAAGTAGTCCCGGCCGATGGCGAGCATGTTGGCATGCCGTGCGCGAGGCCCCCTGGACTCACCTTCTTCTGCCCCCGGCCGGTATTCGCGTATCGTTTGCTCCCCGTCACCCCCGTAGAACAGGCTGGGTGCTGTCCCCAGCGCCTCGACTGGCGGCAGGGACGCCAGATGATCGGCCAGGGTCTCGCATGCCTGCATGCTCCGGACCTTGTCATAGCCGGCCGATTCCGGATCGATCCGAACGACCAGCGTGTCCTCCAGGTGGAACCGCGGGTCCGGCCGCGCTGTCTCCAGGGCAGTGCGCAACAGCAGGGCAGCGACGAGGACCAGGACTACGGCCAGCGTGATCTGGCCCGCTACCGAAAGACCGCCTCGCTTGCGGTGGACGGACCCCAGCACACGACTGGCGGATCCCTTCATCTCCTCGGCCAGATCACGCCGGGACAGCCTCAGAGCAGGTCTTAGACCGAACAGCAACGTAGCGATCAGGCAGAAACCCAGTGTGCCCATCAAAATGCGAATGTCCAGGCCAACTCGGATAGCTCTCATCACTTCCCAATTGGCGCCGGCGAACCATACATTGAGAATCCGCATCCCGCAGACAGCCAGCAGAACACCGAGAACTCCTCCCAGCAGCGCCAACAGCGCAGACTCGACGAGCAACTGCCGAATGATCCGCAGGCGGCCTCCGCCGACGGCCAATCGGATGGCGATCTCACGGTGGCGCGAGGCTCCTTGCACGATCAGCATGCTCGCCAGATTCAAGCAGACGATCAGCAGGGTGACCACGGACCCGGCGATCAGGATCAGACTGTATTTGGTGAAATACGGACGCCAGATCGAATCAAGGTAGACCCGGTCAGGCGGGCGAAGAGAAAAGGAAGCAGCCGCCGGCCACTCTTTCGGATCCTCTGCTCGAAAGCGCGGGATCAAGGCCTGCAACTGCGTCTGAGCAACCGACATGCTCACGCCCGGCTTGAGTCGTCCGATGGTATGAAGCACCCAAGGATAGCCCCAACCGGCCCCGGCGTTGGCGGGCCGAGTCTGTTCCCGCATCCGAATCGTTCCGATGCTGCCCACCGGCACCCAGTTGCCCAGCGGCACCCAGATGCCGGGCCCCAGGAGCGAGGTGCCGGTGAACCCCTGCGGCGCCACACCGACAACCTGACAAACAGCGCCGTTGACGTTCACATACTCGCCGACGAGCTTCGGATCGCCCCCCAGCCGCTGCCAGAGGGGATAGCTCAGCACCACGACCGGAGCGCTGCCTTGCTGTTCTTCGCCGGGCAGGAAGCCCCGCCCCAGGACCGGCGCGACTCCCAAAAAAGAGAAGTAGTTCGACGAAACGTATGTTGCCTTGCCGTGCCAGGCCGTATCCCCACGAACCACAGTGGCATCTCCTTGGAGATCATCGCGAGTCTGAGCCATGACATCGCTGAAGGCCGAGACGCTGTCACGGATGGTGATGTAAGTTGTATAATTATCAGGCGCAGCGCGGACATCGCAGTACGCTAACTGCTTGTAGTTCTTCA
>JBDRBC010000194.1:0-2782 GCA_043823125.1 bacterium | reverse complement strand
GGGCCAGGCCGGTGTGCCCGGCACGGAGTTCGATTACGCCATGCCGAGCTTCCCCGCCCAGACCGCTGTCGATCGCGAGCGCTACGGCGACGACATCTTCGTCTTCCCCAATCCCGCCACCCGGGAGGCGTTGGCCGAATTCCAGCAGTTGCACCCCAACGAGGACGATCCCACCGGCCTGCGGATCATGTTCGCCAACCTGCCCTTTGCCCATAACACCATCAAGATCTTTACTCTCGATGGTGATCTCGTGGTGGAGATCGCCCATGACGGCACCGGTGGCGACGGGCAAACGAGCTGGAATCTGGTCACCCGCAACGGCCAGCAGATCGTCAGTGGCATCTACCTCTACGTGGTCCAGTCGGATAACGACCGATTCGAGGATTTCACCGGCAAGTTCGTGGTTCTCCGTTGAGGTTCGGGGCGACGAAACGCTGAAACCGATCGTCTTGGTCCATCTCTGGGTGAATTGCCCGCACAAGTACATTTCACATCGTTTCGAAACGTTTCACTAGTTGCAGCGTTTCATTTTTGAAACATTCGGTTAACGACCTGTAAAGCAACCATCTTCAACCAATACTGAACCACGGGGTTGTTTCATATGAAACACCCATCGTTTCCCTGACAATCCGTCAATCAACTAACTGTCTATCCCGTAACAGGTTGAGCCCCAAGCCCACTTGGAACGTCCCTTGATATGGTAATCGCTGGATTCCTGTACCGCCAACCGGTACGTCACCCGAAATCCGTGGAGGAAATCGATGAAAGTTCTGGTCATCCTCTCGCTGTTCCTGGGTCTGGCCATGTTCGGGCCGGGTCTGCTGACCGGTGGGGCCACGGCCTACGCCGAGCAGGCGGACGATCCGACACCGGCTGTGGCCGAAGAGAAGCCTGACTCGGCGGCCGCCGAGGCCACCGCCGAGGCCCCCGCTGAGGCCACCGCTGAGGCCACCGACGAAACTGTCGAGCCCGAAGTCGAGGGCAGCGCCAAGAAGGGCAAGTACTGGTTCAAGAAGACCTGCAAGGGCTGTCACGGCGCCGATGGCGACGGCGGCGAGGTGACTCCCGTGAGCAAGACCATCCGGCAGTGGGAGCGCTACTTCCGGAAGGGCGTGCACTACGGCGAGGAGACCCTCGGCGACACCTTCGATGTCGAGCAGATCATTCACATCCGCACGTTCCTCATCGAACATGCGGCCGATTCCGATCAACCCGAGACCTGTGGATAAGGGTCCCCGCTCGGGTCACTGTCGCCACACTACCAGGAGGTAGTTTCGATGCTACGTGGTTTTTTATTGTTGCTGCTGTGTCTCTGCGTCTCCGTGACCGTGATCCCCGCGACCACGTGGGCCGCCGATGACGAGGACATCGAGGAGATCTTCGACCGGCTGGACGCGCTGGAGCTGAAGGCCGCCCAGGACAAGGTCTCGTTCCGTGGCGATTTCCGGGTTCGCTACGATTATCAGAAGTGGCAGGTCCCGGCGTACAACCAGTTCGTCGGCATGAACTTCAGCGATCCCATGAATCCGCTGCCGGTGTACATGCCGGTGCGGGCGCAGGAGCTGAAGAACACCGAGGCGTACAGCGCCCGCCTGCGCTTGAAGATGGACGCCAAGCTGGGCAAGGATGTCCACTTCACCGGCCGCCTGAACATGCATCGCGGATTCGGCGCAGGCTCGGTGCCGCTGTTCAACGGCTTCCCCAACACCGTGGCCACCGCCTTCAACTCCGTGGCCATTCCCACCGATGACGTGTTGCACGTGGAGCGCGCCGCGTTCACCTGGGAGCCCGACTATCTGCCGCTGTTCTTCACCCTGGGCCGTCAGGCCGCCACCGGTGGCCCGCCCCGTGAGATCAGCGAGAACAAGGTGCGCCAGGGCACGCCCGGTGCGCTGATGATCGACGCCCAGATCGACGGCTTCATGCTCGGCATGCGCATGGACAAGATCGGCCTGCCCGAGGGGAGCGTTTTCCGTTTCTGTTACGGCACCGGCTTCGAGTCCGGCTTCGGTTCCGGCGGGGCCACGGCCGGCACCTACGTCACCACTTACGTGCCCGATGTTACCGATCCCAACAACCCGACCCTCATGGCCATGCCGCAGATGGTGGGCGAGCTGGAGGACAGCAAGGTGGCCGGCATCTGTGGCGAGACCTCGATTCCCGCCTTGCCCGGTGAGACCCTGCTGAGCTTCGGCTACTTCAGGATGCTCAACATGACCGACATCCCGTACGGGGTCACTCGTGGTTTTCCGAACATGATGAGCACCCAGAGCCAGGTGGTCACTTCCACCGCCAACCTCGGCGACATGGACCTGATGGGCTTCTGTTTCCAGCACAGCGTGGAGCTGAGCGAGGAGTTCGAGCTGGACTGGTTCGCCAGCTACGCCACCAACAAGTCCCACCCCGACGCGGGAACCGCCAGCCTGTACGGCTTCGGCCCCCTGCTCGGCAACGACAGCGAGGACCTGACCGGGTCGGCGTACTACCTCGGCATCCGTGGCGATCTGCCGCCCACCGGCGGCAAGCTCGGCTTCGAGTACAACCACGGCGACGAGAACTGGTTCGCCTACATCCCGGCCGGCGACGACGTGAACAGCAAGCTGTCCACTCGCGGCAACGTCATCGAGGCGTATTACATCCAGCCGCTGCGCGACAAGGGTCTGGACCTGCGCGTCGGCATCCAGAAGTACACCTACGACTACGCGTTCAGCGGCTGGCACATTTCGCCGGCTCCCATCGAGAACTTCGATCTGAGCGCGGAACCGTTCTCGCCCTATCCGTT
>JBDRBC010000193.1:0-6661 GCA_043823125.1 bacterium | reverse complement strand
TGCACCCGGGTACACTGTCCCGGGTGCATTTTTCTGGGTGGTTCCGGGATACCGGAGCCGGTAATCGAGGGGGACACTATGAATCGATATCGTATCTGGCGGACAACCGTGCCGGTGTTTTTAACGGAACTGCTCCTGACGTCCCTCGCTGTGGCCGGTCCCAATGCACACGACGAGGGGTTCTTTCTCCGGATGTCCGCTGGCGGCGGCTCGGCCGGAACCAAGCTCGAGGTCGGTGGTGAATTCGTCGAGTTCACCGGCACTTGCGGCGATATCAACTTCGCCATCGGTGGCATCGTCAGCCCCAACCTGGCCCTGCACGGCACGATCTATGGCTGGGTGGTCAGCGACCCCGATCTTGAGATCCGTTCGACTGAGCTCAGTACAGCGGGCCCGACCCCGACCAACTCCGACCTGACCATGGGGGCTGTGGGTATCGGGATGACCTACTGGTTCATGCCGGCCAACCTCTACCTCTCGACGACCATCGGCTCGGCCGGGCTCACGCTGGAGGCAGCCGGTCTCGAGTACAACTGGGACCGCGGTCTGGCGCTGGATGTCACCCTCGGCAAGGAGTGGTGGGTCGGTGATGCCTGGGGTATCGGGGTGGCTGGCGGCGTGATCTATCACTCGCTGCCCGAGACCGGCATCAATGAGAACTGGTCCGGCACCAGCTTCGCGATCCGGTTCACAGCAACGCATAATTGAGGCGATAGGGTCCGGGTGGGGGGGCGGCGACTCGACGGAGACGTCGCCCCGGCGTCATTCGAGGGTACACTCGTCCAGCCGAAAACCCTGAGGCAGGTACCGGATCAGTCGCACCGCCTCGGCCTCATCATCATTGATGGGGCTGTCCGGGAAGCGCGCGGCGATGGTGCCGACGGGATTGGAGTTCATGAGATGGACTCCACTTGCACAGAAGCTGTGTTCCCCCCAGACAGAGGGCGTGTCCCAGTTCGTGCAGCATGATTTCCAGGGTGGCGATCTCCTGCTGCAGGTTGCGTTTCATCCTGATCTGCATCTTTTCCGGGACATGGACATTGATCCTGCCACCGATCGGCTCGATGATCTCCGTGACACCCAACCAGGCCATGCCGTCGGGGAAGACCACCACGAGGTCGGCAGTGTCCCGATCGTCGGTCGTGAGGAAGGAATCCTCACCGAGGCGTCGATTCCACCAGGTGAGGGCGGTGTCGGTCACGGCCCCGAGGGAGAAGGTGCCGGAGCTGTTCAGTACATCCTCCCGGAAAACCATCAGCGGATAGTGCTCCCATTTCATCAGGGTTCGCTCCGGCCGATCGTTGAGATCACGGTCGGTCAGGGTAATATGCCGGAAATAGGTGAGAAACTCGCGGTCATAGGAAATTCCGCATTCTTCGGCCAGACTCCTGGCCCGTAGCAACCGAAATCTGAGAAGGGAAATGGTTCCCGAGTCCACCGGGCCATGGGTCACGTCGTAGTATTCCCCCGTACTGTAATTGTGCACTCCATCGTCGCTCACCCGTACCATGTGTGCATCGAGATTCCGCAGGGGGCCGAGTGTGAATCGGCCCTCCAGATCGGTGATGGTCTGGCAGGTATCGCAGCCGTAATTGACCAGGATGTCGGGGAGCGGATCACCAAAACTGTCGAGGACCTCCCCGGTGATATGATACGGTGCGGAAAGCCGCCATGGCTCCTGATGGCCGAATTCCGAAAGACCGCCCACCGTATCCTCAACGCGTACCACGATCCAGATATCCTGACCCGGCGTGATGGACGGATGGTCCATGAAGTCGTAATATCCCCAGTAGCGAACCTGACCCGGGATCTTGTCCACCTCGTCGATGATGACGGCATGAAACCAGTCATCGGGCGATGTCATCTGCACCGGGCTGACTCCCACCAAGTAGCGCGCCACCGGATTGTGAATGAGCTGCGGATTGGGAGAAACCCACGACAGCTCCAGCGACGCCGGAGCTGATCCGTGAAAGGGATCCAGTGCTCTGACCGGGGGTGGAAGCAGGACACCGTTCACCTGGATTCGCCACATCCGATGCAGGGTGCGTTCCGGGAGGATCACGGTGGCGCTGAGCGAATCGCTGCCGGGATAATCGGCTGAATACGTGAAATGCAAGGAATTGCTGACGACGGAATCGCCACAGGTGAACAGCGTTGTGGCCGTCGGAGCGTTTTCGAGATGGATGGAGAATCTTTGCTGTTGCCCTATGTGTATCTCCAGATAGTCGCCGGGAGGGCGGAAGGTGATCACGGAAGGCTGGACCACCGGACTTTCGGGTTCCATGGTTTCCTGGCAAGAAGCTATGAGCAGTAATCCCAGGCCGCCGAGGAGCGACCAGAGATGCAACTTCCAACTGGTCTGGTTTCTGTATTGAGATCCGGTTCCGGTTTCTGATAATTGATGCTTATTATGCCCCATGCCTTGAAAATATGGATTTCATGCCCGGGTGCCAAGTTCGGTGGAATCCTGATCGAAACGTGAAGCAACTTCTCGAACCTTGAGATGGAATACCGCTGTCAATGAGCCGTGACGCCAGGTGATTTGCCCCGGCATCTCGTAAACTTGCCGGATGGTTCTGGAGATCGTCTCGATAACTGCTATCTGTTCGGTGGCAACCGTGTGGATGCCTCCATCAGGGCCAATCTTTGTGATATCAACGGGGATCCGGTTGTGGATTTCGACCGGACAAAGGTCTGGTTAAGTTCGGAGAATTCGACTTTCGCCATGTGCGCTGATGGTACCATCGCAGACAACAATTCTGACGTCAACGGAGACACCTGGTTCACCGGCACTCTTCAAGCGGGCGGGAGTAGCCTCGAAGCCCCTGGATTACAGAGTCAGGTAATCGTGTGTCATGAGGAGATCGCCCGTCTGGACGTGTATTTCAACAGCCCCGACATCGATGGCAATCTCCAGGTAGATCTGAGCGACGTCGTCCTGTTCGCCATCGATTACTTTGGGGACTACGACTACCGCAGCGATTTCTTCTGGGATGGCGTGCTGGATCTTTCAGATGTTGTCCTGATGGCCAGAGGCATGAATACAAGCTGTCCATAACTTTTCTGAATAACGAGTTCAGCGGTACGGGGCCGGCGCTCTCGCGAGTTGCCGGCCCCCGGCGTCATGGTTGCAATTCGCCCAATCGATCAGGCGCCGAACAGCCTCTCGAGCAGCTCTTCCGACAGCTCCTCCAGACCGCTGTCGCCTATCTTGACCGCGTTGCCGTTGATCAGGAGCAAGACCTCGTCACCCAGCGACATGAGTTTGCCCAGGCTGGGATCCCGGTCCAGCAGCTGGAACTGCGCCCGGCTGTAGTTCCGGATGTTGAGCACCTCCATGTCATCGCTGTAAGTGTTCTCGTACCAGCCCTTGTCCTGCTGGAAGAAGGTGCGGTTGGCGATGTTGTACACCTGCTTGATGACCACCTCATCGCCCCGTTCGTCGAAGTAGGACTGGGCGTTGGCAGCAGGCGCGCTCATGGCCGCGCCCTTGCTCTTGAGGTTGAGACTCTGGTTGACGGCGGAACCGCCCGTGGTGGCCGCGAGCCGGTCGGAATTCTCTAGGCCGAACGCCATCTCCGCCACCTCGGCGTAATCCGGCGCAAAGACCATCGTCGGTTCTTCGACCAGGAAGGAGGTGTACTCGGTGATGATGCCGTACTGCTTGCTCAGGCGGACGATCTCGGCCACCAGTTCCTGCGTTTGACCGTTCAGGCGGATTTCGCCGAGCAGGAAGGCGATCTTGCGATTGGCCCAGAGCTGGGGAATGAAGTCGTGACTCCGGTCGTCCTTCGCGACGGTTTGCCGCAACTCGAACCGGTGGCTCCGACCGCCGGCCTGTCCCGTCAGCGTGATGTCCGTGCGACCCGAGTTTCGGTACCGTCCGGTCACCACGATCTGGGAGCCCTTGAACAGGTCGGGAAGGTGTTGCGGGAAAACGTCATACGGCTCGATCCCGTCGAAGTCCAGAGCCATGTCCGTGAGGATCGGGTAACTGATCTTGCGGTAGAGGTTGGAGACCTTGATCTCGAGGTCCTCGCCCGGTCGTACGTACTCCGGCGCACCGGAATGTTCCTGGGCCAGCTTGTCCAGGAGCAAGGTGTTCACGTCGTAGCCCACACCGAACACGAACAGCCGCACGTGTGACGGCGCCACCCTGGCCGCGTTGGCGAGAATGGTCTTCACATCCTTGACGCCCACGGTGGGCAGGCCGTCGGTGAGGAACAATACGAAGCAGGGCCGCTCGTTTTCCGCGACCATGGGGAGCGCCGTGGTCAGCGCCTCGTCGATGTTGGTGCCGCCCTCGGCGGTGAGACCGTCAGCCAGCACCAGCGCCTTGTCGATGTTCTCCTGGTGAGCGGGGACGAGGCTCGAGAACAGCGGGTCCGGACTCTCATTGAAGGTGATGACGTTGAAGCGATCCCGGGAGTTCAGATTGTTCAGCGAGAACTTGAGCGCCTCGCGCGCCTGCTCGATCTTCTCGCCGCTCATGCTGCCGGTGCGATCGAAGACGAACACCACGTCCTTGGCCGCGATCTGGTCCTCCTGGATCTCGGCGCGTGGCGCGGCCAGCAACAGGAAGTAGCCGTCCTCGTTCTGCGATTGATAAGTCAGCAACCCGAGCCCCACCTCGTCCTCACTGAGTGAATAATAGATGGTGAAGTCCATATCGGGTCGGCTGTTGCTCTCCTCGTGCGACACGGTGGCCGTGCGCTCGCTCGGTCGCCGGATACTCGGAGCGTGGCTGGAAGAATAGACATTCTTGATGGGAATATCGGACCGAATATCCATGTTGATCCGCACCGTCTCGATGGGCCGAGACGAGAACTTCTCCGTGTTCAGTGGATAGCTGTATTTCACCACATTGTTGTTGCGTGTCAGGATCTCGGTGTACTCGATCTGGATGCGCTGTTCACCGTGGGGCGGAATGGGATAGACCCGCGCCTTGATCAGCCCCCGATCCACGTACTCCAGCAGCGCTGGATCCTTGCGCTGGCGCACGATCTCCTCGTAGATCCGCCGTGCCTCGTCCTTGCCCATGATCTGGCCGGGGATCGGCTCGTTGTTGATCCACAATTTGAACTCGTCGATGGTGGCGCCTGCGGGAATGGGGAACAGGTAGGTGGCCTCGATTTCCCGGTTCGCCTCGCTGACGAAGACCTGATCGATCTTGGTGCGGGCTATCTGCCCGTCGATGGTCACGTCCACGTGATGGTACTTGATGGCGAAGGCTGGAATGGGTTCCGGTAGCGGTCGTGGCGACGGCCAGTGACCAGGAATCAGGATGCCGTCGGCGTGGGCGGTCGCGGCTGTGCAGATCAAGGTCAAGACAGCCAGTAGAAAATGTATTCGCCGTTTCATGGTGAACCCCTTTCGTTATTCCCAACCGAGAGAATCTTTCCATTGCACATGTCCTGGTCGTGCCTGCTGGGATGTCCGTTTACATGGGTGCGGCAAATAGGACCGCGGGCGCGGGGAAAAGTTCCGCGCCCGTGGTGATTGTCGGCCGAGGTGGAGAGCGAGGATCTGGACGACAAACCCTCGCACTCGGTGGTGATTCCGTCTTGCCGGGCGCGGTTTCGGCTGCCCTCATCCGAGTCGCTGCAGAATGCCGAGGTTGAACTCTCGATTCTTGCGGACACACCGGATGAGTTCGTCGGCGTCCCGGAGTATCGGACTGGACCTGTGACTCAACTTGGCCACGATGGCCGCCCACGGAATCGGTGCGTAACCCCAGATATCCTGGCCCACGTCACACCGTGTCGAGTCGCCAGCTTCCTCCAGCCGGCCGTGGCTGTGACCGTGCAGATGCCATGCGCCGTCCATCCAGTCAGGCCAGACACACATGGCGTAGTGACAGAACACCACCTTCTGTCCCTCGATCTTCCGCACGAGCAGGTCGTGGACTTCGGTGAAGTTGCGTTGCTGGTTCTGGGACATCTTGTCGTGGTTGCCGCGGATGAGGACCTTCTTGCCGTTGAGTGCCGACAGGTAGATGTCGTGTCGTTTCCAAGCGAAATCTCCCACGATGTAGACCAGATCCTTGGGACCCACGTGATTGTTCCAGCTGGTGATGATGCTCTCGTCCATTTCCGTGACGGAGACGAACGGGCGCTGGCTGAATCGCCGGATGGCATCGTGTCCCAGGTGCAGGTCGGCGGTGACGAACGTGTTCATGCTGGTCCCTCTTTTTAATGACAGATACCGGAGCGTGCGCAAGACTGATACCGACTGCCTTCCATAGTCACCCGCGATGCAACTCGTCACCCAGCGGTGCGTCTGTATGGCGGCTCGCCCGATCCCACTTCTGCAGTGAAGGATAGTTTCCATGTCCCGTACCCGTACCCGCCGGAAACACCGCTTCCTTTCGCCTGGTTGCCTCATTCCGCTGGGGGCACTGCTCGTGCTGTTCGGCATCGGATCGTACTTCACCCTGGCGCCGGTCAGGAAAGCGAAGGAGATCGAGCAGCGTCTGAATGACACCTTGGCTTCGGTCCCCGAATTTGTGCCGGCCGCCGATGGCGCTGTTCCGGCCGCGCGTCTGGAGACGTTTCTGAACGTCCGGGTGCGGATCCTCTCGGAAACCGGTCATGTCCAGCAAAGCCTGGCGCGGATCCAGCGTCTGGAAACTGTTGAAAACGAGTCGGATATCTCCGCTCGC
>JBDRBC010000192.1:0-2315 GCA_043823125.1 bacterium | reverse complement strand
GCAAGGGGAACATCCATCATCCGGGGCAGCGATTCCTGGGTTTCTTCCCGAATGGCCGGCGATCTCCTGATCTCCCCGATCCCCATCTCGCCCCAGAGCGCCTCCCAGTCGACCCGGCTATGAATGAGTGCGGCGAGCCTGTCCTGCCGGGTCTGCAACTCCTGTGGACTCGCTCCCTCCAGCAAGCCGCGTCGCAGTTCCGTGTGGATGATCTCGGCGGCCAATCCGGAATGGGCCTGGTAGGCGAGGAACGGGCTCGCGCTCCAGACGGCCTGGGGGACCGCCTCCGCCAGCGGGTCGCGATCGAGGAAGGCGCTCACCTGGTTACGGCAGTCGAAGACCCCCGTGAGCTTGGGCCCGGGCATGAGCTCGACCAGGAGTGATCCCTCGGGTTCCACGACCACCGTGGCGCCGGGGATCTCAGCGGGTTTGTACAGACGTATGACCACGGTGACGCCTCGCTCCACTGCCCGGCCGATATCGTGCTGGAATTGCGAAAGCAGGCGAGGCGCCAGATCGAGGAGCGCCACGTGTCGGCATTCATCGAGAGAATCCCGAAAGCGCTGCAGCAGCTGATCCCGGTTCCGGAGGGTGAACAGGTGCTGATCCGGCGCCTCGGGCCGCAGACCCTCGAGCGCCCTGTTCGCCTGGGCGCGGAGGCGGTTGAACCGGCGGGCCAGGATACGGATGAAATCCTCGGGGGGGACGGCGGCATAGAGGGTGCCCTTGCCGGAAGTGGTCACGACCCCGCCGATCCGCACCAGTTCCCGCAGCGCCTTGTACACGCTGGTCGGGTCCTTTTTCAGCTCCTTGGCCACCTGGTACCCGCTCACTGGCCCCTCGGATCCGAGGGAGAGGAGCTGGATGTAGGCGTCTGCCTCCGGCTTGTTAAGGCCAAGGTTGACAAGGTGTTGGCTGAGTTCTGGCTGGACGACCATTGTGATTCTTTTGACCTGGGCATTTATTAGTGTTATAGCAACACTAATATTGTAGCGCCGGGGTTGGATTGTGTCAAGGGGGTTTTGAAGGGAACTGGATGAAGCGTGTCGATACTGGGACATTCGATCGGCAAGCGACGAGTAAGGATGGCTGATTTGATCGCGAGCGGGCGGTCCGGGCCATCCGGTCTTCATATAATTCTTGGGCGAATATTTGGTTTATCGCGTCAGTTGACCAAGAGGATTCCCATTTCATCCACGTGTTATATACGCCACTCGAAAACCGCGGCACCTTTCGCGCCGGTCCAAAACTGCGGCACCCCTCGGCGCAATCACCGAAGTTGTCCCAGACCCGGGCCATCGATGTGGGGTAGACGATCTCCAGGTCGCCGTCACCGTCGAGGTCGACCAGGCCGGGCGCTCCCTTGATCTCCGGTCCGTAGGCGATGGGGAAGATCGGCCTCGCAACGCCTGCTTCGGCCCGGATCATGCAACCCGCCTCCCCATGATCATCCAGCAGGGTGAACTGTCCCCAAATCGAGCAGAAACCCAAGACCCTCGAAGCGGCGTATCCGGCCGGCAACAGAAGCCACCAATCTCCTGAACCCCCGGTTGTCGTGGATGACAATCTAACCTGATCAGTAAATGTGGGTTGTCATGACCTCAAACAATATCCCGTCTGCATATCCGGCCCTGTTATCACGGCTCAAGGAAACCATCCTGAAGGCCCGAGTTCGAGCCTCGCTGGCCGTGAACCGGGAACTGATACGGCTCTACTGGCAGATGGGCAGAGAGATCATCGCTCGGCAGGAAACCGTGGGCTGGGGTGGGAAGGTCATCGAGCGGCTCGCGAACGATCTTCGTCGGGAATTCCCCGAGATGAAGGGGCTGAGCCGAACCAACCTGTTGTATATGAGGAAGTTCGCGGAGATTTGGCCGGATGAGGAAATAGTCCAACAGCTTGTTGGACAAATTCCTTGGGGACACAACATCCGGCTTCTGGATCGTGTGAAGGACCGGGCGGAACGAGAATGGTACGTCCGGGCGACAATCGAGCACGGCTGGAGCCGCGCAATCCTCGATTACCAGATCGATAGCGGTCTCTATGGACGCCAGGGCAAAGGAGTGTCGAACTTCGAGCGCACGTTGCCGGCGCCACGGTCCGATCTCGCTCAGCAAGTCCCGAAAGTGTCGCAGGTCATTGCCGCAGCCGTGGAATCTGGATTGATCAAGCCGGATGAGAAGACCGGAGCATCGAGGAAATATGCGCGATATCTCCCCTTCTGGGCCTGAATCTTATTTAATCGCAACCTGCCCCAGAGAGGTTGAAATGATGCAAGGCGTTGGTAAAAAGACAGTTGCATATTTAAGCGCAGT
>JBDRBC010000191.1:0-4223 GCA_043823125.1 bacterium | reverse complement strand
AGCGCCCGGTGACCGGGCTCTCTCCGCGCGCCGCAGATCAGCTTCTGCGGTATGACTGGCCGGGCAACGCGCGCGAACTGGAGAATGCCATGGAGAGCGCGGTCGCGCTCGGCCGCAACAACCTCATCCAACTCGACGATCTACCCGAGGAGGTCCAACAGGCGATCCCGACACCGTCGCTTTCCGGCCCGGTGAGAGAGCTCGACGAGATCGAGAAGGACTACATCCTGGCGGTGCTCGACCTCAACGACGGCAACCGGACCCGCACCGCCAAGCAGCTCGGCATCGGCTCGGCGACCCTATCCCGGAAGCTGAAGCGCTACGGCATCGTTAGCGGGACTCGCACCGCGGCAGGCAAGGATTCTCCCTCGCGCTGAGATGTCTCCCCCATGAATCTATTGGTCGACCTCGTTGCAGGGGCGAATCCCGATGCGCCCCCGGAGGCGATTCACGGGGCTTTTCGCACCTTGGGTTGGCAGCAAACCGTTCAACCGGAAGGGGGTATCATGAAGTACCGCACCGAGACCGACAGCCACGGCGAGGTGAGGGTTCCGGCCGTGGCGTATTACGGCGCCCAGACCGCCCGGGCGCTGGCCAACTTCCTATCCTTTTTCCCAGTATAGATCAATCCATCATGAGACGCGGTCTCTCGGATGGCACGACATCGATGCGGGAACAAGTCAATCCGAATGCTGACATTCTGGGCATAGCGTCTACACTTTCGCCATTGCCACCAACTTATGTAGCCGGTGCTGACCTTGGAAGCGGTGACTGCACCGGGAATCTGCACATCACTGGCAACGTTGTCTACACGGAGCCGGGGTGTTCTGACGGTACTCTCGAGATCACCAACCGGCTGCTCGGCCTCACTGACCGGCCGGTCGTCCGCCTCGGGGAATCACTCCCCGAACCGCTCCAGGTCCAGCCGGATCACCTCCCCGAGATTCAGCTCGGCCAGCGGCGTCGAGACCTGCTCGGGATCCCCGATGACCAGGATGACCGTGGAATCCCCGAATTGACAGTATAGATCGGCCAGGGCGCCGATCTCGTCCACCGTGGTCTTCTGCAGACCGGTGAGGTGCGCTTCCGCATAATCAGCCGGCCGGTCCCTCAACATGTTGTCGATGCAGTCGACGACGACCTCGCGGGCGGTCTCGCAATCCTGCACCACGGTGCCCACCACGAAGGTCCGTGACATCTCCACCTCGGGCGCCGAAAGCGGCGTGTCCCGCAACCCGTTCACCTCTTCCCGGACCGCCGCGATCAGATCGTCCACCTTCTCGTGTCCCGTGCTGCCGGTGCCGTAGAACCTCGAGAAGTCTTCTCCGACCTCGAACAGCGTACCCGTCCCGTAGGAGAGCCCATCGCCGCGGGTGCGGTAGAAAACACGCCCGTAGCCCAGGGCGAACTCGAGGATCCGGACGGCCGGGTAGTCCGGCGATACCGTGGTCATCTCGGGCACCAGGTACCCAATCCGGATCTGGCTCTGCTCGAACTCGGCCGGCACGAGATACACCCCCGGCCGGGATTGCGGTGTCCAGGTGTACGGTTCACGGGGTAGCGGATCTCCCATCGGTGTCCAGTCCCCCAGCAACCGTTCGAGCTGGGCGACGATCTCGTCCGGATCGAAATCGCCGGCCACGCCGATGACGGCATGTTCCGGACGGACGAAGCCGCTGTACAGCGCCCGGATCTCCTGCTCGTCCACGGCCTCGATGCCCGCGCGCGTTTGCTCGTGCGCGCCGGGCGTATGCTCCCCGAAGAGCAGTCGCGCGAAGTAGAGATCCGCCAGACGATCAGGATTGTCGTTGATGGCCTGGACATCCTTGAGCATTCGATCCTTGGCGCGCTCCAGTCGCTCGGCCGCAAATCCCGGCCGACGCAACAGGTCGCGCCAGAGCGGCAGCGCCTCCGGCAGATCCTGGCTGACCAGCGATACCGACACATAGCCTATCATGCTACCCACCCAGGCCTGGAGCGTAATACCGAGGGCGGCTTCCCGCGCCTCCAGTTCCTCGGGCGTTTGGGACTTGGTTCCGCCGTCCTTCCAGAGCCGGCTCAACAGGTGACAGGCGGTGTGCCGATCCGGGGCCAGGTACCGCGTCCCCATCTGCAGACGCGCGGTGACGGTCACCAGCGGCAGGTCGTGGTTCTCGAACAGCAGCACCGGAATCCCGCACGGCAGTTCGGTGCGCACGGGCTCGGGCCGCTCGAATGTCAGCGGGGACAGATCGAGATCCGCTGGGTGTCGCGGCGTCTCGGAGCCGGCGGGCGTGGCGGTGAGGCAGATGGCGAGGACGAACAGACCAGCCCCCAGACAGCACGATATGCGGCTATTCATGAGCAGCTCCTTCCGCCTGGCCGGCAGCTTGCGGCTCGAGGTAAACAATGGTCGCGCGATCCCTCTGGAACAGTTCCGCGGCGAGGGCGGTCACCTCTTCTGCAGTGACGGAATCGAGCCGATCGAACTGCTTGAAGGTATCGCGCCAATCTCCTGTCTGCGCCTGCCAGGTGACCAGCGCCTCGGCGATGGGATCGTTGGTCTACAGAGTGAAGTAATACTTCTTGCGATAGGAGGTCTGGATCTCCAGGAGCTTCTCCGCGGTCACGGGTTCGGAGACCACCCGCTCGAGCTCCTCCCAGATCATGTCCTCGACCTGCTCGTTGGTGAAGTCCTCCAGCACCTTCGCACAGATGATGAAGACACCGGCATACCGCTGGAAACCGCCGTTGAAACTGGTCCAGATGGACCTCACGGCCCCTTCCTGCAGATCGAGCCGCTTGTCGAGACGGCTCGTCTTGTCGCGACTCAAAACGCTGCCGAGCAGGCGGGCCACGGCGTGTCGACGGTCGGTGGGATGGTAGCCTGGAAACGCCAGGTACAGCGCTCGCTCGCTGCCTTGCCGGTGGATGCCGCGCCGTTGCCCTTGCTGGGGCGGTTCGACCATGGCGGGGCCCGGCCGGCAGGGGCGCGCCGGGATGTCGCCGAAGTAGGCCTCGATGAGCCGGCGCGCCTCGGCGGGATCGAAATCGCCCACGAGGGCGGCGACGCCGTTGGCGGGGCCGTAATAGTCGCGGTAGAACGTCTCGGCCTGATCCTGGGTCAGCAGCTCGATATCCCCCATGTAGCCGATGATCGGATTACAGTAGGGAAACACCGTGAACGCCAGCGCTTGCATCAACTCGCGAGCCACCCGCTGCGGCCGATCCTCGATCACCTCCCGGCGTTCCTCCATGACCACGTCACGTTCCGTGTAGAACTCCCGGAACGACGGGTGCTGGAGCCGCTCGCTCTCCATGAGCATCCACGCCTCGAGGTTGTTGCTGGGCAGAGTCGCGTGATAGACCGTGAAGTCCTGACTCGTGTAGGCATTGAAATTGTAGGTGTAGCCGTCGTACAGCATGGGCCATTCCATGGGCACGATGAACTCGGCCTGCCGCTCGAGCAGGGCGTCGAGCAGGCCACGGAACTGATCCACACGCTCGGCGGACGCGAATTCTCGCTTGCCCATCTCGTTTGCCAGCTCGGCGCCGACAACGGCCACGCTGTCCTGGATCGCCAGCTCAGCTTCGTGGTCGCGGGTCCCGATCCGGTCGGTCCCCTTGAACGCCATGTGCTCGAACATGTGGGCCATGCCGATCTGGCCGGGTGGATTGTCCACGTTGCCCACCTTGAACAGGATGTAGCCGGTGACCATCGGCACGTCGGGGCGCGGCAGCAGCTGGAACTGCATGCCGTTGTCCAGCTGGTATTCCTCGACGCGGTCGAAGATGGCCGGGCCCGAGGCTCCGGTTTCGGTGGCAGTTAAAAGAAGCAGGATCACACCTGCGGACAGCAGGACCCACCCCGGTTCCCGGCCCCGCCGAGAACCCGTCCACGATTGCAGCATCGATTTCCTCCCTCTGGGCGAGATCATCTGGATGTAGATATCACTCTTGTTGATACCGGATAATCGTTACCGTGTCCATGGTTTGTGGAGAAGCAATCGCGACGGGATGGAATTCGACCTCGACGGCATCCAGACCTTCGATACGGGACAGGAACGTCGCTGCCCGGCGACCCTTGACGACCATCGCCTGCCGGCCTCGCCAGAAGATGAAGACCCTGCCGTCCTTGCCCGCGCGTTACGAGAACGGTTCGTCCTCGAGGCCGCCCCGGCTATTGCTGTCCGGATCCATGTCGCCGACGAGTCCTTTCGGGCCAGTCATGGGTGTGCCGGTAT
>JBDRBC010000190.1:0-2108 GCA_043823125.1 bacterium | reverse complement strand
GTGTGTTTATGACAAAACCTTCATCGGTAATCGGAGGCCGTCTTGCTTATGCCAGCTTAAGGAAGGGCCATTCGTTCCTGACCCCTCTGACCCCCCGGCCCAAACGACGCCCGTCAAGGCCCAAATCGGTGACTGTCCCGAATGGCACTGCCGTCTGTGGTGAGTCCTTTATGGGACAGACCTCTCCCGTCGGCAGAGCCGATTTGTGAACATTTTCGGCTTTGCTCCGGCGTCTTGGTGTTCCGATAATGCTGTTGGCCGTCCTTGGCCGATGATTTCTATAGCCCTCCTTGGCTTGTGTCCCACAGAAGCCAGGGAGGGCTTCACTATGAATACTGTAGCCACTATGCACACCAGCGTCAACGCCGGCTTCCACGACGTGGTCGAACCCTTTCTCCAGCAGCCGGGTCTGCCCTTCGCCGAGGTTCTCTCGGCCGAGGACATCAAGCAGGCCTTCGCGGAGCGAGACGCCCTGTTCGCCACCGACGCGGTCTTCTCGACCTCCATCGTGCTCTGGGCTTTCCTGGCCCAAGTGCTTCGCGACGGCAAGGGAGCCGCCTGTGCCGCCGCCGTCGCCGACATCGCCACCTACACACGGCAGATCGAACGACGCCCGCCCTCCGGAGACACCGGAGACTATTGCCGAGCGCGGGCCAAGCTCGACCCGGCCGCGCTGCGAACCCTTGTCAGACAGGCCGCCGGAGAACTCGACCACCAGGCTCGTCCGGACTGGCTCTGGCACGGCCGCCACGCCAAGCTCGTCGACGGTTTCACCTTCACCATGCCCGACACGCCCGAGAACCAGGACGCTTTCCCGCAGCAGACCAACCAGGCCCCCGGCGTCGGGCTGCCCATCGCCCGGGCCTGCGCGGTGCTGTCGCTGGCGACCGCGGCCGTACATGACCTGGCCATCGGCCCCTATCAGGGCAAGCAGACCGGAGAGACCGCGCTGCTGCGCGACATCCTCGACTGCCTGGATGCCGGCGACGTGGTCGTCTTCGACCGCTACTACTGCTCCTTCATGATGCTGGCGCTGCTGCAGCTTCGCGGAGTCGACGTCTGCACACGCCTGCACCAGTGCCGCACCAGCGACTTCCGTCGCGGCCGGCGGCTGGGCGACCACGATCACCTGGTGACGTGGACCCGGCCGAAACGGCCGGAGTGGATGTCGCAGGAACAGTACGAACAGATCCCCGAGACCCTTACGTTACGCGAGCTTCAGTTCGACGTGACGGTTCCCGGCCGGCGAGTCGAGACGATCACGGTCATCACCACGCTCACCGATCCGGAGGCGCACCCCAAAGAGGACATCGCGGCGTTGTACGGCTACCGGTGGAACGCGGAACTGGACATCCGGGACATCAAGCAGACGCTGGGCCTGGACCACGCCCACTGCAAGAGCCCGGAGATGGTGCTGCGGGAACTGTGGGTCACGCTGCTGGCGTACAACCTGATCCGCAAGGTGATCGCCACCGCCGCGGCGGTGCATGACAAGCAGCCGCGGCAACTGGGCTTCACGCTGGCATGCCAGACGATCCTCTCGTCGTGGATGCTGCTGTCGACCGGCGCGTGCCGGGACGTGGAGCAAACGGTACATTCGGCCCTGAAGCGGATCGCTGCCAACGAGGTGGCCAACCGTCCCGGCCGGATCGAACCCCGCGTCCTCAAACGCCGCCGACACCGCTACCCCCTGATGGCCCGCCCCCGAGATCAACTGCGAGAGGAGCTTGTATGATATAACCAACTACATATCCTGGAGATGAGGACGGCAGTGCCATTCGCCCCTGTCCCCTTTACGCCCCCTTTACGCCCTTTACGCCCCGAGGCGACGTTCGATGCGAAGTATCCCAAGGCGGTCGCGTGTCTGACGAAAGACCGGGACGTGCTGTTGACGTTCTACGACTTCCCCGCCGAGCACTGGATTCGCTTGCGAACGACGAATCCGATCGAGAGCACGTTCGCGACGGTGCGGCTTCGTCACCGGCGGACGAAGGGCTCCGGCAGCCGGGCTGCGTGCTTGACGATGGTCTTCAAGCTGGCCCTGGCCGCGGAGAAGCGATGGCGACGATTGAACGGCAGCGCGTTGCTGCAGGATGTCATTAGCGCCG
>JBDRBC010000189.1:0-44927 GCA_043823125.1 bacterium | reverse complement strand
ACGTGGCCATCATGGGACCGAGCGGATCGGGAAAATCCACCCTCATGAATCTGGTCGGATGTCTCGATACGCCGACTCAGGGTCACTACCTGCTCAACGGGACCGAGGTGAGCAGCCTCAGCGACGATCAGCTCGCCACCATCCGGAACCGGGAAATTGGATTCGTTTTCCAGACCTTCAATTTGCTGCCTCGCGCCACTGCCGCCCAGAACGTCGAGTTGCCACTCATCTACGCCAACCTGCCGGCCAAGGAACGCACCCGCCGGGTCGCGGCAGCTCTGGACAGCGTCGGTCTGAGTGACCGCACCAGTCATCGCCCCAACGAATTGAGTGGCGGGCAGCGACAAAGGGTTGCCATCGCGCGGGCGTTGGTCAATAATCCTTCCTTGATCCTCGCCGACGAACCCACGGGCAATCTGGATTCGGTGACGAGCGAGGAGATCATGGCGGTCCTGGACGATCTCGATCGTGCCGGCCACACCATCATCATTGTCACCCACGAAGCCGGTATCGCGGCGCACACGCGTCGGATCGTCCGCCTCCTGGATGGTCGTATTGCCAGCGATGTGAACAATGCCGAGACTAACCTTTAAGCGAAATTCCCTGCGAAGGTACGAACTGTTCCTGGTGCAAGCCGCTGCCCTATGTTGGCTCTGTGGTCTCACGGGGTGTGGCGGCGGTTTCCGGGCGCCTGCCGGCTCTTACCTTGGTCGTCATTACAATCCCGCCATGCAGGTCTACATGGCCATGCGGGTGGATTCCACCGGTACCGATCTGCCTGAACTTCGGGTGTCGGTACCGTATCGCTCGCTGGTGTTCAGAAGACTGGGTGACCAGTTCGTCAGCGGTATCGAGGTCACCGTGGTCGCGGTGGCACATGGTGAGCGGGTAGGAGGTGGGGTCGGTAGCAGTGATATCTCTTTGTTGGATGCCGATGCCACCCAGTCCCAAACCCGACTCCATTGCCAGGTGCCGGTGAGATTGCAGACCGAAGACCCGGTGGTGTTGCAGGTCATGGTCAAACCCGAAGCCACGGCTTTCGCCTGGAAAAACGAGCTGGAATACCGTCCCAGCGCCGCCAAGTCCATCCCCCTCTATTTTGCGGATTTTATCTGGAATCTGGACGACGATCCGCAGATGCGGCCCCAGCTAGGATTCGAAAGGGACAGTCTCGAAGTGCGGATCGTGGTGGCGCCCCGGCCGAATCGTGAATGGCCGGATGGCGGGGTCACCTTGCTGGCGGCCGTACGTGGCCAGGGTGAGGAGAACAGGCGCACCCATCGTCGGCTCATCGGTTCGGCGGCGGCTATCGGGAACGGACGGGAATACCGGCTGACCTGGGCGGCACGGGACTTACGTTTCGGTCGTTCCGAGTTGACCGTCCAAATGGAGGCTCTGGCAGCCAGCGGCAACGAGAAACTCACCCTCGATCCGCCCCGAACTTTCGTGAATCTCCAGATCCCGTGGTGGGATTCCCGGCAGTGGAAGATGCATGTCTCCTGGCTCGACGGTCTGGTGGTCAAGGACAAGCGCAATCAGCTGGATAATCTCGATCCCGACGAGCGGGAACCTGCGTGGTACGAACTCTGGGAAGTAATGGGTGGGCAACTCGGTGTGCCGGCCAAGCAGCTCCTCAACCGGCACTTGTGGCGGGTGATCGAGGCCGATGATCAATTCGGCGGTCAAACCCGCGGCGCCCTGAGCGATCGTGGTAGGATTTACATTCGCCACGGTCGGCCGGACAACGTACGATCCTTCGGCGATGATATGTCGCGGGAGAGTCGCTGGGAGATCTGGACCTATAACGAGCAACGACTCCGGTTCACCTTCTACGATCCTCACGGTCTGGGTGATTTTCAACTCTATGACCAATCGGCGTTCTGACGTTGACCAGATTGCTGATCTCGGCCGAGCCGGACGCAACGCCGGGGGGAGGTTGTCGCCATGAAAAGCAGAGGCCGACGATTGTGGCTACCTGGACCCACGCTATGGATCTGGGTAACGATCGTTTGCTGGGTGTCTAGCGCCAGCGGTTCCTCCACCCGGATTCTCAGTCTCGGCGGCGCTGGCGATTATTTTGCCGATAGCCATCACGTCACCCGCTGGTTCGGATGCCTGCCCGATTACACCAATCTCGCCATTCTGGAGCTGGGCCAGCATTCCTCACTCGCGAACAAGGCTGCCGACCAGGGATCTCTGCACCGCCAAGGTGTGGGTGTACACTACGCCCTGGACGCCGAGCAGCGCTGGGGCAGTGTGGCGGTCTACCTGTCCGAGGTCACTGCGGCAGGTCAGGTGCCGGGCTCTTTTTTCGCCCTCTGGGCGCGGTCCTTCGGTGCCGTACAGATGGGCTGCTACGGCAACTGGTCGTTCCATGAGGAGCTGTCCCTTGCTGACGAGCCCGACCTGGAAACATCCCAACTAGCCGAGGACCTCTCCCTGGGACTCGGACTTCGAAGCGACCTGGCGGATCGCCTGTACGGTGACTTCGCCGTGGTGCTCCACGGCAGTCGTCGGGAGTTCGGTGTAGGGACCGATATCCTGGCCAGCGAGAGCGGCTGGCGCAGTTTCGACACCCGGGTGCGTTTTTTCGCCGGTTTCGGCGAACACGCCGCCCTAGTGCCGCTGTGCGAGTACACGCGAGTGGATCGTCTGGCTGCCGGGGGCGATCTGGCCCTGGCCGTCGATCGGGATCATTATGAGACACGCATCGGTTTGGGGCTCAATCTGTTCCCCGATGCGGACAACTTGCTCATCGCCTCCTACGAAGTGCAATTCGGGCGTGAAGATCGAACTGGAGTTGCCGGGGTTGTGGACGGCTTTCGCGAACAGGAGATCCGATACAACACCCACCAGCTCCGGATCGGCATCGAATCACGTGTACTGCCCTGGTTGAGTCTGCGTGGTGGTGGAAGACAACGAATTCCCCACCAGGATATCACCACTGTTTCCGAAACCATCGCCGGGACTGCTAACGATACAGTCAGCAGCCGTACCCCTGAACTGGACCTGAACCTCGGCCTCGGAATTTTTTTCTGTTCCTTCACCGCCGATCTGGTGTTCAGCGACACGACTCCCTTTACCTTCGGCCATTTCCTCACCGGGGCCGGTGCCGACCGTGACTCCAATTTCAGTTCCATCACCCTGTCGTATCGATTCTAGCCGTTCCTCAAGCTTCCGGCCTGTCATCCGAAATATTATAGCAGCGGGCTATCACCAGACCGCGGTGTCCGATTCTGCGCTGGAAGATCAGCGAGTCACCGTACGATCTCGACCGACGGCAGAAAGTGCGCCATGTATTTCTTCTACTTTTATCCCCTCGGAGTCGACCTGCAGCAGAAGTGTCGCCCGCTGTTGACCGCTGCCCTGGTGGCGGTGATGACCGTTCTGTTCATCTGGACGTATTATTTCCCCCGGGCTATCGGCATCGATCCCGTTTCACTGATCTTCACACCGGGCAACGGACGTCCCTGGACGGTCTTGACGGCGATACTGTTACATGGGAGCTGGTTTCATTTTCTTGGCAACATGATATATCTGATCGTCTTTGCGCCGTTGCTAGAGGATCGACTCGGGCGCTGGCGGTTGCTTCACTACTTCTTCTTGTTGGGTGCGGCCGGAAACGTGGCCCACGGTCTCATTACCGTTCTGGGCGGTCCGGCTGCCGGTGCGGCTGGTGTTCTGGGCGCCTCCGGTTCCATCAGTGGGCTGTTGGCCTTCGCCCTGGTCCGTTTCTATTTCGCCAGGTTGGCCCTTGCTTACTGGGTCTTCACGCCGTTGCAAGGGATCTGCAAGGCTGGCAAGGCGTACCTGCCGTTACCGGTCGCGGTGGGCCTCTGGTTGATGTTGCAAATCGCGCATTCCCTGGTGGCCACGCAGAGTGGATCCCTGGTCGCTTACGGGGCGCATTTTGGTGGCTTCGGCCTCGGCCTGCTCCTTGCATTGCTCCTCGGGTATCGCGTACAAGCGCGGGCGGAGAGCTGCCTGGTCAAGGGGCAACGATTCATGGAAAAAGGCGAGGCCTATGCTGCCGAAGGCGAGTTCATGGAGTTTCTGGAGCAGCTGCCCGATTCACGGCAAGGTCGGTTGCTCCTGGCTCGATCCCGTCGGATGCTGGGACAGAATGGCGTGGCGCAGATCGATTATCGGCTGGTGTTCCGCCAGTTCGTGGCCCAGGGGGAAATCAACGAGGCGTTGGAGGTGTTTCGGGAAGCGCGGTCGGGGGGGTCGTACACCGCCCTCGAGCCGGGCGATCTCGCGAAGGCCGCGTTTTTCCTGGAGAAACAGCTCGATTTCGCTGGTGCTGTGGACGCTTATCTCGACCTGTATCGGCAATTCCCGGCCAGCGAACATGCAGAGCTGGCCCTGGTCAGGGCGATCGTCCTGTTCAAGACGCAACTCCAGGATCTGGACACCGCACGACGCTGGTTCGAAGTGGCGAGGCAGGAGATGCCTCGGTCGGTATGGCGTGATTTTTTGGCGGAAGAGTTCAAGCTGGCCAGAAAGCCGCGTGCAACGGATCCAGAAGGCGGGACAAGCTTCCTGCCGGAATCAGCAATCTGAGGGCTGGACCGTCCACCTGGAGCCACCACGGCTCGATTCCCTGTTGCAACAGCAAAGCAGCCAGCGTTTGCCGAGCGAACAGCCAGCTTCCCTGCCTGCCGCCGACCAGTGTGATGCAGCCGAGTTCAGGACGGAACCGAATCCGCCAGTCACTGTCGGTGGCGAACGCCTCGGCGTCGGCGTGCAGGGTCGTCAGGTACGCAGAATCACCCAGGACGCCCCAACGACAATCCGGTGTCTCCGACCACCACTCCGACAAGCACTCTGCAAGCTTGACCTGACTGGTGAGAGTCTCGACCCAGCGCGGCAAGAGTTCGCCGTTCTCACCGACCAGTTCGAGCCACGCCACCGGATCTGTCACAATCATCGCCAGCGGGCGGAAGGCGGGCGCAAAACGAGTCGTCGTCGCCGTCGGAGCAGTGACGGTGTGGTCCGGTATCGTGATTGGCGAAATTCCGTCAGGGCCAGGATCGATATGTGTCCCGGGACCGGGATTGAAACTGGAGCCAACGAACAGCGGTACGCCGTGTTTGGCGGCGTACCGTACCGCGCGGTGATGGACCACACCACAGCCGCTGACCGCCATGTCTTCCAGCTCACGGTAACTCAGGGTTTCATGTCGGCGGGCGGCAGGAAGTCGCGCTGGATCCGCGGTCATGACACCGTCGACATCCTTCAAGATCTCGCAGCGGCTGGCTCCGAGGGCGGCGGCCAGCGCCACTGCGGTGGTATCACTGCCGCCTCGACCGAGAGTGGTGATCTCCTTGGTCTCGCTCACGCCTTGAAATCCGGCCACGACCACCACGTGGCCGGCAGCCAGCGACTGTCGGACGCGATCGCCCTTGACCTCCTTGATCCGGGCGTTGGTGTGGCTGGTATCGGTGATGATGGCGCACTGTGATCCGGTGTAGGAGATGGCGGAACAGCCCTCGGCAGCCAGGGCCATGGAGAGCAGGGACATGGTGATCCGCTCACCCACCGAGAGCAACATGTCCAGTTCCCGTCGGGGAGGCGCGGGATTCACCTGCCGTGCGAGTTCGGCGAGTTCGTTGGTGGTCTGTCCCATGGCGCTGACCACGATGACCATCTGGTAACCGGCGGCGCGTTGCGCGCAGATGTCACGGGCGACGTCGCGGATCCGTTCCACGGTCGCCAGGGAAGATCCGCCGTACTTGCGGACCAGGATATCGTTGGCTGGAGGTGTGGGGGATGGGGGCATGCTGTTCTCCCTGCAGCTACTGGGTGTCGGATCAACGAGAATACGGAGGTGGACCGGTGTGGACAAGCGAAAAGGTCGATTCCCCACGAAAAGAGCTCAGCAGAAAATGGTTGCTCCCTTGGAGACGGTTTGCTACTTTCTCGTCACTTTCCTGCAAGCTGTAGCATGTTGAATATCAATGAGATACAGCATGCCGCAGACAGTACAGGAGATAACGCGGGTGATATCTCGGGAGATAGCTCGGGAGATACCAAGGGAAATCACGCGGTGACCAATCACCGCCCGTTTCCACCGCCCGCCCCCGGCTCGCTCCTGGATCGTCTAGTGCGCCTGGGCGCCAAGTCGCTGTCCGATGGCGAATTGATCGCGCTCGTGCTGGGAGCACCAGGAACCCGGTCAGCCTTCGCTGTGGCCCGCCGCCTGCTGGACGGATACGGCTCGGCAAAAGCGCTGTTGGGAGTGCAACCACAGGTGTTGTGCCGGCGTCATGGCCTCGAACTGGACGAGTCAGCGCGTCTCGCGGTGGCCTGCGAACTCGGATTCCGGTGCCTGACTGCAACTCCACGGCTGGGAACCCAGGTGCGGCAACCGAGCGACCTGGCGCCGATGTTGCAACACGAATTCCGTGGGTGTGATCGGGAACATTTTCTGGCGGTCTACCTCGATACGCGCCACCGGATCATCAGCCTGGAGACCGTGTCGATCGGCTCCTTGAATGCTTCCCTGGTGCACCCGCGTGAGGTGTTCAAGCCAGCAGTGGCACTTGGGGTGGCGGCCGTGATAGCGGCTCACAATCATCCCTCGGGCGATGCGCGGCCGAGTGGGGACGATCTGGAATTGACTGCTCGCTTGGCCAGCTGTGGTCGGTTACTCGGTATCGAATTGCTCGATCACGTTATCGTCGGCAACGGTGAGATTGTCAGCTTGCGTGAGTACGGTTGGCCTGCTGGCGGGTCAGGTGGCTCCATCGATCATTTCTGAATTGAAGTTCTGAACTGAGGTAGTGAAGATGTTCAAACGCCTCCAAAGCATGTTCACGAACGATATCGCCATCGACCTGGGGACTGCCAACACCTTGGTGTACATCAAGGGCAAGGGCATCGTTCTGAACCAGCCTTCGGTGGTGGCCATCAACAAGCCGACCGGCAAGGTCTATGCGGTAGGAGCCGAGGCCAAGGCGATGTTGGGCAAGACCCCCGACAACATTGCCGCCATCCGTCCGCTCAAAGACGGCGTCATCGCCGACTTCGAGGTAACGGAATACATGTTGCGGGAGTTCATCAAGATGGCGCAGAAGAAGCGTCACTTCATTGCCCCGCGCATCATCATTTGTGTTCCGTCCGGTATCACCGAGGTGGAGAAGCGGGCCGTGCGCGACTCGGCCAAGCATGCCGGTGCACGCGAAGTATATTTGGTGGCGGAACCGATCGCTGCCGCCATCGGCGTCGGTCTGCCAGTGGATCAACCGAGTGGCAACATGATCATTGATGTGGGTGGCGGCACCACCGAGATCGCGGTCATCGCGCTCAACGGCATCGTTTGCGATACCTCGATCCGGGTCGGCGGGGACGAGATGGACGAGGCCATCGTGGTCTACGTCAAGAAGAATCACAACCTACTCATTGGTGACCAGACCGCCGAGAATATCAAGAAGACCATCGGCTCTGCCTACAAGTTCGAGGGCGAGGGCGATATGGAGGTGAAAGGGCTCGACCAGGTGTCTGGCGTGCCCAAGACCTTAAAGATCACCGCCGTGGAGATCCGGGAATCGCTCCAGGAGCCGATCCAGCAAATCTGCGATGCGCTGATGCACTCCCTCGAACAGACCCCCCCGGAGCTGGCGGCGGACATCAAGGACCGGGGCATCGTCATGACCGGTGGGGGCGCCCTGCTCAAGGGGCTCTCGGATCTGCTCCGGGAGCAGACGGACCTGCCCATCAACCTGATGGACGATCCACTCCTGTGTGTAGTTCTGGGCACCGGCAAGATTCTGGATGACCTGGATCGTTTCCTGCCGGTGATCATGAAAGGCGGACAGAGCTAACGCCTGGATGATTCGTTTCGCGGCGCTGATGGCGTTTCGCGATGAGCCGATAATCCAGGCCAGGTAACTGATCCTGGCCCGTGCGCCACGGATGGCCAAGGCGGCCCGACATGTCTCTTTTTTCCCATTCTATAAACCGCTTGGAATTGGTGACCCTGGCGATCTGCATCGTGCTGTCGTTGCTGATGCTCGTGTTGCCCGACGAGGTGCAGATCGATGTGGCCAACAACCTGAGTGTCATCTTGACCGAACCGTACTGGCGAGTGCGGAATTTTGGTGAGGATGTGGTGCGGGTGCGTCGTGAAAATGCCGCCATGCAAGCTCAGCTCACCCAGCTCGAGCTGCAGATGGCCAGCGAGGCGCGAGGCGTACGTGACGCTGCCCGGTTACTGGGTGATGGCGGATTGACCGCAGGGTACGCTGGCCGGCTCCTGCCGTGTCAGGTAGTCGCTCGCGAGATGGGACACTCCGCCACCATGGTCAAGATCCGGAGTCTGCAGGCGGTGGACTGGCAGCTCTACCAACCGATCCTGGCGCCCGAAGGGTTGCTCGGTCGCGTGCGCCGGATCTGCAGTCCCACCGAGGCCTGGGTGGAGTTGCTCACGGCGCCGGGCATGGCCCTCGGCTGCGAGATCGAACGCACTAGCTTGCCAGGTGTGCTGCAGACTCGCGGTGAAGATCTCTTTTTCGATTTGATCAGCCGCGACGAACGTGATGTGCAGGTTGATGACCTGATCATCACCTCCGGCATCGACGCCGTGGTCGATGCCGAAACCGAAGGCTGGGCCGTGATGCCGCGCGGATTGCCGGTGGGGGTCGTCAGCAAGGTCAAGCCTTCCGTCACCAATCACAGTCTGGAGATCCAGGTCGAACCGAAGGCCTCCTTCAGCCACAACACGACGGTCTTTGTGGTATTGAGAGAGAACCCACCAGTGATACCCGAGCTCGAATCCAGTGCCGCCGGCGAGGATGGGGGACAGCCGTGAGAGCTTTCCTGCGCCTGACGCTGGGCTGGATGTTGCTTGCTTTCATTGGCGAAACCGTGCTGAGCCCCCCTCATGGACATCGGCGGCGTGGCGCCCAATTTCACGGTCATCGCGCTGGTCATCCTGGCTTTGGCCGAAGGATCGTTTGCCGGCTGCCTGGCCGGATTCACCATGGGACTCATCCAGGACCTGTCCACGCCGAATCTGCTGGGTTTGTACGCGCTGTGCAAGACAGGGCTTGGTTTCAGTCTCGGCCGATTACGCGGCCACCTCGTGTACGGCATGCCGGTGGTGGAGGGCGTCATGATCGCCCTGGCGGTGCTGGCGCACGATATGCTCTACCTGCTGGTGGAGAGCAAGTTGCACTCGTACGAGTTCTTGTTGCCGCTGGTGACCGTCAAGTTGCCGGGCGCCATCTACAGTGGGGTGATAGGTGTACCGTTACTGCGGTTGGTCGATATGCTCGGCTGGTTGCGTCGTGGCGAATAACCTCACGAACTCCAGGTTCGAGTCGAGATGATGTCCAGGGGGTAGATCGTTACCGTACTTGCGGTATCCTCGCTACGGACGGATCGAAAGGTCATGAAAGAAACCCGTATGATCCGTACCCGGCTGAGCCGGGTCTTCATCCTTTGCCTGTTTGCCGTGCTGGTGGTGAACCTGTTCATTCTCCAGGTTCCATATCACCAGCACTACCAGCAGCGAGCTCTGAAGAATCGTCAGGTGCAGCTACTCAACAAGGCGCCCCGCGGTCTGATCAAGGATCGCGACGGGACGGTCCTGGCCAACAATCGTTTCATATTCGATGTGACCATTCCGGCTATCTGCCTGACCGAAAACGGCCCCGATTCCACGCTGCAACGGCTGTTGACCTGGTGGGACCTCCCGCTGGAGGAGACGTGCGCGCGTTTGACGCAGCAACGGGAGCGTGGCCGGAATCGGCTGGTGCTCGTTACCAACGCCACCATGCCGCAGGTGCATGCCGTGAAGAATTATCAGCATCATCTGCCGGGAGTGGAGGTGGAGGAGCGCGCCCGGCGACACTATGTTCATGGATCACTGTTTGCCCACGTGATCGGGTATGTGGGAGAGGTGGGGCAGGAGCGTATCGATCCTGCAGACCAGAGTCGGAGTGCCTATCGTCTCGGCGACATGGCAGGCGTCCAGGGTGTGGAGGTGGCTTGCGAGGACAGCCTGCGCGGATTACTCGGGGTCGAGCTCGTGGAGATCAACGCCGCCCGGCGTGTCGTCGCTCGGCGGGTGGAGGAGTGGCAAGGCGTCGATCCCGTGCCCGGCCACGATGTCACTCTGTCCTTGTCGCTGGCCTTGCAGGAGAGCTTGCGCACGGTACTGTTGGACCGTATCGGTTGTGGGGTGGCCATAGCTCTGCCATCGGGTGAAGTCCTGGCCGCCTACAGTTCGCCGGCGTTCGATCCCAATCTGCTCACCGCCAGTATTTCGCCGGCGGAGTGGGACCAGCTGGTGAATGATCCCCGTAAACCGTTTTTCAACCGGGTACTGCAGGCGACCTATCCTGCCAGTTCGTTGTTCAAGGTGGTCACCTCGCTCGCCGGTCTGCGCCACGGAGTCGTCGGCATGCACTCCGTGCTTGATCCGTGTTATGGCGGGTTCGAATTCGGTGACCGCGTGTTCCACTGCTGGAATCGAGGCGGGCACGGGGCCATAGATCATTCCGAAGCGCTGGCCCATTCCTGTGACATCTACTACTATCAGCTCGGTCTCCGGCTCACTGTCGACCAGCTTGCCGAGGCAGCCCGGGAATTCGGTCTGGGCTCGAGGTGCGGGACCATTTTCAGTGAGGAGGTCGGCGGCATCATCCCCACCCGGGCTTGGTACAACAACCGGTTCGGAGATCATGGTTGGACCCGGGGTGTGTTACTCAACCTCGCCATCGGCCAAGGTGAGATCCTGGTCACACCGCTGCAGATGGCTATGCTGGCGGCTCAGATTGCCACTTCGGGACGGGTCGGGTCACCGACTTTCATCTTGAGGGAAGGTCGGGAGCGGAAAGCCCCCCAACTGTTATCGTTTCGCGAGGAACATCTGCGCTGGGTGCGCAAGGGCATGGAAGCGGTGGTGGATATGGGCACCGGACAGGCGGCCAAGCTCGCTGGCATCGCAGTGGCGGGGAAGACCGGGACGGCGCAGAATCCGCACGGTGAAGATCACGCCTGGTTCATGTGTTATGCCCCGGCCAGGGCTCCCGAGGTGGCCGTGGCGCTGATCCTGGAAAACGCCGGCCACGGAGGCGCCGAAGCGGCGCCGCTGGTGGGAACCTGGTTGCGCGGGTATTTCAACTGGGCAGCGCGGCGGGGAGTCCAATGAAGACCAATGGGAGTAGTGATCTGCCGGGATTGAACTTGCGATCGTTGTTGAGCTATTTCCCCAGCGGCGACGCCAAGCTGCTCCTGGCCTATCTCGGACTCTGCTGTTTCAGCTTGGCCATCCTCTGGAGTGTGACCGAAGGACTCCGGGGCCCGTACGAGGATTTCGATCCCGGCGTGCCCAAGACGATTTTCTATCGTCAGCTGGTCTGGGTGTTCGTCGGTTGGATCGTTCTGGCGGTGGCGTCACGGTTGCCGCTCCATCATTTGGAGAACCTCGCGGCGCCGATCTATCTCGGCATGTTGGTGATGCTGGTGGTGGTGCTGTTCTGGGGACCTGCGGTGAGCGGCGCCCATCGCTGGTTAGCCTTCGGGCCGTTACGGATTCAGCCGTCCGAGGTGGCCAAGATCTGCTTCATCCTGGTGATGGCCAGCTTGTTGAGCAAGTATCAAGGGAGCCGGCGCCAGCTCGCGCCCACCACGTTATCGCTGCTCTTGATGGCGGTGCCATTTTTTCTCGTGTTGTGGGAGCCGGATCTCGGCACCAGCCTGGTGTTTCTGGCGCTCTGGCTCGGAATGATCTTCTGGTACGGCATCTCCGGTGTTTTCCTGCTGGTCCTGCTCACGGCCATCCTGAGCGCCGTGATCAGTTTTTACTCCGAGTCCATCGCCCATCAACGCTGGTTCTGGGGCACGTATCTGTTGCTACTCATCGGACTGCTCTACTGGCGGCGGTTCCGCTTCCAGGAGAGCGCCATCATCATGCTGGGGAATATCTTCACCGGCATCGGCATCCCGTATCTCTGGGTCCGCTTGCAGCCATATCAGCAGGCCAGGATCATGAGTTTTTTCCGTCCCGAGGAAGATGCCCTCGGATCGGGGTACCAGGCGATCCAGTCCAAGGTGGCCATCGGCTCCGGCGGGCTGTTTGGCACCCACTACCTGCAAGGCACCCAGAAAGGTCTGGCGTTCTTGCCCGAACGCCACACCGATTTCATCTTTTCCGTGGTGGGGGAGGAACTCGGGTTCGCCGGCGCGGTTGTCTTGCTGGGTCTGTTCCTGGTGATCATTCTGCGCGGTCTGAGCCTTTCACTCGCTGCGCAGCGACCGTATCCTTCGTACGTGGCCATGGGGGTGACGGTTTATTTCACCTTCCATGTAATCGTGAACGTCGCCATCACAACGGGGCTTTTGCCGGTCACCGGCCTCCCTTTGCCTTTGATCAGTTACGGCGGATCGAATCTGCTGGCGTCGTCATTTCTGCTGGGTTTGCTCTGCAACATCGGCTCACGGCGTTTCGAGACCTGAGGTGAGCTGAATCCCGGCTCGAGCGATCGGACGGCCGTATCGTATCCGGGAACCTTGCACCGTAATCGTCGCCACCTGGGTGGCGGGACAGGACAGAGAATGTATCCAGAACTGTTCGGCTTCATCAAGAGTTACGGCCTGATGCTCGACATCAGTTTCATCGTCGGGATCTATCTCTGTGTGCGACGTGGTCGCGCCATCGGTCTGGCCACGGATACCATCATCAATTTCTGCTTTGCGGTTCTGGTGTCCAGTCTCATCGGTGTCCGCCTCTTTTTCGTGTTGACCCATCTGTCCGAGTTCAAGACCTGGTATCGGATCTTCACCATCTGGGACGGCGGTCTTTCCCTGTACGGCGGGATCATCCTGGCCACGTTGACGGTCTGGTGGTTTTGCCGGCGGCGTGGCATCCCGTTCCTGCAAATGGCTGACTTGATGGCGCCGTCCGTGGCTCTCGGGATCGGGATTTCCCGCATCGGCTGTTTTCTGTCCGGTTGCTGTTTCGGTCTGCCGACCGATCTGCCTTGGGGTGTGCAGTTCCCCGTCGAGAGCGCGGCGGTCCACGCTTGCGGGTTGCAGGCGATCCATCCCGCCCAGCTGTACAGTTCGGCCAGTGGTTTCCTGATCTTCGGTTTGTTGTTGTGGACTGAGCGAAGACAACCTTTTCTGGGCGCCACCTTCTGTCGCTTCCTGATCCTGTACGGTCTGGCCCGTTTTCTCCTGGAGTTTCTGCGTTACTGCGAACCCGGGCAGGCCTCGCTGCTGGGGCTGCACGATAGTCAGGGGATCAGTCTGGGGCTGGTGGTTCTGGGGGCCGTTCTGTGGGGGCTCCTGCGGGTGAGGAGCCGAAACAGTGAACAGTGAGCCGGCAAGCACTGTCCTTACCTTGGCGGATACTGGCGGTTGGTTACGGGAGGGAAAACCGTGGCAAGCTGAGGATCCTTTTTTTGCGCTGCTTGGCGAGGTGGTGGAGAGTTCACCGCTGCCGGGTATCCAGCGGGCGGCCATGCGCTCACGGAGCGTGGCTGCGACCTACCTGACGGCTCACGTTTCCGCTGGCGGGCTGCGCGGGCTCAAGCAGGCCACCTGGCCCACGAGTCTGCTCGGGTTCAATGTCACACCATCTCTGGGCGAAGAAGCCGCGCGGCTCTGTGATCGTCTGACCGTGCCTGCCCAGGAGATCGGGGTGGTTGATACGGTGCGGGTGGATGGAGATCGCTGGTTCGGTCACAACACCGGCATCAGTAGTTTGCAGGCAGTTATGAGTCAAGCCTGGCCGGATCCAGAACCACCGGTGAGCGCCGCCGTGTTCGGCGCCGCGGGGTCTTTGCGCGCCACGGTGAGTGCACTGGCTCACTGGGGCGTCGAGAGCATTGTGATTCTCTGTCAAGGCGTAACCGCCCGACGCCGACTCCGTGACTGGTTGGATCGGGAATGGCTCGGCGCTGGTATCGTCTCGGTCAGGGTGACGGATCCGGACCGGGACGACGCGGACGGGGATAAACGAACGCCACGCCTGTGCGTGGTCTGTCTGCCGCCTGGAGAGGAGATCACGCCGTACCTTTCCGGGGATGACGCGGCTGCTCCCGGTCTGATCCTGGACCCGCGTTGTGGGGCGCAGGCAGCGGCTTATCCAAATCTTCCGCCCACGACCGTCACCGTAGGCGGTGAGCCAGTGCTGGTTCTACAGTGTGGATTTTCGTTCGTCTGGTGGTTCGGCCCACCCGTTCCCTGGGATGATATACGCCGCGCGGTTTCGCTCTGACTTACTGAACACCTCCCTGTCCATAATTACGTTTGCCCTGGATCAGCGTGGTCACGGACGCACTGCTGGCGCCCCCGTCGCCGGGTACCGGGCTCATGGTCTGGTAATTCGACCATCCAGAGCAGGAATCAACTGCCGGAGGTTGGCGTGCAGCTTTTCACCTGTATGCTCTCGGCGCTTCTCGATCTTTGTCTGCCGGAACAGTGCTGGCTCTGTGGGGAACCGGAAAGCGCTGGCGGACAGTGGTCGGTTGTTGGTGCCCGGGTGTCTGGATTGCGGTGGTGGGATCGGCCTCATCTCTGTCAGGAATGTGGCGAAGCAGTTCGTGGAGGAAGGCCCGTGACCCGATTGATCGCAACCGATCGCCTGCAGATAACGGTGGTTGCGGGTACGTATATCAGTGAAGAACTGGTGCGTCTGGTGGGGGGCATGAAGTACCAGGGCATTCGTGGCCTCGGGTGGCCGCTGAGTCGTCTCCTTGCCCAGGCGGTCCTAGGCCACGCCCCTTGCCAGCAAATGGTGAGCGGTATCACAGCGGTACCGTTGCACTGGCAGCGGCGGCTGGAACGTGGTTTCAATCAGGCAGCGATCTTGGGCCGTTTGCTGGCGCAACAGGTTGGACTGCCATACCTGCCCAACGTGCTGCGCCGGGTGCGGGCCACGGCACAGCAAGCACGCATCGCCGCCGCGGATCCGCGCCGGCAGACCAATGTCCGGTACGCTTTCCAGGCCCGGGAACCAGCAACAGATGAACCGCGAGATCTTTTACTGGTAGATGACCTGATTACCAGCGGCGCCACGATTCTCGGGGTTGGCGAGGCGCTGGCGGAAGCTGGCTGGCGCGTGGGTTGGGGGGTGGCGGCTGGTCTCGCCAGAAGTGTGGAAACGGGTAGCGAACTGACTGGGCGGCGCGTAATTACCCGCAACCCAGCCGGTCGCCGGGAAACGACCTTGACACGATGTGGAGGCGTTTCTAGAATGGGTCCACCGACGAGTTAAATCGGCAACTCGTTTTGCCACAATTCGTTAGTCAATTTCCCGATACGGAAGACGTTTCGGTGCCCAGACGACTCGGGGTCGACTGGGAGGAAGGATTCCCCGCATGAGTGCGAAACTGAGCGTGAGCGACCTCGATCTCGATCAACGGCGAGTTCTGATGCGGGTGGATTTCAACGTTCCTTTGGACAAGGAACGGCAAGTCGGAGACGACACCCGAATCCGGGCTGCGTTGCCAACGATCAAGCACTTGCTTGACCACAACGCCGCCGTGATCCTGATGAGCCACCTCGGCCGACCGAAAGGTCAACCGAATCCGGAGTATTCGCTCCGACCGGTGGCTGACCGGCTCGCCGATCTGGTTGCGGCCCCTGTTCGTTTTGCCACCGATACGGTGGGACCGAATGCCGAGAACCAGGTGCAGAAACTGAATCCCGGTGAGATTCTCCTGCTGGAGAACGTTCGCTACCATCTGGGCGAAACCGAAAACGATCCCGCCTTCGCCGCTGCTTTGGCCAAGCACGGCGAGCTCTATGTCAACGATGCTTTCGGCACGGCCCATCGCGCGCACGCTTCCACGGTGGGGGTCACTGCGCACTTCACGCAATGCGCCGGTGGGTATCTCATGCAGAAGGAACTGGAGAATCTCGGTCGCCTGCTGCAGGACCCACCACGGCCGTTCGTGGCTGTGCTCGGCGGCGCCAAGGTCAAGGGGAAGGTTGATGTCATCGCCAATCTGCTGGAACGGGTCGACACCTTGCTGCTCGGCGGCGGAATGATTTTTACCTTCTTCCGACTGCACGGCCTGGAGATTGGGCGAAGCCTGGTGGACGAGGGGAGTCTGGGAGTAGTGAAGGAGATTACCGAGCAGGCGCGGTCCGCTTCCGCCCAGCTGGTCTTGCCGGAAGATTGCCTCGTCTCTACCGATTTCAGTGATCAGGGCGAGCGGCGGGAGGTCCTCGTCACCGATATCCCCGAGGGGTGGCAAGGTCTCGATATCGGTTCCCAGACCGTGTCGCGTTATCAGGAGATCATCAAAGGCGCCAAGTCGATTTTCTGGAACGGTCCCATGGGCGTTTTCGAGATTCCGGCCTTCGCCGGCGGTACCCGTGCCATCGGTGAGGCGGTGGCTGCAGCCACGAGGGCCGGGGCGCTTTCGGTGGTCGGTGGCGGTGATTCTGTGGCTGCCTTGAATCAGCTCGGCCTGGCCGATGGTATCAGCCATATCTCCACAGGTGGCGGTGCGTCCCTGGAGTTCATGGCGGGACGGGAATTGCCTGGTGTTGCCGCTTTGACCACTGTCTGAGACCGTTGACAAAATCTGAGGGGCGTATTACCTTTCCGACGCCCGCGGTGGGCACCGGGGGCGTTTTTTTATGGTAAGCGGATTCTTCCGCGGGAGCGAGAGAGAAATGTACCATTTGTTCGTTGTGTTACACATTGTGATCTGTCTTGTACTCTGTGTTGTCGTGCTGTTGCAATCCAGCAAGGGAGGCGGCCTCGCTGGCGCCTTCGGGGGGGCAGGTGCACCCCAGCAGATCTTCGGTACTCGGGGCATGACCACCCTCTTGCATAAGGTGACCATCTACTGTGCTGTGGGATTTTTCGTCACCTCGGGGGTTCTGTTCGCCTTGACCGCACAGCGGAATAGCGCGCCCCGGTCCATCGTCCAGGAAGCGGCCAGTCAGGGCACGATGACCAGTGACGTGACTCCGCCTGCACCGGCCGCTGATGTCGCCTTGCCGCCGATGCCGGATGCCGGTCTGGTCGGTGATGAGGGAACGGTCGATCAGCAATCCGACCCGAATGCCGGGACGGAACCTACCGCAGCCACCACCGACGAAGGTGAGACGGATCAGTGAGGTTGGAGCCCGGGTGGTGGAATAGGTAGACACGCTGTCTTGAGGGGGCAGTGGTTAATAGCCGTGCGGGTTCAAATCCCGCCCCGGGCACCAGACTCGATGAGCCACCGAACGGTGGCTTTTTTTTGGGCCGGTCATGACGATTCCCCGGGTGATGCGGGTTGGAATTTTAGGTCCGGATCGATAGCCTCGCAAAAACCTCACGGTTTGGATTTCAAGAACAGAACACATTTTTTCCTGATTCAATGGAGATTTTTCATTGACACTTTTTTGGTTTGATCGAAATAATGTGGGACTTCCAATGGTAGCCGTCCAACAACATCATACGTACTGCAGCTTAGGGAGTGTTGCCGGAAGGGATACGGTCAATGCGAGAGGTTGTCACACTGAGAAGTCGCGGCTCACAAGACGTCGCGCGAACTCAAAGGAAAGGTGACAAGCCAGCTAACGACAGGAGGTCTTGCCTGGCCCGTAGGGTGCGGCGGTCAGGAAGACGGAGGAACTCTCAACAAGCGAGGTCCGAGATGGAGGAGAGAGTGATTCTGGAAGCTGCGGCTCCCGCTGCAAAGAAGAAGGCCACGAAGAAGAAGGCCACGAAGAAGAAGGCCACCAAGAAGAAGGCCACGAAGAAGAAGGCCACGAAGAAGAAGGCCACCAAGAAGAAGGCCACGAAGAAGAAGGCCACCAAGAAGAAGGCCACGAAGAAGAAGGCCACGAAGAAGAAGGCCACCAAGAAGAAGGTCGCCAAGAAGAAGGTCACCAAGAAGAAGGTCACCAAGAAGAAGAAGTAGAGGTCGGCTCGGTCGGTACGTCCGATCGTTCCGGGTGTCTGACCATAGAGAAACAGCGCCACCGCGGAAGTTCGAATCACGGTGGCGCTGAGTTTTTTGCACGTGTTTTTCCGGAAGTGTTATACCGTAACCTATTTATGGCAAAATATAAGCTGTCTAGAGATCGGGAACGGTATCGAACACCCAGCAGATGCCCAGGCTCGCATAGGCGTAGGTGACCTGCTTGGAGTAGTGCAATTCCTCGGTTTCGAAGGATAGCGTCGAGGCGGTGAACTGGGTGTTGATCCGGAGTGATGAGCTCACATCGAAGGACAACCCGCCGGTCAGTTCGAAATAGAGCGCAGTCTTGTCGGAGAGAGTCGTGAATCGGTTGATTACTCCGCCCAGTCCCAGTCCGAAGTAGGGCATGAAACCGTAGAAGTCCACGGCGGTGATATCGTACATAAGGGAGCCGCCGCCCTTGTAGATGGTGAAGCCATCGTCCTCATCGATCAGCTCGCGACGCGGGCCGTCTTCCAACCGCGGATCCGAGTTCAGAAAGGTCGTGGTGGCCTTGCTCATGGTCACCGAGGCCACCAGGTCGAGATGGAACTGATCGGAAAGATAGAAGCCGAATCGGCCGCCGAAAGTCCTCCCGGGATCGATCTTCTTCTCCGGTGCGTCATAGTGTTCACCAAGCTCGAAAATGGTTCCGTCGTAGCGGAACACCTCATCTGAACCTTCTTCGAGCTGAGTCCGATCCTCCAGTGTAGGAAGTTCGAAGAAGGTCGAGCCGGAGAAGTAGCCACCAAAAAAGGTAAGGGTGATCTTTTTGATGCGGTACGCCGCTTCGGGCGTTTCCCCTCCCTCCTCGAGTGGAGGAGCCACTTGCGCCACGGTAGATAACGGCGTCAAGAGGAGACAGAGAACCCAGAATGAAATCGTGGCAACCTTGAATTTCATGTATTAACCTCGACGAGACTATCCATGACGTGACGTTCGATCCGCGCGACATTCACGGCATGGAATGTGCGGGTGGGGACGATGGCATATTCCGATAGCGAGGGTTCCCGCTGTTGTCGTGTTAGAAACGGTAATGCACGTCAGCGGGGGTGTCCAGGACTTTTACCCTCCCTGTCCTGGGTAAAGGTACAGTCCCCACTCACGGGACACAAGCGTCATGCCCCAGGTCTTTTACAAGTCGCGCCGAAGTCCGTCAGGAGTTCGCGATTGGTCTGCCGGTGGCAGCCCCGGAGCGTTTCGGAACTGCTCTTTTTGGGTCGATAAATCGACCTGCGGCTAAGGATTCCCCAGCCCCGGTTCGGTTGACAGGCCGTTTCCCGCCTATTACAATTGCTTCTTGCTGACTACACCCCTGAGGGGGTTTCAGAGGTTATTGGCCAAATCTCGGCATTCCCCTCGTTCCGGCCGTCGTGAGTTCGTTCCGTGTGTTGACGTCTCGCGATGGGCGGCCTGTTGTCTGCCTCACTCTGGTGTTTGGGAGGAGAATCGTTGAATACCTATTCGATGGATCAGATCCGTAACGTGGCGCTCATTGCACCCCATGGGGTAGGCAAGACCAGTCTGGCGGATGCCATGTTGCATCTCACCGGAAAAGTAGGACGACGGGGCAATGTCGACGACGGTAGTTCGGTTTTCGACTATCAGGATGACGAAATCGAACGGAAGCAGACCATATCTGCCAGCATGGCCTGGTTCGAGCATGACGGCAAGAAGATCAATCTCATCGACACGCCGGGTGTGGACGATTTTCGCGGCGATGTCTACGCTACTCTCCCGGTGGTGGAAGGTGGGCTGTTCCTGATCAAGGCGGACGGCGGACTCGAAGTGGCGTCGGAAAGTCTCTGGCGATTACTCCGGGAACAGAACCTCCCGACTTTCATCGTGCTCAACCGGATGAACAAGGAGCACGCCAACTTCGAGGAAGCGATGGCCGGTATCGAGGATCGCATCGATGGCACCACCGTGCCGGTGCAGTTGCCCATCGGTCAGGGTGAGTCCTTCCGCGGCATCGTGGACCTGATCGGCATGAAGGCCCACGTTCGCGAAGGCGATAAATCGGTGGTGGAAGATATTCCGGGCGACATGAGCGCGGTCGTGGAGGAGGCGCGCGAGCGACTGCTGAATGCCGCCGCCGAGACCGATGACGAACTGGTGGAGAAGTTTCTCGAAGAAGGCAGCCTGAGTGACGTCGAGATCATCACGGGGTTGGCCTCTGGCATCGCGGCTGGCACGGTTTTCCCGATCTTCCTCACGGCGGCCGATAGCGAAGTCGGTGTTGAACCGTTGCTACAGGCCATCACCGATCTGTTGCCCAGCCCGGCCGCGCGCGCGGAACTGGACGGGATAAATCCCGACTCGGACGAGGCCAAGACACTCGCCATCAGTGCTGACGGAGCCAAGGTCTTGTTCGCTTTCAAGCGCCAGTACGAGGTGCAGGGCGGCGATATCACCTGGCTGCGAGTCTTCAGCGGCTCGGTAAAATCGGGTGACACCCTGACCAACAGCGGCTCCAACACTACGGAACGTATCGGTCAGATGAGTGTGGCCACCGGCAAGGGGCGCGACAAGGTAGAGCGGGCGACCGCTGGTGATATCGTGGTGGCAGCCAAGCTCAAGGCGACCGCTGCCAGCAGCACCCTGTACGAGAGTGGCGAGCCGTTTGCTCTGCCTAGTATCGCATTCCCGGCGCCCACCTGCGCCGAGGCCATCTCGCCGAACACGGCTGGTGACGAGGACAAGATGGGTACCGGCCTCACCCGGTTGCATGACGAGGATCCCACCTTCGTCGTCCGCCACGAGTCCGAGCTTCACCAGACCCTGCTCATCGGACAAGGCGAGATGCACATTGCCTATATCCTGGACAAACTGAAGAAACTATTCGGGGTCGAGGTGGGACGGCAACGTCCGCGGGTGGCCTTCAAGGAAACCATCAAGGGCAAGGCCGAGGCGCAGGGGCGCTACAAGAAACAGACCGGCGGCCGGGGCCAGTTCGGCGATGTTCACCTGCGAGTGGAACCGCAACCACGTGGCGAGGGATTCGAATTCGTCAACGCCATCGTTGGCGGTGTCGTGCCGGGCAAGTTCATCCCGGCTGTTGAGAAGGGTGTTCGCGAGACCCTCCGCCAGGGGGTCATTGCGGGCTACGAGATGGTGGACATCAAGGTCACTCTGTTCTTCGGCTCGTTCCACCAGGTGGATTCCAGCGAGAACAGCTTCAAGGTCGCCGCGCGGCTGGGCCTGCAGAAAAGTGTCCCCGATGCGAAGCCGGCCATCCTGGAGCCGATCATGCTGGTCTGCATCAGGGTGCCCCAGGACTACATGGGTGACGTGATGGGCGACATCTCCACCCGGCGCGGCCAGATTCAGGGCAGTGACTCGGATGGACCGTACCAGATCGTCAACGCGCACATTCCCGAGGACGAACTATATCAGTACTCGACTATGCTGCGATCCATGTCCCAGGGCACCGGTTCCTTCACCATGAAGTTCTCGCATTATGCCGAGGTGCCGGGCGACGTCCAGAAGCGGTTGATCGAGGAGCACAAGAAGAGTCGAATCGAGGGGAACGACTGAGCGTACCGCTGATCGAATGATTGAGTGAATGATTGAGTGAATGATTGGTCGGATGACTGACGGGATGATTGGCCGGATGATTGAGTGGACGAATGATTCGATGGCTGAGAGCGGGGGTGCGTTAATGTCCGGACATTCCAAGTGGAGCACCATCAAGCGGAAGAAAGGCGCCAAGGACGCCGCGCGCAGCAAGGTCTGGTCCAAGATCATCCGTGAAATCACCGTGGCCGCCCGGGGTGGTAGTGATCCGGATAGCAACGCCCGGCTCCGGGCCGCGCTGACCATGGCCAAGAGTTCCAACATGCCCAACGATACGGTGGACAAGGCCATCAAGCGCGGCACCGGCGAGCTGGCAGGCGCGATCTACGAGGAGATGTCCTACGAGGGATATGGCCCCGGAGGTGTGGCCATCCTCGTGGAAACCCAGACCGACAACAAGAATCGCACCGCCGCCGAGGTCCGACACGTCTTCACCAAGTACAACGGTAAGCTCGGCAGTGCCGGCTGTGTTTCCTATCTCTTCGACCGGCAGGGGGTGGTCGTCCTGGATGCCGGCCGCTGCGACCTGGATACGGCCATGGACGCCGCCATCGACGCCGGGGCGGAGGATGTGGCCACGGAAGAGGGCTCCATCGTCATCACCACCGGTATGGAGGACCTGCACAGGGTGACCCAAGCGTTGGAAACCGCCGGTCTGCCGGTAGTGTCCTCGGAGCTGACCCTCAATCCACAGACCACCGTCAAGGTTGAGGGTGGCGACGCCAGGGCCGTGCTGGATCTCATCGAGGCGCTGGACGACCTCGATGACGTCTCCGCCGTGTCGGCCAACTTCGACCTGGACGATGACGAGCTGGCCGCGTTGAGTGAATAGCCTGGTCCGTATCTCCCAATTCACGGCTTCGACGGGACGGCATCGTAACGTCGTTCCGGCTGGCAAGGATCTTTCCCGATGATTGTCCTGGGTATCGATCCCGGTTCTCACGCCACCGGTTACGGTATCGTTGCCACCGGTTCCAGTCTCCGTCTCCTGACCTCGGGAGTCATCCGTACCCGCAGCCGCGATCCCTTGCCCGAGCGACTCCGCACCATCCATGAATCGATACAGGGCGTGCTGGACGGGCAGGCGGTGGACGAGATGGCGGTAGAAAGTCTGTTCAACGCTCGCAACGCTCGTAGCGCACTCATCCTCGGGCACGCCCGTGGTGTGATTCTGCTGGCTGGAGCATTGCGGTTTCTACCGGTGGCGGAGTATGCTCCCCGGGAAATCAAGAGTGCCCTCACCGGGAACGGTGGCGCCAGCAAGGAACAGGTCCGTTTCATGGTGTGTCGCTATCTGGGGATACGTGGCGAGCCGCCCGCGCTGGATGAGAGTGATGCCCTGGCGGTGGCGTTGTGTCACGCGACCCGTGGCCAGAATCCACAGCTTCGTCAGGCTGGGAGGTGATAGTCGGTGATCGCATTCATCGAAGGTGTGCTGGAGGAACGGGGACCGGAAGCAGTGGTGGCGGTGGGTGGCGGTGGTGTTGGGCTGACGGTGGCCCTGTCCAGTCGCGCCGTGGAACAGCTCCCGGCAGTGGGGAAGACGGTCAAGTTGTGGACGCATCTCGCAGTGCGGGAGGATGCCTGGCTCCTGTTCGGCTTCCTGTCGCCAGAAGATCGTTCCCTGTTTCGGTTGTTGATCTCGGTGTCGGGTATCGGTCCCAAGCTGGCCCTCGGCATCCTCTCCGCCGCCTCGGTTGCCGAAGTGGTGGGGTGCCTGCAGAGAGGCGACGAGAAGGGATTGACCAAACTTCCCGGCATCGGGCGCAAGAGCGCGGCCCGGCTCATCGTGGAGCTGGGAAACCGGGTGCCCGAGGACCTGGTGGCGTGGGCGTCGGTCGGGTCGGCTACGAACGCAAGTGATACCGATATGGCGGGTCAACTCACGCCGGACACCGAGTCACGTCGAGCGGCGGAGGTGCTCATGGCCATGGGGTTGTCACTGGCTCAGGCCGAGCGGGCCCTGCAAGCGGTCAGGAATCGGGATTCGGCACTGGCGAATGATTTGGAGTCATGGGTCAAGGCGGCGTTGCAGCAGCTGTAGCGTGATGGCGTTGCCGGTGAAAAGAGGGACCTGGTGGACGAGCGAAGATGGACCGATCCCGATCGCACGAATCTCGACGCGGAGCTGGAACCGAGCCTGCGACCGCGCAAGCTGGATGACTTCGTCGGTCAGGAGGAGGTCAAGCAGAATCTCCGGGTCTTCGTGCAAGCGGCGCGTCAGCGCGGGGAAGTTCTCGACCACGTGCTGCTGTACGGACCGCCAGGTCTGGGCAAGACCACCCTGGCGGGAATCCTGGCCAACGAGATGGAAATGGAACTAAGGATTACCAGTGGACCGGCATTCCAGAACAGCGCGGAACTCATCAGTCTGCTCAGCCAGCAGGAGGGCGCGCGAGCCATCTTCATCGACGAGATCCATCGACTCAATCGCGTCATCGAAGAGCATCTGTATCCGGCCATGGAAGACTGGCGTATCGAGCTGGTCATCGACAAGGGTCCCAACGCCCGCCACTTCCAGCTCCAGCTCGAGCCGTTTACCTTGCTGGCCGCCACCACCCGCGCCGGTATGATCACGCCAGCACTCCGTAGCCGCTTCGGTATCATCTGCCATCTCGATTTTTATCCGCCGGAGGAGTTACAGGAGATCATCACCCGCTCGGCGACCATACTCGGAATTCCCCTGGACCGTGCGGGGGCGCTGGAAATCTCCCACCGTTCGCGGGGAACCCCACGTACGGCCAATCGACTGTTACGCAGGGTCCGCGATTACGCCCAGGTCGACGGTTGCAAGGTGGTGGACCGGCAGGCGGCCGACAGCGGTCTGACCCGGCTCGGGGTGGATCAACTCGGTCTGGAGCCGCTGGATCGGCGCTACCTGCAGCTTATCATCGAGCACTTCAGCGGCGGCCCGGTGGGGATTCAGAACCTGTCGGTTTCCCTCGGTGAAGAGAGCGACACCCTGGAAGACATGGTGGAGCCGTTCCTGATCCAGTCCGGTCTGCTCAAGCGCACCTCCCGGGGCCGCGAAGTGACCGACCAGGCCTACGATCATCTCCAGCTGGACCGACCAGCCGCGTCCAGACCGGGGAACCAGGCCGAGTTACTGTGAGATGCTGGTGAAGCCATCATGACAGCCGATGATCCCGCTTATTTTTTTCACTTGCCGCCCGAACTCATCGCCCAGGCGCCGGCGCCGCGCCGCGCCGATTCTCGCCTGCTCTGTCTCGAGCGAAACGGTGGCTTGATTGGCGAACATGTTTTTCGTGAGATCGCCGACCTGTTGCGACCGGGCGACCTGCTCGTCCTGAATGACAGCCGGGTGTTGCCGGCACGATTGTGGACTCGTCGGGTCGCGAGTGGCGGTCGGGTAGAGCTGTTACTGGTCCGGCCGCAAGCGGACGGTTCCTGGCTGGCCATGGCGCGGCCCACGAGACGGCTCCGGCCGGGGCAGGCACTCCAGGTGCAGGCCAAGACAGACGCCGTGGAGCCAGGACCCAGGGTGAAAATCACCGACGTTCTCGGCGACGGCTTCGTCGTGGTGGCCGTGCCGGGAAACCATCCGCAGAATACTCTGGAATCAATCGCCGAGTCGTACGGAGAGATGCCACTCCCGCCGTACATTCGGCGCGATCCAGCCGCGCAAGATGGTGCCGAGACAACCCGCCTGGATCACCAGCGTTACCAGACGGTGTACGCGCGACAGAGCGGCTCAGTGGCGGCGCCCACCGCCGGTCTGCACTTCGAATCCGAACTGCTGGACAGACTCCGCCAACGCGGCATCGGGACTGCCTGGATCACCTTGCATGTGGGGCCCGGCACTTTTCGTCCACCCACGGCGGAGCAGATCGCGGGAAGACGCTTGCATCGGGAGACCTTCCAGTACCCCGTGGCTACGGATTCTGCCATTCGCCGGACCCGGCGTACTGGTGGACGGATCTTCGCCGTGGGCACCACCAGTTTGCGGGTGCTGGCCACCGTCCAGTCACTGGCCCTGGACGCCGGACCGACCACGGTGCGGAAGTGGCCGGCCGCTGCCGATTCGTCGCCAGGTCGATTTGTGGGCAACGCCAGGTACGTGCGGTCGAAAAGGGAGGGGGCAGATTTCGGATACACTACCGGTGATGCTGCTGATAAGACAGAGGCCGGCTGGGAGGTCGTCGGCGAGACCAGGCTGTTCATCCGTCCACCCGACGAGGTGACGGCCGTGGATGGGCTGTTGACCAATTTTCATCTACCGGGCTCGTCGTTGCTCATGCTGGTGGCGGCGTTTGCGGGGGAGACCACCTGGCGCCGGGCCTATGCACACGCGGTGGACGCCGGTTTCCGCTTCTACAGCTACGGCGACGCCATGTTGATCTTGCCGGCAGACCGTCCGTAAGAGGAGACATTGTGAGCCAACGAGGGAACGAAAGCACAGTGGACCTGGAGACACCGTTCTCCTTCCAGACCAGCTGTCACGACCCGCGGAGTCGGGCACGGCGCGGCCGGCTGGTCACGGGTCACGGTATCATCGAAACCCCGGTATTTATGCCGGTGGGTACTGTCGGTTCAGTGAAGGCCATGACGTTCGAGTCGTTATGGGATTGTGGCGCCCGCCTCATTCTGGGCAACACCTATCATCTGTACCTGCGGCCGGGACACGAACTCGTGGCGCAGCTCGGGGGGCTCCACCGCTTTCAGGGTTGGGACGGCGCTATTCTCACCGACAGCGCCGGGTTTCAGGTTTTCTCCCTCGCTTCCCTCAACCGCATCGACAATGACGGAGTCGAGTTCCAGTCCCATCTCGATGGCAGTCGCCACTATTTCACCCCGGAACTGAGCCTGGAGGTCCAGCTGGCCCTGGGCGCCGACATCGTGATGGCGTTCGATCACTGCAGCCCATTCGGCGCGGCAGAGGACGAGGTACGGGATGCCGTGGACCGGACCACCACCTGGGCGCGACGTTGCCGTGAGGTCTGCGACGGCGGGCGTCTGTATCGCGACGGCTGGGAGCGGGTCCTGTTCGGCATCGTGCAGGGGGGCGTTTTCGCGCTGGAAAGAGTACGTTCAGCCGCGGCGTTGGTAGAACTCGATCTGCCGGGTTACGCCATCGGCGGCCTCTCGGTTGGTGAACCCAAGGCGGCCATGCGCGAGATGACCGAGTTGACCGCCGGCCTGTTGCCGCCAGAACGGCCACTATACCTGATGGGGGTTGGCTTCCCCGACGATATCGTCGAAAGCGTCCAGCGCGGAGTCGATATGTTCGACTGCGTTTTGCCCACCCGGATGGCGCGTACCGGCACGGTCTTGACCCGGGACGGTCGTCTGGTGGTCAAGAATAGTTCTTACGCCCGGGACGAATCGCCTCTCGCTGCGGACTGTCGTTGCCCGGTGTGCCGGCGCCATTCTCGCGCCTACTTGCGGCACCTGTTCAACAGTCGGGAAATCCTGGCCTCGATCCTCGCTACGACCCACAACCTGTACTTTTATCAGGAACTCATGGCGGACATCCGCGACGCTCTCGGCGCCGGCACCTTCGACGCCTTGGCACGTGAGGTGGTGTCTCGCTGGCAGACTGGGGAGGCGGAACGACTGTCTCGTATTGCGGACGAGCAACGTTAGCGGTGGCACCGGACGGTTCGGCGCAGGCCACGTCCGGTTATCAGGTTGCACCCGGCGACCGCGAGTATCATCTTGGATACAGGAACAGGCTCGAATCCTGTTCCCGGTGGTTCGGAAAGGAACGGTGCGAATTTCCCTGAACCGACGACACCACAGCAGACGTGTAAAGGAGTGCGCAAAATGTCCTTAGTCCATTTCTTGGCCATGGCTCAACCCGGCGAAGGATCCGGTGGCGGTGGGGCGGCCATGATGAATTTCGGATTCATCATCGTGATGTTCGCCATCATCTACTTCCTGATGATCAGACCCCAGCAGAAGCGGCATAAAAAACATCAGGAAATGCTGAAGAGTCTCAAGAAAGGTGACCGGATCGTTACCTCCGGTGGACTCATCGCCAAGGTTCTGAATGTGAAGGATGATCGGCTCGTGGCCACCATTGCCGAAGGTGTCAAGGTCGAGATCGCACGGAACTCGGTGGCGACAGTGATCGAGAAGGGCGAGGCGTGAACGTCGCCGATACCGAGATCGATTCCATTCTGCGGTACGGTGACACCAGATTACGACAGGTCTGCCAGCCGGTGGAACCCGGCACTCCCGAGGTCCGACAGTTGGTGGGCCGACTCTGGAAAACGCTACGCCGACAGAAAGGTTGGGGGCTGGCGGCCCCGCAACTCGGCGTGGCCGGCCGGGTGGCGGTTATTTGTGATCCGCGCCCTCGATCAGGAAGCGAACGGCTGGTCCTGATCAATCCGGAGCTGGTGGAGCAGAGTGGGGCCACGATGCAGTTCGCCGAAGGTTGCCTCTCGTTTCCTGGCCTGTATTGCAAGCTGACCCGGCCCACGACAGTGCGTCTCCGCTATCACGATCTGGATGGCCAACCACGCGAGACCGGCGTGGAGGGACTGCTGGCCCGGGCGGCGTTGCACGAGATGGAGCATCTGGACGGGATCCTGTTCATCGATCATCTCTCGGTGGTGAAACGCTTGTTGCTGGGCTGGCGTTTGCGGAAGCTGATGAGACCAAGGGGGGGCAAGGGCGTGAAACTGGTCTTCATGGGATCACCCGAATTCGCAGTGCCATCTCTGGATGCGCTGATCGAGGCCCGATTCGATATCCGCCTGGTGGTCACCCAGCCCGATCGCGAGGCGGGGCGCGGACGTAAGCTCGTCCCCACCGCTGTGAAGCAAAAAGCGCAGGTACACGAAATTCCGGTGGTCACCTTCGGCCGGGGTGATCGGGTAGCGGTCACCCACGCCGTGCTGGAGGAGAAACCCGATGCCGTGGTGGTGGCGGCTTTCGGTCACATCCTCCGCGAACCGTTGCTGAGCGCACCGCCGCTGGGCTGCATCAACGTCCACGCCTCCTTGTTGCCGCGGTGGCGTGGTGTTTCGCCCATTCAATTCTCGATCCTGCACGGCGACACCTGGTCCGGGGTCACCATCATGCAGATGGATGCGGGGGTCGACACCGGACCAATTCTCGCCCAGCGCGCCGTGGCGATCGGTCCGGAGGAGACCAGTGGCGAGCTGGCCGAGCGATTGAGCGGCCTGGGCGCCGATCTCCTGGTGCATACCTTGCGTGATCTGGATGGCGGGGTCATCAACCCGCTGTCGCAAGGGGATCAGGGCGCGGTCTATGCGCCCAAGCTCACTCGTTCACTGGCGCCGTTGCGCTGGGACCGAGCGGTCTCCGTGGTGCACAATCAGGTGCGCGGTCTCCAGCCGTATCCCGGCGCCAGCAGTTTCCTCGACGATCAGATGCTCAAGATCACTGCGGCCTCCCCGTACTCCTTCCGGACCGCGGAAGCGGAACCGGGAACGGTGTTGGGAGTGGCCCCAGAGGGTTTACAGGTGGCGTGTGGCGAGGGGATCCTGCTCGTGACCGGACTGCAGAGCCCCGGCCGTAAGCAACTCTCCGTGGCCGATTTCATCCGGGGGCGCGAGATCGTCGCCGGTCAGATATTCCGCTCATGAGTCTGGATCCGGTGCGTCGGCACGCTCTGGATACCTTGCTGGCCGTGGCCAAGGGTGAGTTGCTGGAACCGGCACTCGCCGGGGCCATCGTTGCCGTGTCCAGTGCCGCCGGTGATCATTCGCCGGCGTTTCTGGCGGAACTGGTCAAGGGAACCCTGCGCTGGCAGGGGCGCTACGACTGGTTGATCAAACGATTCTCCCGCCGCCGGGCTCCCACTGATCCCCGCCTGTTGATGGTCTTGCGGCTTTCCTTGCATCAACTCATCGCCTGTGACGGCGTGCCGGCATATGCCGCCATCCATCAAGGGGGAGAGTTGTGTCGGGCAGTGGTCTCCGCACGCTCGGTGCCGTATGTGAACGGTCTCTTGCAGGCGGTGCGACGGGCACTGGCTGCGGCACCATCTGGACACTCTGGACAATCGGGATGTTCCCGCGCCTTCGAGAACCTCTTTCCCGATCGCCAGACCGAAACGGTGGCCCACCTCCAGACCTATCACTCTTTTCCCCGCTGGCTCGTGGAACGGTGGCTCGACCGGTTCGGACTGGCGGGATGCGAGCGGCTGCTTCGCCATCACAATCAGCCACCGCCACTGACCTTTCATGTGCTGCCGCCGGCCGCTCTCGGCCCTTGCCGGGAGCGGCTGATTGCCGCCGGTATCGCAGTGGCACCGGGCCGCTGGAATTCGCGGGCGCTCCAGACGACTGACCGTTTGCCACGGGACGAGCTGGCCGCACTGTTGAAGCGCTTCCCGGAACTCATCATCCAGGACGAGGGCGCTCAGTGCGCCACGGATTGGCTGGCGGTGCATCGGGATGGTCGCCTGCTCGATTGCTGTGCGGCGCCCGGTGGGAAAACCCTCCATTTGCGTGCGAGCTGGTCGGATCCCACCGACATCGTGGCCATGGATCTCAGTCGAGATGGCCTGCAACGACTGCTCCAGAACACGAAAAGGATTGAGGCGTACCCGCTTTCCATGGTATTAGCCAGTGGTGCCCAGCCTCCATTTGCGGCGGAGAGTTTCGCCACAGTCTTGCTGGACGGGCCGTGCAGCGGCAGCGGTGTCCTGCGGCACCACCCGGAAGGGCGCTGGCGTTTGCGACCGCGCACCTTGCGGGAGAACGGCGAACGTCTGTTCCAGCTGGCCGAGCGGACACTGGATCTGCTCCGCCCCGGGGGTGAGCTGCTGTACGTTACCTGCTCCCTGGAACCGGAAGAGAACGGGGACGTCATTGATCGATTACGACGGGCTCACCCGGAACTGGAGCCCGCCGTGCGGCCTGGACCGGGGCCGCATCGATATCAGCGCGCCTGGCTACCACAACGCACCGGTACCGACGGGTTCTTTGCCGCGAGGTTACGCAAGAAGGGAACATCGGCATGAAGTTGTGGCACTTCATACTGTTGCTGGCTGGAGCAGCGCTGCTGTTCGGTGTTGGATTGCTGGCGTTCAATTTCGTCATCATGCCGAAGCTTGTCCATCGGAACACCGTGGTGCTAGTGCCCGACTTCACCGGCCACACGCTGGTGACTGCTCAGGATGAGGCCCAGCGGCTCGGATTGACCATCGTCGAGACCAGACAACGAGCCCATCCCACGGTGCCTCCCGGAATGGTGCTGGACCAGACGCCCAATGCCGCCTCGCCCATCCGCAGTGGCCGGACCGTCAGGGTGGTGACCAGTTCGGGACCACCGGCTGGGGTACTACCCAACCTCACCGGTCTGACCAGACGTCAAGCCGAGATCACCTTGCAGCGGGAGGTCTTCCAGCTGGGACGACTACTCCGGGTGCGTAGCCAGGAGGTGACGGTTCCCACCGTGGCCTACCAGTACCCACCCGCCGGCAGCGTGCTGCGCAAGGGGGAGCCGGTGGCCATGGTCATCGAGGAACCGACCCTGCCGCCCCTGTACCGGATGCCAGATTTCACCGGAGCGTCCCTGTTCCTGGCCCAGGAGGCTATTTCCGCCGCCGGCTGCGTGGCCGCGGCGGTTTCCTTCGAACGGACAAGCGAGGCGCCCCCCAACACCGTACTGCGACAATCACCTCCCGTGGGCGGACGGATCAGAAAAGGAGCACGGGTTGAACTGGTGGCGGCGACACGCTGAAACCGGCGCCGCGGTGGCGCCTTCTATGCTGGCAGCGGATTTTGCCGATTTGCGGCAGGAGATACGATCCCTGGAGCAGGCGGGAGCCGATCTGCTCCATCTGGATGTTATGGATGGGCACTTCGTACCGAATCTCACCTTCGGTCCCTTCATAACCGCGGCCATCCGTCGCTGCTCCCGGTTACCCCTGGATGCCCATCTGATGATCTCGCGGCCGGATAGCTATCTCGAGCCTTTCGTGCGTAGTGGGGTGGATGCCATCACTTTTCACGTGGAGGCGGAGGTCGATGTGGCCGCTACGTTGTTGGCCACGGCGGCGCACGGCGTGAAGTGCGGACTGTCCTTGAACCCGGACACGCCTGTTTCACATCTCGAACCGTATCTCGGCGACCTGGATCTCGTGTTGGTCATGTCGGTGGAACCGGGATTTGGTGGCCAGTCCTTTCGGCCTGAAGCTCTTGACAAAATCGCTGAGTTGAAGCGCTTAAGAATTGACAAGAATTATCGATACGCCATTTCTGTCGACGGGGGAATCGACGGCGAGACCGCCCCGCCATGCCGTGAGGCGGGGGCCGATATCCTCGTTTCCGGTACGTATCTACTCCGTGCCGCCCAGCGCGACCAGATCGTCCGTTGCCTGCGCGGATGAACCCCGGGGCGTGTGCCTGGGGGTGGAGGATCACCAAACCGCAATCCAAGATCCACAAACGCCAAACCACAATCACCTTGCGCTGGCCCTAAATGTTTGCTAATTTCGGCGGTTGCGAGAGTTGAACGATGGGCAAGCATGCTGCCCATCGATATTTGCGAGCCGATTGAGAACGGTCGTTGGAGGAGGCGCTCTTGTTTCAAGAGTTGACCCGGAGGCTGGACCGGACGCTGAAAAAGCTGGCCGGTCAAACACAGCTGACCGAGGACAACATCACCGAAGCACTCCGCGAAGTGCGTCTGGCGCTGCTGGAAGCGGACGTCAACTACGGCGTTGCCAAGAAGCTGGTGGCGTCCATCCGCGACAAGGCGTTGGGACAGGATGTGCTCGAGAGCCTGACCCCTGCCCAGCAGGTGGTCAAGATCGTCAACGAAGAGCTGGTGGCACTGCTCGGCGGTCAGGCCCACGAGCTGGCACTGGGGCAGAAACCCATCGCCACCGTCATGGTGATGGGATTGCAGGGTAGTGGCAAGACGACCTTTTGTGGCAAGCTGGCCAATCTGCTGGTGAAGGAGGGGCGACAACCGTTACTGGTGGCCGCTGACATCTATCGGCCGGCCGCCATCGATCAGCTGGAAGTCATCGCCGGGTCCATCGGCGTGACCGTGCACAGTGATCGCCAGCAGAAGAACGCCGCCACCATCGTCAAGATGGCCCACCGGCGCGCCAAGGATCGAAAGTGCGACGTGCTCATCGTCGATACGGCCGGTCGCTTGCACATCGATGAAGAGTTGATGCAGGAGTTGGCGGCCATCGACAAGGCCGTGCCGATTCACGAGAAGCTCCTGGTGCTGGATGCCATGACCGGCCAGGAGGCGGTCAACATCGCCAACCAGTTCGCCGAGCAGGTCGGCTTCGACGGCGCGGTTTTGACCAAGATGGACGGTGACGCACGCGGCGGTGCGGCGTTGTCGGTGCTCGAGGTGACCGGTCGGCCGGTGAAGCTGGTGGGTGTGGGCGAGAAGCTCGACGATCTCGAGGTGTTCCACCCCGACCGCATGGCGGGCCGCATCCTAGGCATGGGCGATGTGCTCACTCTCATCGAGCAGGCCGAAGACAAGCTTGATATGGAGGAAGCCGAGGACCTGGCCACCAGGTTCACCGAGGGCCACTTCACCCTCGAGGACTTCCACCGCCAGATCAAGCAGATGAAAAAGATGGGTCCGTTGAAGGGGGTCCTGGGCATGCTGCCGGGCATGAACTCGGACCTGCTGGACAAAGCGAAGGTGGACGACCAGCAGTTCGTCAAGGTGGAGGCGATCATCAACTCCATGACCCTCGCCGAGCGACGCAAGCCCGACCTCATCAACGGCTCGCGGCGCAAGCGGATCGCCAGAGGATCCGGCACCAATGTTTCGCAGGTAAAGAAACTGCTGAAGCAGTACCGCGACATGCGTAGGATGATGAAGCAGATCAACGACGCGGGCGGACTGCAGGAATTCGGCCAGCGAATGCTGGGCGGAAAATGATTGAAGTAATGAGTCGAGAAGAAACGAGTGCGGCGCAATGGTCGTGTCGCGATACCACTTGACTGGAGGTGACGAGTTGGCAGCCACAATCAGGCTCACGCGCATGGGCAAGAAGAAACGCCCATTCTATCGCTTGGTCGTCCTGGACAGCCGCAAGCGTCGGGACGGCGCCTACCTGGCGAACCTGGGATACTATAATCCGTTCGTCGACCCGTTCGAAGTGAACCTGCACGACGAGGAGATCATCGACTGGCTGCGCAAGGGAGCCACGCTCTCCGGCACGGCGCGGTCACTGCTCAAGTCCCAGGGCATTCTCTACCGGTTTTCTCTCCTCAAGGCGGGCAAGAGTGACGCGGAAATCGACGCGGCCATGACCTCCTGGCAGGAGGGCGCTGACACTCGCGCGGCACGGGACGAAGCCTCGCGTCAGCAGACGGCCCGTCAGGTAGCCGAGGCCAAAGCTCAGGTCGAAACCGAGAAGGCGGAAGCCGCCAAGGCCGAAGCCGAGCCGGCCGTGGACGAAGCGACAGATCCGGAGCCCGCTATCGAGACACCCGAGACTCCCGAGCCGTCCGCAGCCGCCACTGACGGAGCGGACAACGAGTCGGGCGACACGGCCAGCGGTGATGACGCGGCAAGCGAGTCGGAAGACAAGACCGACGCTGAGGAAAGTTGAGCGCGACCATGGATGAGGTACTGGAACTGGTTTCCTTCATCACAGTCAACCTGGTGGACCACCCCGATGACGTCTTGATCCAGAAGACGGAACGGCAGGGGCGTGAGGTCTTCCAGGTGCGCGTTCATCCGGAGGACCTGGGCAAGGTTATCGGCAAGGGCGGCCAGACGGCACGCGCCATCCGGACCTTGTTGATGGCCATCAGCACCAAGACCGATCGCCGGCTGGGACTCGAGATCCTGGAATGAGACGGTGAGGTCGAAATATGCCGGTCCCGGATGACGCGGATTTCGTGATTGTCGCCGAGGTGGTCAAGGCCGTCGGCTTGAGGGGAGAGGTGAAGCTCTTCCCGTTCATCGATTGGCACCCGCCTTTGCTGGACAGCGAGTTTCTGCGCTGGGATGACGGGAATCTCCTGGTCTGCCGGAAGGCACGAGCGCAGGGACAGGCCGTGGTCATCGGGCTGGAAGGGTGTCGCGATCGTAACCAAGCCGAGAACCTAGTGGGCAGGCAGATCGGTTTCTTGCGAACCGATTATCTCGATCCCACCTTCCCCCGGCCACCGGCGGGTTTACCGTTCCGGTATCTCCACCGGGAGGTTTGCTCAAAAAGCGGCGCCAGGGTGGGAGCGGTGAGCGAGGTTCGGCGCTACGGCAACCAGTACATGTTGGTGCTCCTGGTAGCGGGGCGGGAAGTCCTGATCCCCGCGGTGGAGCCCATCCTGCGCGAAAACGACGGACTGGAGGGGCCGCTGATCATCGATCCACCGGAGGGGTTGCTCGATGTCGCTGGCGATTAAGGTCCTGACGCTGTTTCCGGCCATGGTCCGTGAAGTGCTGGAGACGAGTATCCTGGGCCGAGCCGCTACTTGTGGACTGGTGGAATACACGGTGGTGGACATCCGGGATTTCACCGTGGACAAGCACCGGACCGTGGACGATACGCCGTACGGCGGCGGCGCCGGGATGATTATGATGGCGCCACCCTTGGTGGAAGCCCTGGAGGACAACCGAACCCACGAGTCGAGCCCGGTGCTCTTGACCACGCCCCAGGGGGAGCGGCTGGACGAGAAACTGGTGCTGACGCTGCTGGCCGAGTCCGAGATCACCGGCGAGATCTTGTTGCTCTGTGGCCATTACAAGGGGATCGACGAGCGGGTGCGCGAACTGGTGAAACCCCGCGAGATCTCCATCGGTGATTATGTGCTGTCCGGGGGAGAGCTCCCGGCCCTGGTGATCGTCGATGCGCTGGTGCGGCGGATCCCTGGGGTGTTGCACGATGGCGATTCGGCGGCCAGTGACAGCTTCACCGAAGAGCGCCAGGGGGGGCTGGATTGCCCCTGGTACACCAAACCACCCTCGTATCGGGGGTTGACGGTGCCGGAGATCTTGCTTTCCGGACACCACAGGAACATAGAGAACTGGCGGCAGGAACAGGCCGCTACGCGAACCCGGGAACGGCGACCCGATCTCACGCCGGAGCAGACGGAGTCTCGGGACGAGACGTACGGCACGAATCCGGCCGCGGACAGTTGACGAGTCGATCGCGGACCGAGAGTCCATACAGAAAATGGTGGTGACTGGTGGTGGAGTCCCCGGTTGAACCACGCTTTCAGGAGGCAACAATGAATATCGTCGATTCCTTCCGGCGGGACAGCTTGAGAACGGATCTGCCCGACTTCAATATCGGGGATACCGTAGTTCTCAACGTCAAGATTCAGGAAGGTGGCAAGACCCGAGTCCAGGCCTTCGAGGGGGTCGTCATGGGGCGGCGCGGCGGCGGCATCGAGGCGTCGCTCACCGTGCGCAAGATCTCCAGCGGTATCGCCGTGGAACGGGTGTTTCCCATCGAATCCCCGAATCTCGACACCATCAAGGTGGTCAAGCGCGGCAAGGTGCGTCGGGCCAAGCTCTACTACTTGCGAGGACGTACCGGACGTAAGGCCAGGATCCGCGAAGCACCGCGACGCTCGTGACCGGAGTGACCGGACCGGACCTCGTCCAGTTCGACTGGGAGCGCTCGGCTGCCGGCCGACAACGTCTGGCGGGGGTGGACGAGGCTGGCCGTGGGTGCTGGGCGGGCCCGGTGGTTGCGGCGGCGGTAATCTTGCCGGCCGGTTACGATCTCGTGGGACTCGATGACTCCAAGCGGCTGACCGCCAGGCGACGCGAGCGACTGTTCGAGGTCATCCGCGCCGATGCCTTGAGCTGGGCCGCCACGGCGGTCTCGCCGGCCGATATCGACCGTATCAATATCCTGCAAGCCAGCCTGGAAGCCATGCGCCGGGCGGTAGCGCGTCTGCGACCGGCCCCCGAGCTGGTTCTCGTGGATGGTCGGCAACTGCCCACCCTGCCGTGTCGGGGTGAGCCGCTGGTGGGGGGGGACGGGCGCAGCGCCGCCATCGCGGCGGCATCCGTGGTGGCCAAGGTGCTCCGCGACCGGGTGATGCGTGTTTGGGACCGGCGGTATCCGGGCTACAGTTTCGCTCGGCACAAGGGGTACGGTTCAACCTTGCATCGCGACGCCTTGCTCCAACTCGGACCGTGTCCCATCCACCGTCGTACCTACCGACCCATCGCCCAGCTCGATCAAGGGCGCCTCTGGCAAGATTCCGGTAAGGAAACCTCTTGAATCGTTCTGGCTAGCCCAACAAATGCTCCTGTTTTTTCGCTCCCACCAATTGCTACCTCCCGGATCCGGTAAGCAGCAACATGTCCAAAACATCTCCGTACCACCTAGGCCGGCACGGTGAAGAACTCGCCGCGCAATTTCTCGAAATGTGTGGTTACCACTGTCTGGGACGCCGGTATCGGAAGTGGGATGGCGAGATCGACCTCATTGTCAGACGTGGCCCGTTGCTGGTGTTCCTGGAGGTCAAGGCGCGTCGCTCCAACCGTTGCGGTCGTCCGGAGGAGGCGGTCACCCCACAGAAACTCGGCCGACTGCGGCGGGTGGCCTTGAGTTTCCTGCAAGAGAATCCGGTGGCGGGAATAGTCGAATACCGTTTCGATGTGATCGCTGTGGAACTGCTTGGCGACGGCCGCGGCTGCCATTTGCGGCACTATGCCGGTGTGGGGTGATCCGAGGCAGTCTCACCTGCGAAATGGCCCGGCTGGTGAAGGAGATCAGCATTGCCTTCCCTCACTGTCATCGGTAATTTCACAAGTGACGGGCCGCGACGCAGGCGACAACCTGACAGAGACTGTCGAGCCGGGTTGACACCGACCGTTCCGAGCCCGGGCAGAGGCTCGGCTTCAGCACACACTGTTTCCCCGAGCCGCTTCGACCCACCCGGCAGCGAGACACGGAAGGGACAATCATGACCCAGCTCAGGTCCAATCCGACCAAGAATTCCGTAATCCCTCGGTCTTTGGGAGCACGGTTGGTTCGCCGTGGCGTTGTGCTGGCCACGGGCTGTTGCCTGGTGCTCGTGGTGGGAGTGGCTGCGGTTTCGGCGGAGGAGTTCCGTCTGGACGAACGGCGCGATGGGAATACCAACGGCGTTGAGGACATCCTGGACCGCTGGTTCGACGGCGCACTTTCCTGGTCGGACTTGCGGGCCGAAGCCATCACTGATGATCTAGCGGGGAAAAGTGACGCCGCCGGTTGGCCGGATAACGTTGCGTTGCCAACCAGTGGTGACTGGAGCAACGGTCTGCTTCGGATACTCTGTTTCGGCCGTACGGTGGCCGATATGCAACTCCACCTGGCGGCGGTGGCCAGTGCGGGTGGCGAAGTGGGAGTCCTGCACGAGCTGGACAGATTCGGAGGACTGGTGACCCTCGCCATCGATTCCCCCGGGCTGGCTGTTCTGGTGAACCGATGGGACGCGGGATCGCTCCTGCTCGACCGCGATGGCCGGCCGGCCCTCAACGACAGTCGGCGCCTGGTGGGGGCTGAGATCGTCCACGAATCGCCTTGGCGATTTAAGGGTGATTGGACCATCAGCGTGGCCATTCTGGATTCCGGTTGCGATACCGCCCACAACGATGTGGGGGACCACTCCGACGACAACGTGGACGGGCCGCCGCCCAACGTGGGCGATGCGCTGGACTGGTTGCCGGCCGATTACGGGTGGCCGGTCTACTCCGGTTACAAGGTGATCGGTTGGCACGATGTGACCGACGATTTCCCGGGTGCCGTGGGACCGTGGGATTATCATCATCACGGTACGGCCCTGGCCAGCGTGGTGGCTGGCGAAGGTGAAGTGTCCACGGATCTGTCAGGTGTGGCCCCCAATCTACGGTTGACCATCGTCAAGTTCTACGACTTCGACGGAATCTGGCATCAGTGGACCAGCGACTTCCTGGCAGCCTGTGACTGGATTCTCCAGCATCGCGATACCTATCGGGTCCGGATCGTTCTGGCTGCTGTGAACTGGGACGAGGACAATGGGATCAGCGCCGCCATGGCGGATCTCGCCGACGCCGGCATTCTGCCGGTGGTGGCCATGGGTAACGGCGGAGCGGAGCAGATCCCGGCCGGGTATCCGGCGCTCTCCCCGGCGGCCCTCAGTGTGGGTGGGGTCAACGATGCCGGTGTCGTGGCCGCCTTCAGTGGGCGGGGAGAATTCGGCGTGGACAAGCCGGACCTGCTGGCGCCCAGCGGCGGGTTACTGTCTACCACAGGTCGAATCACCGTAGCGGATAACGAACCCAATGACACATATTCGGAGCGTCACGGCACCTCGTTGGCGGCGGCGCATGTTGCCGGTTGTGCGTCCCTGGTACTGCAGGGAATGAACCGGGCCGGAGTACCCGATCCCAGCGATGGTCAGGATGTCCGACAGATTGCTGCGCTGCTCAAATCGACGGCGGCACCCGTCTGGGCGGCCGAAACACCCGACGGTCTGGGACAGGTTGATCTCGCCGCAGACCCGTGGCCCGATGCGTTGCGGGGGTGGGGACTGTTGCAGGTGCAGTCAGCTCTGGAGGCGGCTCTGTGGCCCATCAGCGTGGGCGCCAGTGTGACCGATTCCCTGGCAGGTGCCAACGATCGCCTGGTCCTGGCACGTCGACTCGCCTTGTTGCCGGGGACGGGTTGTCGCATCGAAGCCGATCCCACCGGGGGACTCGATATCCAGCTGGAGATTCACGACCTGGCATTACTGAGCGATCCGAGCTGGAACTGGTCGCCGGAACGGATCGATGCCCGCGGTTTCGGGGGGACCGAGCGGGCGACGCATGACGGCGATGGTTCTGGGCTCTCGTTCGTGGTGATCAAACATCTGGCTGGAGAAGGTGATGTTACCCTCACGATCCTGCCCCCCACGGCTGGCGACGAAGCGGCATATACGATGGATGTGGGTGGCGAGATTCATGGGTGGCCAGTGGTGGGACAACTCAACGCCACCTCGAGTCTGTCCCTGGTATTGACTTCTTTCGCGGATATCGACCCCTACGCCCGGATCATTCATGCCATCGCTCCCGATGGCAGTCCCCAACCCGGCTGGCCGATCTTCCTGTTCTTGCCCGGGAGTTTGCTGGGGGCGCTCTCGGCCCCGCTGGCCTGGGACCTCGACGACAGTCCAGGCGACGAGGTGGTCGTGGCCTCGGATTTCGGCAAGATATACTTCATCCAGGACAGCGATACCGTCGAGGAGGTCACCGTCGCCACGTCCGATGTGGCCCTCTCGGCGCCGTTCGGCTTCGTCACCGGGAGCGGGATCAAACGGATCGGCGTGGTGGGGAATTACCAGGGCACCCTGTATCGTTTCACCACCGCGGGTGAACTGCTCGGGAGTGTATCTCTGGGGGCCGGTGAACCGTTGGCGCCGGCAGTGGGAGAGATCCGACCCGCCCTGGGTGAGGAGATCGTTATCGCGCTCTCCGACGGGAGCGTCCAGGTCCTGGGGGCCAATGGAGAGGTGGCCCCGAACTGGCCCGTCGACATCGGTCCCGGCCGCATCAAGTCACCGGTACTCGTGGACAGTGATCAGGATGGACGACATGAAGTTGTGGTGCCGGTTGTGTCGGAGAGTGGCAACGAGATCGTGTTCCGGGTCTTCAACGGTGATGCCTCCTCGACTCCGCTGGATGGAGCCAGTGGCAGCGCGCCGTCCGGTGGCGAGTGGCTTTCCGTGTCCGATCCCACCGTAGCCGGCTCGGGTGATGACCTGTGTGTCGCCGTTACCGGTCTGGTGAGCAACGGTGGTTCCGGTCGGACCGCTGTCTGGAACTTGATGGTCGCCAAGCTGGTGGCCAACGGAACCGTCCAGGTGGAACCGTTGCCGGGGTTCGAGGTCCGGGGGGTCACGAACACCGGCCGGTTGCGGTTACGCTGGCAACAACTCCCGCCGCCGGCGGCCTGGGATTTTCATCTGACCAGCGGCCTCGAGAACGAATATTACTGCGCGGTGGGTTGGGAGGAAGAGATCTCCAGCTTCCCCAACATCAAGGGGGCCGTGGCTGCCTGGTTCCGGACTGATGACAATCTCGTTTCCCTGGCGGATCGGGGGCCGTTGTGGCCTCTGGTTCCCCAGGAAGACATCGTATCCAGTGTCGGCTCCATCCTGTATCCCGTCAGTGGTGGCGGGTGGATCAAAGCCTCATATCAGGGGAATGAACTTGTAACCCAGTGGACGCGGGACGAATGGACAGCGTTGGAGCCGTGGCTTGGACAGCGGGCCGATGCCCGCAACAGCGGGGCGTTTCCCCTGGCGGATGATCCGCCCACCGGGTTGGGCGATCCCACGCTGCAGATCGGACGGGGTCTGGAACTCTGGCCCAATCCGACGAGCGGCGTCTGCGATGTGCAGTGGCGCGGCCTGCCTGCCGGGCCCGCCCGGTTGGGTATCTTCGACGTCAGGGGACGCCGGGTCCGCAATCTGTATGTCGGCGACCTGGCTGCCTCGGGGCGGCTGGACTGGGACGGCAGGGACGAGTCCGGGCAGCAGGTGGCCGCGGGAACATATCTCTTCATTCTGGAGCACCGACGGGGGCGGACCTCCGGCAGGGTCGTCCTGGCCCGGTGAGGCACCACTGCCCCCCTCTCCATATTTTAGGTCTGGAAGACTGACTCCCTTTCCGTATATTGTTCGCCACGATACCGCTGGTGCCGCTCCCTGGCGCCGGCTGTGACTTGCAGTGGTGCTCGCGGTGCCGAGAACCGTGACACCTGACCAACGGAAGGTTGTTCATGGCCAGTTATGATTTCGCCGGGATCGAGGCTAAGTGGCAGCAACGGTGGCGAGACGAGAAATATCACGAGACCGATCTCTCGCGGAGCGATAATAAATGTTATTGCCTTGTCATGTTTCCCTATCCTTCCGGTGAGAAACTGCATCTGGGACACTGGATGTCGTATGTACCAGTGGATGCCTGGGCGCGTTTCCGGCGCATGCAAGGATACAACGTTTTTCAGCCCATCGGCTTCGACAGCTTCGGCCTGCCGGCGGAGAACTTCGCCATCAAGTGTGGTGTGCATCCCCGGATCCATACCGAAGAAAACATGGTCTTCATTCGCGAGCAGTTGCACTCCCTCGGCGCCATGCACGACTGGAGCTGTGAGGTCGCCACGCATCGGCCCGATTTCTATCGCTGGACCCAGTGGCTTTTTCTGCAGCTTTTCCACCACGACCTGGCCTACCGGGCGGCGATGCCGGTCAACTGGTGCAATTCGTGCCAGACGGTGCTCGCCAACGAGCAGGTCAGCGACGGTGCTTGCGAGCGATGTAAGAGCCAGGTGGAGCGGCAGAACCGCACCCAGTGGTGTTTTCGTATCACGGCCTACGCCGATCGACTCATCGACGACCTGGACAGGGTGGAGTGGCCCGAGGAGACGGTGAAGAAACAGCGGAGCTGGATCGGTCGCAGTGTGGGCGCCGAAGTGGAGTTCCAGGTGCCGGCGATGAGTCTGTCCGGAGAACTTCCGGAGGGCTGGGAGCGGGACGAAGACGGCGGTGTCAACCTACGGGTATTCACCACCCGCCCCGATACCTTGTTCGGCGCCACCTACATGGTGATTGCGCCGGAGCACCCGCTGGTTTCGGCCTTGACCAGTCAGGATAACCGGGACGCGGTGACCGACTACGTCCGCCGCGCGCGATTGTTGAGCGAGGTCGATCGGGCCAGTGGCAGTCTCGAGAAGAGTGGCGTGCCCACCGGCGCGGTGGCGATCAATCCGGTGAACGGCGAGTCCATTCCCATCTGGGTGGCCGACTACGTGCTGGCCAGTTACGGCACGGGCGCCGTGATGGCGGTGCCTGCCCACGATACGCGGGACTTCGAGTTCGCCCAGACCTTCTCGCTCCCCATTCGCAAGGTGATCCTGGCGCCCGGTGACGAACCGGATTCACCCCTCACCGAGGCGTACACCGAGTCGGGGACCATGCTGCAGTCCGGTGAGTTCAATGGCCTGGCCAATGGGGAAGGCGGCAAACGCATCGTGGCCGAGCTGGCGGCAGAAAACCGCGGCCGGGCCGCGGTCCAGTACCGGTTGCGTGACTGGTTGGTAAGCCGGCAACGTTTCTGGGGTGCGCCCATCCCCATCGTGCACTGCCCGGATTGTGGCGAAGTGCCGGTGCCCGAGGAAGAGCTGCCGGTGGAACTGCCGGACGATGTGGATTTTCGTCCCACGGGTGTGTCGCCGCTGGCCAGTTCCGAGAGTTTCATGGCGGTGTCCTGCCCAAAATGCGGCCAGCCTGCCCGGCGCGATCCGGACACCATGGACACGTTCGTGTGCAGTTCCTGGTACTACCTGCGCTACCCTTGCACCGACGAGACCGAGCGGCCATTCAGCCCGGAGAAAATGCAGTCCTGGCTGCCGGTGGACCAGTACGTCGGCGGTTCCGATCACGCCTGTGGCCATCTGATCTTTTCCCGCTTCGTGACCAAGGTGCTGCACGATTTGGGACATCTGCAGTTCGACGAGCCGTTCCTGCGGTTGAATCATCAGGGCATGATCCTGAGCGACGGCGAGAAGATGTCCAAGTCCAAGGGGAACGTGGTCAGTCCCGACGGTTACCTGGAGCAGTACGGCACGGACGCGCTGCGGGCCTACATGATGAAAGGTTTCGCTTTCAGCGAAGGCGGGGACTGGAGCGACGAGGGCCTCGAGGGTGTTTTCCGGTATCTGCAACGAGTATGGCGTTTGGTGGAGGCCGCCCTGACGGGCACGTCGCCAGCCGGCGATGCCACGGCCGATCCACCCCTCTTGACTGCGGCGGAAGCTGAGGAACGCGGCGCCGAACTCCGCTGTGTCATGCATAACAGCATCAAGGGGTGCAGTGTCGATACGGAGCGATTCCAGTTCAACACCGCCATCAGTCGCCTGATGGAATTGACCAACGCCCTCTATGCCTATGCCGGACGATCGCGCGTGGGGCTGGACGACCAGCGCTACCGGGAAGGGATCGAAATCCTGGTCAAGATGCTGGCGCCATTTGCGCCGCATCTGGGTGAAGAACTCTGGACACGCATCGGGGGGGAGGGCCACGTATTCGCTCAACAGTGGCCGGAATGGGACGAAGCTGCCCTGACTCGCGCCACGGTGACCATGGTGGTCCAGATCAACGGCAAGATCCGTGAACGGATGGAGGTGCCGGTGGACGCCGATCGTGAGTCCGTGGCCGAGCAGGCCCAGGCTCATGGCAGGATTCCGGATCTTCTGGCCGATCAGACCATCCGCAAGGTGATCGTTGTCCCGAACAAGCTGGTGAACATCGTAGTCTGAGTGAACCGCAAGCAGTGAAGAACGGACGCCACCGGATTTCCGGATCCGACCACACGGCCCGCGCGGGAAGGATCGGCACGGGATGAGCTACTGGGACACACTGGCGGCGGCAACCGAGGTTCTGGAAGAGCGTGATTTCGCCGCAGCCGAACAAGACTTCAATCGCGCGCTCCAGGAACGGGCGCAGTCGCCGGGGCGGGTGTTCCTGTCCGAAAAAGTCGGCGACAGTTTGCGGCGACTATGGACCGGTATACGTGGCGGCGCCGGCCCGGCCGACTCCCCGGCCGGACGCTGGGCGCTCACGGTCACCAACTTCCGTCGCCGGTTCACCGGACAGGCCGAGGAAACGGTGCGCGCGGCTCTCCGCTTGCGTGATTTCTTGCCCGAGGACGATCTGGAAGCCAATCAGGATCTACTGGTCTCCGCCCTCTTTCTCCTGACCAAGAGCCGGATATTTCCGGAGGAACCTTCCGCGGCGGTGCCGCTTCTCAAGTCGTGTTTCCGGGTGGCGCAACGTACGGGGCGTCCCTTTCCCGTGGATCTTATCCGTCCCGATCTGCCGTTGACCGAAGAGGATCGACTCTGGCTGGCCCGCAAGGGCGATGATCTGCTGGACCAGCTCTTCGGCGAACAGGCGCCGGACAGTGCGGCCGTGACCCGGCGGGAGTGGGCACAAGTGCTCATCGAACTGCTGAAACCGGCCTTCTTCGACGGCGACAGTCGCTGGCAGCAAGAACGCCACTGGCTGGAGGTCTGGCTCACCGACCGTTTCCTCGGGGAACCGGAGGTGTGCGTCGAGCGCTACCGCGTCTATCTCGGTCTGTTCCCGGGACCGTCCCCAGAGGGTGAGCTGGCTCGGGTGCGACTGATCGAATTGCTGGCCAACATCGGGAACCAGTATTTCGACGTCCCGCGTTATGACGAGGCGGTGGCTGAAGTGGGTTCGGCCGTTGCGCCCAGCGGGAACGAGGCGGCCAAACGTTTCGCCGCTGCCCAGCGAGTCATCAACTGGCGGCGCCCGCGACGGGAACCGAACCTGGCCTGGGCGTCCCTGGCAGTGGGAAGTGATGGCAAGCTAGCAGCTGTTTTCTGGTGGGACGCCATGCCGCTGGATGTGGCCTACTGGTCGCCCGGCGATGATCCGACCCCCATCGGCATGTTTCTCGCGCCGTGTGCCGACCGGCTGGTCTGGGCAGAGGCGCAGGCGGCAGAGATCCTCCGGGGGG
>JBDRBC010000188.1:0-2263 GCA_043823125.1 bacterium | reverse complement strand
GGTTCGCCATGTCCAATGCCGACATGGAGATGACGAGTCATCTCTACCTGGCCGTGCTGCCGGCTGACGAGCCGTCGCCCATGGTTGCCGAGAGCGACGAGGCGGTCGTGACCAGCGACGAGGATGACGAGGGTGACGAGGGTGACGAGGAGGAGAGCGAGGAGGGCGAGGAGGCAGACGAGGACATCGAGGTGGTCATCGACTTCGCCAACCTGGCCCAGCGCATCGTCGCCCTGCCGGTTGCCGATGCGTCGCACCGGGGGCTGAAGGCCGGCGAGGCTGGCAAGGTCTACTATCTGAAGACGGAGGCCGGCAGCAATCGCTACACCAGCGGTCAGGCGGCGGCGCTCTGCCGGTTCGATCTCGAGAGTCGCGAGGAAGAGACCCTGAGCGAGGGCGTCTCCGAATTCGTCGTGTCGGCGGACGGCACGAAGCTGCTGCTCCATGCCGGCGAGTCGTGGCGTATCGTCGACGCCGGCGAGGTGGAGCCCGGGGACGGCGTGCTGAACACCGGCGCCATCCAGGTCCGCGTCGATCCCCGCGCCGAGTGGGAACAGATCTTCAACGAGGCGTGGCGTATCAATCGCGACTACTTCTACGATCCCGGCATGCACGGCGCCGACTGGCCCGCGCTCCGTGAACAATACCAGCAGTTCCTCCCCGACCTGGCCTGTCGCGACGACCTGAACCGGGTCATGCGCTGGATGTGCAGCGAGCTGTCCGTGGGGCATCACTACCTCGGGGGCGGCGACTTTCTGGACGAGCCAGAGGACATCCTGGGCGGCCTGCTGGGGGCGGACTTCGTGATCAACGACGGCCGCTACCGCTTCGAGCGGATCTACGGGGGGTTGAACTGGAACCCGGACCTGCGCGCGCCGCTCACCGAGCCGGGCGTAGACGTGAACGAGGGCGATTTCCTGCTGGCGGTGGACGGCGTCGACCTGTTGCCGTCGGAGAACCTGTACCGTCGCTTCGAGCAGAAGGCGGACCGGATCGTCGAGCTGACCGTGGGGCCGCGAGTGGATTACCAGGGCTCGCGCACAGTGAAGGTGACGCCGGCGGCCAGCGAGTCGAGCCTGCGCCTGCGCGCCTGGGTCGAGGACAACATCCGTAAGGTTCACGAGGCCACCGACGGCCGGGTAGCCTACGTCTGGCTCCCCAACACCTCAACCCAGGGACATACCTACTTCAAGCGCTACTTCTTCCCCCAGGCCGACAAGGAAGCCATCATTCTCGACGAGCGGTTCAACCGCGGCGGCCAGATCGCCGACTACTACATCGACATCATGCGCCGCCCGCACCTCTGCAACTGGGCCTTCCGTTACGGACAGGACCTGGAGACCCCGCTCTCGGCCATCCACGGCCCCAAGGTGATGATCACAGACGAGACCGCCGGCAGTGGCGGGGACTTTTTGCCTTGGTCGTTCCGGCAACTCGGGGTGGGGACGATCGTCGGCAAGCGGACATGGGGTGGGCTGGTGGGTATTCTCGGCTTCCCGCCGTTGATGGATGGTGGTTACGTTTCAGCGCCGAACCTCGCCATCTGGACCGAGGATGGGTTCATCGTGGAGAACGTCGGTGTGCCGCCGGACATCGAGGTGGAGCAGTGGCCGGCGGAGGTTATCGCTGGCAAGGATCCGCAGCTGGAGCGGGCGATCGAGGAGGTCCTGCGGCAGCTGGCGGAGAATCCGCCGGTGGAGCGGGTGCGGCCGGAGTTTCCGGTGCGGGTGAGGCAATAGGGGGGAATGAGTACTCTGGATTGGCTGGTGTGCTGTCCCTGAAAATCCCATTCGGCTTCATTGGTCGCGAACGGACCTGAGATTTCGCGGGGAGACTTTGGAGGGGAGAGGTAGACTGTGGAAGGACTCGAAAATCCGGCCGACATTTGGAATCTTGGCAAGGAACTGACAGGCTTCGCCAGCCGGCCAACCGGGTGACTCTGCGACATTGATTGGCTACGCAGCTTGCCTGTAGTACCGGTGAGGCAATCCACCCAGGACGGGCTGCGAAACGACCGGCCCGCTCTCCGGCGGCTCGACCGCACTCGGCTCCGGACAATCCTTCTCCAACCCCAGATGCGTCCGGCTCCGGTGGCAGTAGTCCAGGTACTCCCGGAGCACTCGCCTGAGGTGCCGCTCATCGAAGATGATCACATGATCCAGGCAATCGCGCCGGATCGAGCCGATCACTCGTTCGACATACGGATTCTGCCAAGGCGAATGGGGCGATATCAGAACCTGTTCGATATCCAGTGATGCTACCC
>JBDRBC010000187.1:0-81811 GCA_043823125.1 bacterium | reverse complement strand
CTGCACTCCGCGGCAATCCTCCAGTGCCAGCCAGCCAGCCGATGGCCACCAGCGCGCCGCCAGGATCCCGCATCTGAAAGTGTTGCTCTTCACCACTGCCGGTATTCTGCGCCAGCGGCGGCGGTTGGTCCAGACGTTTCAGCCAGCTGAACTCAGGTTGACCGCCGTGCCGGATCAGCGCAGCCTCCTGCGGAGTGAGTTGCAGGCTGGCCAAGTGGGGCAGGGCCGACCGGAGTGGCTGGAGCGCCGTCACGAGTCGTGATCCGTCGTCGATGGCAGCGGGTGGTACGGCATCTTCGAGCCGATAGGACCCGATGCGATGGCGCGACAGGGCGGTGACGGTGCCGACACTGCCCACGGCCGCCGCCAGATCTCGGGCCAGGGAGCGCACATAGGTCCCGCTGGAACATTCCAGTTCCAGGTCGATCTCGTAGATCGAGCCGTCAGCTGCGATCAGCTCCGTGGTTTCCGCCGACACGCCCCACCGGGAATCCAGCAGCTCGAGCCGGTCTATCCGGACCGGTCTGGGCGCTGGCGGCTCGACCTCTTCCCCACGTCGCGCCGCTTTGTACAGCGGTTGACCGGCGCGCTTGATGGCCGAGAATATGGGCGGCACCTGCTGGATCTCACCGCAAAAACCCGCCATGGCCGCGGCCAGATCCGGCAGAGTGCAGCTCACCTGCTGTTGTTCGGTGAGGCGCCCCTCGGCGTCGTGGCTGTCCGTCCCCACACCGAACCGCACCGTGGCGCGGTAGGCCTTGTCCAGTTTCATGAGAAATGGCGACAGGCGGGTGCCGCTGCCGCAGAGCAGGAGCAGGAGACCGGTGGCGAGAGGGTCGAGGGTGCCGGCATGGCCGCACTTGTACCGCTGGCGTCCCCGCCGTTTCGGCGGCGAGAAACCGAGCTGGCCACCGAGGGCGGCACGAACCCGATCGACCACCGCGAAGGAGGTCAAACCAGCCGGTTTGTCCACCAGGAGAATGCCGTTGCCCACAGCCAACTCAGAACGTCTCCGTCAGATCCGCCACCAGGCGCTCGACGATCTCGGCGGCCGAACCCTCGATGGTGCAGCCGGCGGCCTGTCGATGGCCGCCACCACCGTACAACGCCGCCACCTGCTGTACGTCGCCCCCGCCGGGCGCTCGCAAGGAGACCCGCCACACCTCCGGCGCCAGTTCCTTGAGGAAGAGCACATAGGCGACACCTTCGACGGCCGTGGCCAGATTCACGAAACCTTCGGTATCCGACATCGAGGCGCCGGTTTCGACCAACATGGCCTGATCGGCGGACAGGGACAGGATCCGGCCCGCCGCCGCAAACTGGAACGTCGCCAGCACCCGTTGCAGGAGTTCGACACCCTGGCGTCGGTACCGGTGCAAGGTCTGGCGCGCCATCGCGGCAGTATCCACTCCCCGAGCTGACAGAAGCTGCGCCAGTTCGAAGGTCAACGGGGTGGTGTTGGGAAAACGGAAGCCGCCCGTATCATTCAGGAGTCCGGCGTACAGGCAGGTCGCCAGGTCCGGATCTATCAGGGACGGTTTCTCGTCGCTCCCCTGGTCGCTCACCATCTCCTCGATGACCCGGTAGACCAGGGTCGCGGCGGAACAGGCCCGCGGCTCCACCCAACCCGGCACGGGAGCCTGTCGCTTGCTGATCAGATGGTGATCGATGGTCCAGATATTGGGAAAACCGTCCAGCAGAGCCTGCAATTCACCGCAACGATCGGTCCGGTGACAATCCACCAGCAACACCGTATCGGGCGATTCCTCGGTGAACCGGGCAGCACAATCCGTCGACAGCAAGGCATCCCCGTAGCCGGGCAATTCCGTCAGCCCCAGGGGCGGGTCCGGATAGGCCACTGTGACGGCCTCCTTCCCCAGGGCTCGCAAGGCGGCGGACATGGCGAGAGCGCTCCCCATGGCATCGGGATCAGGATTCCAGTGGGGAACCACCCAGAAGGAGCGACCGGTATCGATAACCTGCAAGAGATCGTGGGAAGGCTGCAGTTCGGAGAGACTTCGGCGTCGAGACCGCGTGGCCTCGTCCTCGAACTCGCCCTGAGCTTCCAGATCACGCAGTCTCCGCTCGAGAATGACACTCCGATCCAGAGAATCGTCGTACTCGAAGCGCAGCTCCGGGGTTGCCCGCAGGCGCAAGGTCGAACCCAGACGGCCTTGCAGAAATCCGCGTGCCTTCTTCAAGCCGGTAAAGGAGCGGGCTCGTTCCTCCTCGTCTCCCATGACCGAGAAGAAAACCCGGGCCACACTGTGATCCTTGTTGAGTTCCACCCCGCTGAGCGTCACGAAGCCCACCCGCGGATCTTTGACCGCCACCTGCAGCAGTTCGCTGAGTGTCTTGAGGATGGAATTGTTCAGCTTGCTGGTCTTGTAAGGGTCCATTTTCTGCCTCTGGTTTGCCTCGGTTCTTCACGGCCTGCTCTCGTTCCCGGGCTCGGCGCTACCGAATAACGCACCAGCGCTACCGGGCGCAACCTGACCGGCCGCAAACAACAGGCAGGGGACTTGCTGACACTGGGCGGGGTAGTAAACCCGGTCGTTTCGGGACCTCGCCTCGCAGTTGGTGAGGGAACCGACCGGACGGGACAGGCCCGTCAGTCGACCATTCTGGCCAGCATTGCTCACGAATGCTGCAAGCTTACCGCTGTGCGAAACGACTGTTACAGCTCGGTTCGGGTGATCTCTTCGATCTCGTACGCCTCGATCAGATCGCCCTCGGACAGATCGTGGAAATTCTCCAGGCCGATACCGCACTCGTACCCGGACTGGACTTCCTTGGCGTCCTCCTTGAACCGTTTGAGCGAGTGGATCTTCCCCTCGAAGACAACCATCTCTTCCCGGATCAGGCGAACCCGAGAGTTGCGCATGATCTTGCCGTTGGTCACCATGGAACCGGCCACGGTGCCGAGCTTGGGAATCCTGAAGACCTGACGCACCTCGGCCGAGCCGGTGGAGACTTCCCGCTGGATGGCGCTGAGCAGACCGGCCATGGCTTTCCGGAGGGTGTCGACCGCCTCGTAGATCACGTCGAACACCTCGATGGTCACGTGGTGACTCTTGGCCAGCTCGCTGATTGTCGGACCGGGTCGCAGGTGGAAGCCGATGATCAGGGCCCCGATGTTACCGGCCAGCAGCACATCGGATTCGCTGACAGCACCCACTGCCTTGTGCATGATCTTGATGGCTACCTCTTCCGTGTTCAACTCCAGGAGCTGGTCACAAAGGGCTTCCACGGAACCCGCCACATCGCCCTTGACGATGATGGGCAGTTCCTTCAGATCCTGGGCCACGATCATCTCGGCCAGGTTATCCAGATCGATCTTTTTCTTCGGCCCGACGAGCTGTTGCTGCCGCTGCAACGAGCGGCGCTTGGTGGCGATCTCACGGGCGTCGCGCTCGCTGTCGAGCACGTAGAAGCGGTCGCCGGCTTCGGGCACGTCGTGCGCGCCGAGAATCACTGCCGGTTCGCCCGGGTTGACACTTTCCAGGGGCTCGCCCCGCTCGTTGAAGATGGCACGGACACGGCCATCACGGACGCCGACCAGGAAGATGTCGCCCTTCTTGAGCGTGCCCTGATCCACGAGCACGGTGAAGATCACGCCCCGGCCCTGCTCCTTGGTGGCCTCGATGACCACCCCGCGAGCCCCACCCTCGGGACTGGCGGTCAGTTCCAGGACTTCGGCCTGCAGGTGAACGAGTTCCAGGAGCTTCTCGATATTGATTCCCTTTTTGGCCGAGATCTCCGCACAGAGGATATCCCCGCCGTACTCCTCGATATGGATCTCGTGGTTCAGCAGCTCCTGTTTCACCAGGTCCGGATTCGCCGCCGGCAAATCGATCTTGTTGATGGCGACGATGACCGGCACCCCGGCGGCCTTGGCGTGGTTGATGGCCTCGATGGTCTGTGGCATGACTCGGTCGTCGGCTGCCACCACGAGGATGACGATGTCGGTGACCTGGGCGCCACGGGCTCGCATGGCCGTGAAGGCCGCGTGTCCGGGCGTATCGAGAAAAGTGATGGGACCACCGGGCGTCTGCACCATGTAGGCGCCGATGTGCTGGGTGATGCCGCCCGCCTCCCCGGCGATGACATTGGTTTCGCGAATGTGATCGAGTAACGAGGTCTTGCCGTGGTCGACATGTCCCATGACCGTCACCACCGGCGGCCGCTGGCGGAGGTCCTCCGCCTTGACCTCGTCCTGCTCCAGCATCTCCTCGCCATACTCGCTCAGGAACTCCAGCTCACGCTCGAATTCCTCGGCCAGGAGTTCGATGTGTTCGCGTTCCAGCCGCTGGTTGATGGTGACCATCTGCCCCAAGGTGAACAGCTTGGTAATTATGTCCTTGGCAGGGACTTCCAGTTTTTCGGCGAGTTCCTGGACGGTGATGAATTCGGTCACCTGCAGGATATCGTTCGGGACCTCTTCCACAACTTCCACCGGACCGCCTTTCTTCCGCTTGCGACGGGTCTGGCCCGTCTCGAGCTGGGCCATGGTCTGCTTGAGCTGGCGTTCCACGGCGACCTCGTCGACCTTGCGTTTGCGCTGGCGTTGCCGTTTCCGACGCGGTGAGACCTCGGCCTTGGCGGCGGCCTCGTCTTTGCGTTTGCGGATGGCTGCCTTGACCGACTCCTTGACCGATTCCTTGACCTCTTTGGGGACACCCTGGCCACGCTTGATGATCTTGGCGCCCCGGCGCGGTCTTTCCGGCCGCCCCCCCCTGACCTCGGGCTTGGCTTCCTGAGCAGCAGGTTCGGTGGTTACAGCTTCGGTTTCGGTGATGGGCGCCTCGGCAGCCGCCGGTACGGCTGTGGAGGCTGCTTCGGCTGTCGTTTCGTCTGCCGGCGCCGTCTCCGTCACCGACTCGCTACCCGGCTCGGTTGGAGCGGCCTCTGCCGTTGGCGCAGTACCTGCCGCCGCCGATGCAACAACGGTCTCGCTTTTCGTCTCCACCTTGCGACTCGACGCGACACTGGCGGTGGCATCGTCCACCGGTTCAGCTACCGCTACCGGTTCGGCTGGAAGTTCGCTGGCTTCCGGATCCAGACGCGGCGCTTTCTTCACCAGCTTCTTCACCATGCGCGCTTGCTTGAATTTGTCCCGCGAAGCCGCCAGTTCGGCATCGCGTGTTTCGCGCTTTTCCTTTTCCGCTTCGGCTTTCCGGGCGGCGGCCTTCTTGGCCGCCTCTTTCTTGGCGGCTGCCTTCTTCACCACGGCGGTTTCCTGGCCCGCCTTCTTGATGATGACAACCTTCGCCTTGGTCGGTTTCTTCTTGGCCGCCTTTTTCTTGACCTTCTTTATCTTCTTGGGCTCCGGAGGCGGTTGTGGCCGTTCCAGCGGTTTCAAGCTGGCAACATGCTTAAGCTTGTCCGGATCGAGTTTGTGGGCTTCAGCATAATTGAGCCGCGCCAGTTCGCGCTTTCGCTCGTGGATGGCGTGAATTTTATCCACGAATTCATCCTCGACGACGCTCATATGGCTCTTGACCTCGACCCGCATCTTTTGCAGCAGAACCGTGATGGCCTTGCTGTCGACGCCGTAGTGCCGTGCCAGTTCGTAAACCCTGAGCTTCCTCGCCAAAACCTACTCCTCCTGCGGTTCTACGCGCTTCCGACCCTTGGGGGTCAACTCGCCGGATCCTGCTGCTCGACGTGGTCTACGCGGACCTGCTACATTTTGAACCAGTCCCAACCCCACTATCCCACGGATAAAGGATTGGTCACTGACTGCCACCACCACCAGTTGCTGGCGGCCAAGCGCCCGTGCCAGATCTTCACCGGTCACGACATCCAGGACAATTCCTCGCACTGGCGCCAGCCGCAACAGCCGTTCACGTTGACCAGCGCCGACGCTGCTGGCGATGACCACCAGCGGGCGCTTGTCACGCCGCACGAGATCCATCACCGCCGAAGCGCCAATGGCCAGTTTTCCTGCGCGGTGCGCCAGTCCCAGTAGCGCCAATAACCGCGCGGAACCGTCATGAGCTGCATTCATCAATCACCTGCCCGGTATCGCCGCTTACCGACTTCACTCTTCGAGCTCGGTACCTTCGAACGGATCCACTGTCTCCGCCGGTTCCGGCGTCACCTCTTCCGGCTGCTCATCCGGTGCAACCATGTCGTCAAAGGCCCGGAACGGGTTGCCTTCCACCACGACATCTTCCTGCACCTCCGGCACGTCGGGCAGGTCCTCGTCCGTCGTTTCCTCGGCCACGATCTCGGCCTCATCGCCGAAGATGCTCTCGTCGAACAGCGGCTTCTCCTCTTCCTCCGCCTTGGCCAGCTCCTCGGCCACCGTCTCCTCGATCATGCGGCTGAGTTCATCCAGCGTGGCCGACGCGGTGGCCTGCAACGCTTCAGCTGTTTTGGGGCCGATACCGGAAATTTCGAGCAGATCGTCAGGCTTGGCCTGGGCGAGCCGCGCGATGGTCGTCAGACCGGCCTCCGCGAGTAATCCCGCCAGCCGCTCGGTGATGCCGGTCATTTCTACCAGCTTCATGGACATCTCGTCCGTGACCCGCTGGCGAATCTGATGCTCGCGCGAAGAGACGAGATCGATCTTCCACCCGGTCAGTTTCGCGGCCAACCGAACGTTCTTGCCTTCCTTGCCGATGGCCTTGGAGAGCTGATCGTCGTTGACGATGACCGTCGCCTCGCCCTTTTCGGGATGGAGCACGATGGAGTTGACCTCGGCCGGGCTCAACGCGCGGCCGATCAGCAATGAAGACTCGGCGCTCCAAGGCACGATGTCGATTCGTTCACCGGCCAGTTCGCGGGTCACGGCCTGCACCCGGCTCCCCTTCATGCCGACACAGGAACCGACCGCATCCACCCGCTCGTCATTGGACACCACGGCGATCTTGGAGCGGGTGCCCGGTTCCCGGGCCACGGCCTTGATCTCCACGATCCCTTCCTGGATCTCCGGCACTTCCTGTTCGAACAACCGTTTGAGGAAATTAGGGTGGCTCCGGGACAGGATCACCTGCGGACCCTTGGCGTTGTCCAGTACCTCGATGATAAGCGCTCGCACCGTCTTGCCTTGATGATGTTTCTCGCCCCGGATCTGCTCCCGGTAAGGCAGTAGCGCCTCCACCCGACCGAGGTTGACCAGGACGTTGCCCCGATCGACCTGCTGAATGGTGCCGACGATGACCTCGTTGACTCGATCCTTGTATTCGTCGAAGATCTGGCTCCGTTCCGCTTCGCGAACCTTTTGCACCAGGATCTGCTTGGCGACCAGAATGGCGTTGCGGCCGAATTGATCCAGCGGCAGTTCCCAGCGTACCTCATCGCCGGGGCTCACGTCGTCACCGAACTCGATCTGCGCCTCTGCCAGCGAGATATCGGTCTCCGGGTCCTCGATTTCTTCCACGACGTTTTTGACCTGTTCCACCACCATATCACCGGTGTCGCCATCGACCCGGGCATCGATGATGGTGTTGGCGCCAAGTTTCTTCTTGGCCGCTGATTGCAGACCGGCAACCAAGGATTCGAGAATGATCTCACGGTCGATATGTTTCTCCCGTGTGATCATGGTCAACGCATCCAGAATATTGTATTCCATCACTCCGCTCCCGGTCGGATGGTTCGGACTCGGACTCCGGCCTTCTGGCGTGGTCGGATCGGTAACGTCCGTCCTACTGCTCGGACCGTCGTTTGCGCCTAGTGGTCCGTTGCCGGCGGTTCGCCCGGCGTTGCTCGCGAGACTGGTCCTTGCGCTTGCGTCGATCGGCCTTGATCAGAGCCTGGACATCGAATTCCGATTCGAGGTTCGCTTCCAGGATCGCCCGGTACTGAAACGTCTGTGCGGCCGGTGATTCTTCCTCGCCGGCCTGGGCGAGTGGCGCGATGGTCACGCCATCGTCATTGGCTGCCACCAGGCTGCCCCGGATCCGCTCCGGCGCCGCGGGAGTGGCAACCCGCAACGCGACCTCCTGGCCGATGCAGGGGGCGAAATGCTTCGGCTTCCGCAACGGTCGTCGGATACCGGGTGATGACACCTCGATGACATGCTGCCCCGGGATCAGATCGGATTCCTCGAGCAGAATCCCCGCCGTTCGTGCGGCCCGGGTGCACTCGTCGAGATTGATGCCGCCGGGTGTATCGACGAAAACCCGCACCTGCAAGCGACCACCGCCCTGGAAGATCCGCACGTCCAGCAATTCGAAGCCGGCGGCGATCAGGTCGGATTCGAGCAGGTCATAGACCTGATTCGCCAGTGCGTATTTGTCCAGCGGCACGATACGGTTTTCCTTCCCGCACACGAAAAGAAGTGGACTTACGCCCACTTCGAAAAGGCACTCGCCGCGAGCGCCTTTCACCAATGCAAATATAGCCGCGGGTTCGACTTCAGGCAAGCGCTAATTCGGCGCTGGCGTCAGGGTCGATAGATGCAATCGATCAGCAAGGTGCCGACCTCGGCCAGGCTCGCAGCGGCACAGTTGTCGGGCAGGTCCTGGCTGGTGTGCCACTGCGGATAATCGAAATCGATGAGGTTCACCGCGGGAATGCCGGCCTGGAGAAACGGTACGTGATCATCGTAGATGGCGCGCCCCGCTGTGGGCTGGAATGCGGTGAGCCCGAGGTTCGCCGCCCGCTCGAAAATCTGCTGGGTCCAGTCCCGAGCCTGGTTCAGCGAGTAGTACTCCATGGGAATCGAGAGCCCCTTTTTCCCCACCATGTCCAGCAAGATCAGCCCGACGGGCTCCCCGTAGGAGAGTGGACAACCGAAATCCCGCCAGTGACTCGCCAGATACCGGGAACCGAGGCAATAGCCGTTCAGATCTCCTTCGCGACCGTAATCCTCGCCATCGAAGAAGATGAGCTCGACACCGCGACTCGGGGGCCGTTGGGCCAGCAATTCCGCCAGGTGCAGTAACACCGCCACCCCGCTGGCGCCATCGTTGGCGCCGACCAGCGGTAACTCCCGCCGGGCGGGATCTGGATCTCGATCACAGAACGGTCGGGTATCGAAATGGGCGCCCAGCCAGAGCCTGGAGCCACCGTGCGGGCCAACCGACAGCACGACATTGCAGAGCTCCAGTCGTTGTTCGGCGTAGGGGTCGTTGATCTCGAAACACAGGGTTGTCGCCCCCAAACCCAGGGAATCGGCCAGGGCGACAATGGCCTCGCGCAGTTCGCGATTACCGTCACTGCCCGGTATCCGGGGCCCCAGCTCGCACTGGTAGACCAGCCACTCCATGGCCCGGTCACCGTCGAAAACGGGGACTCCACCCGTGGCCGACGGGTCAGCTGCCGGAGCAGACGCTGATGCCACACCGGAAAGCACGACCGCACCGGAACCGAGATAGAAACAACACACCAGGGTTGCCAGTCCCTGCCTGACCGGTACGAGTCGCTCCGGCCTGTGGCGAATCTTAAAAGACAAAGGTGGCCTCCAGACCCAAACCGAATGATTTCCGAACGAGGTCACTCTCCAGCGTCTTGGTGCGCCGGAATGAAAGCCGGAGGGCGCCGGAAAGGTTCCGGCTGATCTGATAACTGAATCGCGGATTGATCGTCAAGCGGGTGGTGCCGGTGATGGCGTCGGGGAATTCGGCGCCGGACCGGAAACGCTGGTTCGTATCCTTGGCGTACTGGATATCGATGTTCATCTTGATGGTCGGATTGCTGCCGGCGCGGTAGAGATTCAACTTGGCCAGCAGCCGCTCCGCCTGGAACGAGTGGCTGAGCTGGAGCCCGATATTGGTGCGCTTGCCCTCCGTCTTGGTGCCGTTGTTCGTGTTGACGTCCGCTGTCATCCCCACGTTCAACGTGGCCGACATTCCGTTGCGGAAGGTGAAATTCCAGCGCGGACTGAAGTTCGTGTTCACCCGCGGATTGAAGTTGATATCGGTGTAATTGTTCACCGAACGGCCGTGCTTGAAGACGAAATCGACACTCGAGTTGCGGAACCAGCCGTTTTCGCCACCGCCGAATATCCGCCACTTCTCCACACCGGAAAGGGAGAGCCTCCCATCGGGCCAATCTTGCTGATAGGTGCGAGTCACCTGCCCGATGCTTGTCCGCGAACTCCGGCTCTGGTTGTACTTCATGTCCACCGAGATGTTGCTGGTCAGCTTGAAGTCCGTGGACAGGGTGAGCGCCTCGCGCTCCTGTGCGTTGGTGCTGATGTAGCTGGTGTCCGGCACGTCCAGGGAGGAGGACAAACCGAGTCGATACCAGAAGGTCGAGGCCGCGACCATGCGGTTGTAACCCCGAGAATTCCGGTTCGTCAGGGAGAGCTGAATCGGGCTCATGTTCCGGAGCGTGTTCAGCAACGGATTGAGCGGATTGGGGATCTTGAACTTGGGTTTCTCCCCGGTGTCGCCGCTCTGGTCCCAGGCGGCCTCCCCCTCCGTTTCGGTTTCGGGTTCCTCGGTGGTTTCGCCGGCCTCGCGACGCGCTTCCTCCTCCCGGATCCGTGCCGCTTCGAGCAGTGCTTCCTCCTCCAGGCGGCGGCGCTCCTCGGGGGTCAGTTCATCCTCTTCGGCGAACGATTCCGTTGGTGGCGGTTCTTCCTCGCCACCCGCCGGTTCGTCTTCCTCGCCCTCGCCCTCTTCCGTGGCGTCACCGGCGCCAGTCGCCTCGTCGCCGGTCTCCTCACTGTCGGTGGTCTCTGCGGGTTGCTCCCGTGGCGGGGAACGCCGACCGCGCCCCCGGCTCTCCCGTGCCCGGCGTTGTTCCTGCTCCAAAAGCGCTTCCCGCTCCTGGCCCGTGGCTTTCTTTTCGGGGAATATGTGCTCTATCAGATCGTTGATCGGGAGCCGGGCTCGATATTCCCAGTCGCCCGAGTTGGAGATGTTGCTCACGTTGGGCGCATCACCCTGCTGCCGGATACTCGGATCGTGATTGTTGGTGAACGAGCCGCTGAAGGAGACGGTGGAGCGGAGGGCATTGATAGCCCGGGACGCCAGCTTCATCGGTTGCAGGAGCCAGTGGTCCGAGAACATGGTCGCCTTCGGCGCCTTGAAAGTGAGCCGGACATCCTGCCCGAACTGGTTCTCCTGGCCGATATTGACCCCGAACAGCATGCGTTCCCGCAAAAGGTCCCGATCCGAACGCGCATTGAAGCTGATGTCGAGTATGGGTAACGGTTTGAATTCGGTGGAACCGTTGAAGTTGCCCCGCCGCGTGGTAGTGGTCGGCCGCGGGGTGACGGTCCCGTCCAGGTCCAGGGCGACTGCAGACCGTTCCGAACTGTTGAAGGTACCGGAGAAGGTGATCTTCTTGGGCAGGATCTCCAGCCCTTTCAGCACCGGGATATAGGTCAACGGCCCGTAATTGCCCAGAGGATAATCACCGGTGATACGGAGATCGTAGGTCACCGATCCTTGCAAGGTATTGCCACGGCTCCGCTGGAGCGGACCATCCTCCTTGGTCCGGGATCCACTCAAGGAGAACTGCCACGGGTCCACCAGATAGCGCGGGATGGCGGCTCGAGACGGTTGATGATTGAGACGGACGGAGAAACTCTCCCGCGAATCGATATCCGACTGCTGGTTACGCATATCCAGGTCGATGAGTTCGATATCGCTATTGGTGATGTACTTGGGACGTTTGACTGTCTGACTCCGACTCAGATTCACCGGCACCTGAAAACCGAGCAGCGGCACGAAGTCGTCCAGCCGCATGCTGGTGGTGAGGCTCCAGTCCTCCTTGGTGAACCCCTGCCCCACGCTGGAATTGAGGCCGTGGAATTCGGCATCCTGCGTGGACCAGTCGGCGTCGATCTTGATCACGTCAGCCATGTTGAGCCGCACGGCGGTGCGGGCCGCAAGTCCAGGTTCGCGTTTCACCCCCCGCAACATGACGTCGTTCGCGTAGACGTACCCGGTGACCCGTTGGGAAGTTTCGTTGATCACACCGAAATAGTACTTCTTGACTCGACGCAGATCCGGCCGCCCCACCACCCGCACCCGGTAGACATCGTCCACCTCGCCGCGTGAATCGCGCACTTCACCCTCGATCCAACCCGTCTCGGGATTGGGTGTCAGGTTCTTGACGTTGCTCAGCTCGGCCAGATCGATCCAGATTCCTCGCCAGCCATACTTCTCGAAATCGGATTCGGCGAACCGGTACAGAACCTCGTAATAGTTCGTCGTGTCCGATCCGATCCGGAAGAAGAGATCCAGATCGGCATTCCGGTGATCCGGATTGTACCAGTACCAGGAGAGGGTCTCGTACCGGGTGTAATCATCACCACGCGGCGAAACCGTCTTGCTGACCCGGAGCATATGATCGTGTTCCAGTTCCTGGAAATCGATCATCAACGACTGTTCCTTCTCCTTGATCCGGTTCTCCTCGTGCACCGCGAACGGACTCGTGTAGATACTGTCGGGGAAGTCCTTGTTGTTCACCTCGCCGATGAAAAAGGTCTCCGCGGGGCCCCGTTCCGCCGCCGAAAGCAGCGCTTCAGTGCCGACCTTGCGGATTCCCTCCCGTTCCCACCGGCTGCCCAGGAACTTGATCTCGGAGAGCTGCAAGGTACGGTTGGTGGGCGGATTCGGCCCGGCGTCCTCGAACCAGATCCGAGCGTGCGTGATGGAGCTGATCTGCGGCGTAACACCACTCGGCGGCGCGATGACCAGGATATCGCCCAACCGCACTCGATACTTCCGCCAGGCGATGTTCGCATCGATGAGCTCATTCACGTCATCACCGGAATAGTCTCGCACCACGTCTACCAGCGGCGCGGTCTCCTTCAGATCGATGCTGATGGAGAAGTACCCGTTCTCGCGGTCGAAGCTGGTATCGCCGTCCAGGTCCTCGCTGTCCTCGCGGTTGTTGAGTTCGGTGCCGTTGATTCGCGGATATGGATTTGATCCGTTCTCGTACTCGGCGCCATACTCGTCGTCACCATTGAAGACGCCGTCGAGGCCGGTATCCTCGTCCACGTTGGTGAATATGCCATCGCGGCTGGCGTCCTCGAATTGCCAGTCCCCGATCTGCAACTCTCCCTGGTCATTCTCGGGCCAATAGAAATCCTCACTGATGAAGCCGAAATCGAAATGCAAGGTGCCGCGCCGATTCTCCATCTCGGGGGTGCCGTCGTTGACCCAGAACTCGACGAACTGGGTCTTGGTGAGATTCAGCCCGATTCGCCCCAGTCCGCGCATGATCCCTCCCCAGCTCTCGGCCTGCCAGGTCTCCTGCTCCGGGGTGTCCGGATCGTCGGCCACCATGCGGACGGTCAATGCCTGCTGGGTCTCCTGCCGTTCCCGTTCCACCAGATCCGGATTGAGGTACCAGCGCTGGACCCGGTCTTTGGGAATGTACCAGCGGATATCGGGCACCCGATCCTCGGGAGTGAAGAGTCGCGTGTCTCCCGTGTCGGCGACGTAATCGGGGTCCTCGCCCGGCACCGGGGCGCTTGCCCACCACCAGCTCAGTCTACTCAAGGTGAGGATATCGGAGGCGTCGATGCCTTCGAAATCCTCCAGGTAGGCCTCGTCGCGGGTATTGGGATTGGGGACACTGATCGCCAGCTCGCCGTTGAACCGCAGCGTGCTCTCCTTCTCCGAATCGTGTCGGCTGAGGAAGTTGGCGGCATGGGTCAGGAAATACGGTTTGAAGGTGTGCTGCAGGTTGACGTTGCCGACGAGGGTCCGGCTCGGCTCCTCGCCGAGTTTCGCCTTGTGGCCGACGATCTGGTTGCTCTCGTAGAGCCAGGTCGTGGAGAGTCGGCTGTCCCGGCCGAGTTCGTACCCCATGTTGAAACCGACCAGGCTGCTCTTGCCACCGCCGAAGAACGGGGCGTACTGGTAATTCACCTGGACCTGGGAATCGCCGGTGAGGCCGGCGGCGGCGTCCCCCTTCAAGGTGATCTGGCCGAACATGTAATCGATATCGTAGTCCACGTCACGTTGCAGGGTCCGGCCGTCGAGGGTGACGGTTTCCGAATCCTCCTCGATGTTCGAGACCCCCAGGTTGAAGCTGCTGGCGGCCGCAGCGTGGGACGCCACGAAGCTGAAACGGCTGTGCTGGTTGTAATCCGCGGTCGGGGTCTCATGGCTGTAGATTGCGGCAATGAGGTTTCTCTCGAGTAACGATGCGTCCCAGTCGAAGGTATCCGAATCGGCGAAGAACTCGTATACCTCCCGGTCGGCGTTGAACGGGAACGGCACGTCGATGGGAAAGATCAAAAGACCGGCATTGAGATTGATGACGTACTGGTCCTCTTTATCAACGATGCCGTCCGGCCCTCCGTCGCCCTGGGGATCGGTTCGATCCAGGCCGAAGATCCGGATCCAGTCGAGGCCGTTGCTGTCCCGTTCCGGGTGGTCGAGGGCCTGGTCGTTGAGTTCGATCCGCAGGTCGAAGGAGTCGAAGTCGATGTTGGCGCCGCCGAGCGAGTAGATGTTGCGCAGGACGTACTGCCAGGTATGGGCGTCGGCCTTGGACCACTTCGGCTTCAGCAGCTTCATGCGGTAGTACAGGATCCCGTCGCCTTCCGCCTCGATACGTTGGCCCTCGTCCCGACCCGGCCGGTCGCCGACCCGATACAGGAGCTCGCCGTTTGCATCGACCACATCGTAGATCACCGCCAGCTCGTCATCGGTGTTGTATTGCCGGCCGAGATCGATGGCGATGAGGTTACCCGACTCGTCCCGCAAAGGCTGGGCGATATCCACCTCCCGCCAGCGGTCCCCGAGGGCCACCGGGGTATCGGCCACAGTGTAATCGCCCCACAGCCCAGTGGTATCGCGGTAGGCCGCCACATAGTTGATGTCGTTGAGTTGGGCGATGCCACCGCCGAGAAACTGGAATACTTTCACCGACGCGATATCGATTTGGGCCCCCTGAGGACGACCGGGGGCATCCGGCGTCAGGTACCCGTAGCGGATGGGTTCTTGCCCGGAGGGCGGCGGCGGCAGATCGAGGCGGAAGAAGCGATTGTTGACGTAGTTGGACGCCTGGATGGTGTGATCGGCGACTTCGCCGCCCCGGCTGTTGAACGACTTGGCGGCGCTTTCGGCCTTCTGCTTGCTGGCCACCACCGTCCAGTCCGCCCGCCCCACCTGACCGGTGACCTTGATGCCGAACAGTCCCGACTTGTTGGAGCTGTAGCCGAGGAGCTGGCTCCCCGGCAGGGTCAGACCGACATCGCCGGTCTCGATGGTCTGGATGATCTCGTCCTCGAGCCCCTGGTACATCAGCCGGATCTTGGTGGCCTCTGGCCCGATGACCTCGCTGTTGTGGTCCACCTCGATGTGGATCTTCTCGCCGATGGTACCCGAGAGGTTGATCTGCAGCTGCTGCTCCATTTCGAGGGTCGGGAACAGACTCTGGCTCTTCACGCGCTCGTTGGGGATGAACCTGTTGCTCACCGTACTCTCGCCAAAGATTGCGATGTGCTCGCGGCCGGTGATCTTGATGTTGGTTTTTTCCCCGCGGCCGATGATCTTTTCCAGGGTGCGGGGCAACTTGATGGGAATGGTGAGATTGAGGAGACCATCACCGGCGCCACCCCGGCCAGTGCCACCGCCGGCGCCGAGCAACGAAAGGCGAGTCTGCACCTGGTCCAGGGCGAAGCCACGCTCGCGAGCCGAATCGATGTCGTCCAGGAAAAGTTCCACCTCGGGGGCGTCTACCGGCCGTGGCGGATAATAGACGAATCCGCCGGGCAAGTCCTCGGGGGTCTGGAACAGATAGAAATATTCAGGGTATTGGAATACCGTCACCAGTCCGGTCGTGCCGCTGACTTCTTTCACGGTGACCAGACGACGCAGATCGACACGGGAATTCTCGATCAGGCGATGTTGCACAAGGCTATGGAGATCAGGCGAGGCCTTACTGCGTTGGGGATCGATACCCTGAGCCAGCATCCGTTCCCGGATGAGCAGCCGCTGCACGCCAAGCAAACGGGGATCGCGGGTGGCTCGCAGCACCGGGTCGAATCCGGGAAGCACCAGGTCGCCATACTCGGGATCAGCTAAAACCGGGCTCGAGCACAGCAACAGCAGCAGGAACAAGCAGGCCATCTTGACACGGTAGATAGGAGCGTGAGAAACGGTGCAAATATTGCCAGGGGGCGGCCGATCATGGTCGAGAGTCCGCAGAGAAGCTGGACAGACAAACAACTCGCGACTCACCTTCTGGTCTCCTGGCCGACGATGTGAGGTAGACTGATCGTGTTTTCCACCATTGTCCCCGCGGGTGAATCGAGGCTACACTACCGACGGCCGCCACTCGTGAGGGTGGTGGTCCCGTCCACGAAATTGGTCAAGCTGACTCCGAGACTGGTCGTACGGAGCCCGCACGACACGTCACCCGGTGTCGATCCGGTAGGGAACGAACAGATCGCCCGGATAGAAACTCCGAAGCTTACCTTGCGGTCCAGAGCGGCAACGAACCCGCCGAGAGACGGCAAAAACAGTAAGCCCTGGAGATCGCGATGTATCTGATCTACAAGCACTTACTGAGAACTGTCCTTGGGCCGTTCTGCTTCGGCCTTTTTGTGATCACCTTTGTGTTGATGATCGAGGTCCTCTATCGATACATCGACCTCTTTGTGGGCAAGGGAGTCCCTTTTTTAATGGCCACCGAGGTCCTCGCCCTCAGCCTCGGCCACACCTTTGCATTATCCGTACCAATGGCTGTACTGCTCGGCGTCCTCATGGGAATCGGCCAACTGGCGGCCGATCATGAGATTACCGCCATGAAGGCCAGCGGGATCGGCCTCTATTCCATCCTGGTACCGCTGCTATTCGGCGCCGGGGTCATCGGGCTCGGCCTGACCGCATACAACCACTACATCTTCCCGGAATCGAACCACAGGCTAGCCAACCTCTTGTACGACATCAACCGTAAAAGGCCGATGATCGAAATTCGAGAGCAGATGTTCACCGAGATGAATGACGAGTTGACAATTCATGTGCGGGAAAAGGACGACCGGACCGGTGAAATCCGCGGAGTTACCATCTTCGAGAAGGATGGCGCCAAGGATAGTTCGCCGCGGTTGACCACTGCCGAATGGGGTCTCATCATCCCCCGGCACGAGAGCGATGCCATGCTCATCGAACTCCACAACGGGGAAACCCACGAGTTCCCGGAAGACGGTGATCTCGCCAAGTATCAGGTCATCCGTTTCACCCAGCACAATCTTTTCTTGAAGAACCTCGAGCGCGATTTCCAGAAATCCGACCGTACCGCCCGTAGTGACCGCGAAATGAACCTCCACGACTTGCGGCAGGCGGCTCACCTCGAACAGGAAAGGCAGAACAGCGTCCAGGATAACACCGCCGATCTGACCGCCAAGCTGCTGGAGCGTCAATGGCGCTTGCTGGACGCTGTGGAACGGCTGCCCATGATCGGACGCCAGAATAGCTTCACCGGTCAGCGCACCAAGGCGTACCGACAATCGAAGTTCCTCGCCAGCCGGCAGAAGGTCGAACTGGCGGCCAACCAGGCACGGTACCAAGATAAGTTACGGTTGAACTACGTGGCCAAGGAGAATCGGTATCTGGTGGAGTTTCACAAGAAATTCGCTATTCCCATGGCCTGCGTCGTATTTGTCTTGCTCGGCATACCCATGGCCGTGACCACGGCTCGTAGCGGTCGTGGGATCTCGGTCAGTTTGGCGCTGGCAGTCTATCTGATCTACTACCTGTTTTTGGTGGGTGGCGAGAAGTTCTCGGATCGGGGGCGGCTGGATCCACTCATCGCAATGTGGTTGGCCAATGTCACCTTGACCATCATCGGGATCCCGGTCTTTGTGCGGACCGTGCGCGAATCGACCCTGTTCAGGTTCACTCTCAAGCCCAAACCGGTTCAGACTGATAGCGAAGGAAAGGTGTGACATGGTCCTGGTTCACCGGCTGCTCATGTCCTCCTTTTTACGGATTCTCGGTTATACCATGGCTGGCGCCATCATCCTGTTCACGCTGGTGGATCTACTCGAGAACATCGGCAGTTTTCTCGATAACCAGGCGACGTTCTCCATGATCGGGCGGTACTATCTGTACAAGACCGCCTGGATCATCGACATCGTGCTACCCATCTCCATGTTGATGGCCACACTCTTCACGGTGGGCAGCATGGCGCGATACAACGAATTGTCTGCCCTTTTCGCCGCCGGCCGTTCCCTGTTGCAAGTGACCCAGCCACTCATCCTGACCGCCGTGATCACAGCCCTGCTGGCCCTCACCTGGCGCGAGTATGTTCTCCCGGAGGCCAACATCGGTCGCGCCCGCGTATGGGACGTGGAGATCCATCGGCAACCGGAGCGGATCCGCCCCACCAGTAACATCGCCCTGACTGGCGAAGATGGACGGATGTATCACATCGAATCCTACGAGGCCGACACCGGACAAATCACCAATTTACGCGTGGTGACCACCGACGAATTCCAGGTCACCGCGAGGATCGACGCCGCCAGCGCCCAGTGGACCGGGAGCGCCTGGCTTCTCCACGAGGGAACCCGGCGTCAGTTCAGCGCCGACACGGAGCAAGTGACCCCGTTCACGGAACTCGTCCTGCCAGGACTCTCCCTCACTCCCGAGACCTTGAGTCAGGAACGGGTCAGGCCGGAAGATATGAACATCACCCAGCTTCGGCGGCATATCGACCTGGTGAGCCGAAGTGGCGGCGACGCCACGCAGGGGGCGGTGGACATCCAGTTCCTGCTCGCTTTTCCCGTGGTCCACATCATCGTTGTCTTCATGGGCATCTTGCTGGCGTCAGGGCCGCGCAAGACCACCATCGCCTCCGGATTCGGACTCACCGTGCTGATCAGTTTCGGATACTATCTCTGCATGAATTTTGGACGCGCCCTCGGTCATAGCGGCGCCCTTCCCCCCGTACCCGCGGCGTGGGCCGGCAACGTCCTCTATGCCCTCATCGGCTGGACACTCCATCTGCGCAGCCACCGCTAGTGGGCTGAACACTCCCCACCTTTGTCCCGTGTTGACCACGGTCGGCTTTTCTCTGGACTCCATGCCGCCTCTGCCCTAGGTTTATGTTTGATTGTGAATAAGGTCGCCGGGCTGATTCGGGTTGGCCTGTGTCGATCTTGCTCCACCCCATCTCACAATGGAGCTAGTGACCACCATGCGTAAGATCGGTGTTGTCTTTCTGTTGTTCTCTCTGATCACGGTTGTGATGATCGGCTGCAAGGAGGAGAACCGAGCCCCGTACTTCACCCGCGTGAGCACCAATGGCACCAATGGCGCTTGCGGGGTTCTCCCGTTCCAGGTGGAGTTCTACGCCATCGCCAGCGGTGGCGACGCGCTCGACAATCCAACGGGTGCCAATCTCTATCTGGACATCGACTGGAATTTCGGTGACGACACGACCACCAGCGGCAGCAGCATCGTGTATCACACCTACAACAATCCCGGTACCTACGATGTCGTCGTCACGGTCAAGGACAAGGATGGTGATACGGCCCGCGATACGGTGATCGTCGTCGTCCGGAGTGATACCTTGAGCATCTGGGCTGAATCCGATCCTGAAGACATGGCCACCAGCGCGGACACCATCCAATTCAATGTCTTTGCTGAGGCGTGTGGGTTCGATCCCCTGACAGGTGATTATGGGCGGTTCACCTACAACTGGTATATGGATGACGCCGACAACACCGTGTACAAGGGACGCGCCCCGAGACATGTCTATGCCACTGACAGCACAGCGGTACACGAGGTGATCGTCACCCTGGAGGATGTCGCTCTGGATATCGTGCGCAAGGATACATTGTATCTCGACGTCACCCTGCTCGAGGAAGAACCGGAAGAGCCGTAAATCGGGTCCGCTGTTTCAGCAGAAAGTTTTCGCAGGATATCGGGTATGCGTAATCGGCGGAGCCACCTAGCTCCGCCGTCATTTTTTTCGCGGTTATCCCCGCCGAGTACTCACCCGGTACCGAGGTTCTCACCGGAGAATACAGCGACACCGAACCGGGGGTCAGCTCACCGCCGCGGACAGCTTGTCGGCCATGTCGGTTCGTTCCCAGGTGAAGCTATCTTCGTCGCGACCGAAGTGGCCGTAAGCCGCAGTGGGGCTGAAGATCGGCCGCCGCAAATCGAGATGTTCGATGATCCCCAGCGGAGTCAAGTCGAACACCTCTCGAACCGCCGCCGTGATACGGGAATCGGCCGCCTTGCCAGTGCCGTAGGTGTTGACGTTCACGGAGACTGGCTCGGCCACCCCGATTGCGTAGGCCACCTGCACCTGACACCGCTCAGCGAGTTCCGCGGCCACAATGTTCTTCGCCACGTGCCGGGCGGCATAACTGGCGGAACGGTCCACTTTGGTGGCGTCCTTGCCCGAGAAGCAACCGCCACCGTGGGCAGCGGCGCCGCCGTAGGTGTCGACGATGATCTTGCGGCCGGTGAGACCGCAATCGCCGAGTGGGCCACCGGTGACAAAACGACCGGTGGGATTGATATGGTGCTTGAAACCGGCATGATCCACGGGGAACTGGGCGAGCACCGGTTCGACGACGTGGGTCAGAATCCCTTCGTGGATGTCTTCATTGGAAACCTCGGCGTCGTGCTGCGTCGAAACAACCACGGTATCCACCGCCACCGGCTGATCATTTTCGTAGACGATGGTGACCTGGGTCTTGCCGTCCGGTCGCACCCACGGCAGCACACCTTCCTTGCGCATGGTCGCCAGTTGTCGGGCGAGCCGGTGCGCCATGTGAATGGGCAGCGGCATGAGCACATCGGTTTCCCGACACGCATACCCGAACATCAACCCCTGGTCCCCGGCGCCCCCGGTCTTCACACCTTGATAGATATCCGCTGACTGTTCATCGATGGCTGTCAAGACCGCGCAGGTCGCGTAGTCGAACCCGAATTCGGCCGAGGTGTAACCGATCTTCTGAATGGTATCCCGGACCAACCGCGGAATATCGACATAGGTCTGCGTGGAAATCTCGCCCGCGACCAGAGCGATACCGGTGGTAACGAGTGTCTCACACGCCACTCGTCCCCACGGGTCCGCCCTGAGGATCTCGTCGACGACGGCATCGGAGATCTGATCCGCCACCTTGTCGGGATGCCCTTCAGTCACGGATTCACTGGTGAATAAATGGCGCTCGGCCATGGATCTTCCTCCCGTGCTACGTATTGCTGGTGTGCGCGAATCCGTTGGGTACAACCGGTACCGGTTTCCCAACCGTCCGCCTGAGCCTTACAGTCTCAACTCGGCGAAATCGCCGACATTCACCTGGCCAACCACATTGTTGACCTGACAGCGCTCCCCGATCAGGGAACCGGTCAAGCGACAATTTTCCAGGTGCGATCCGGCGCCGATGACACAATCCGCCAGTTCGCAATGGGTGATGGTGGTGCCAGAGCCGATGGTCACGTGCGGCCCGATCCGGGATTCGACCAAGGTCGCATCCGGAGCAACGGCACACGGAGCAGTCACTCCCGGTGACGCTCCGGTTCTTTCGGCTTTATCGAGCAGGACCCGGTTGGTCTCGAGCCAGGTCTCGGGTTTCCCACAATCGTACCAACCGTCCACCGGCACCGCCGTGAACGGTATCCCGGCGTTGACCATGAGCTGCAGCGCGTCCGTTAACTGGTATTCTCCCTTGGTGCGGATATCCTGGTTGATCAAGTGATCGAGGGAACGCCACAGCTCAGCTCCATCCCGGAAGAGATACGCGCCAACGATGGCCAGATTGGTCGGGGGCACATCGGGCTTCTCCACAAAGGCCGTGATGCAATCCCTATCCGTATCGACGACCCCGAAACGCCTCGGATCATCAACCGCGCAGACCCCGATCAAGTTCGTCTCGCCATGAACCAGGGCACTGTAATCCGCTTTCAGAATCGTGTCGCCCAGAATACAGAAGAACGGCTCGTCACCGAGAGCATCTCGAGCGGTCCAGATGGCGTGCCCCAGGCCTAGTCGTTCACGCTGTACAACGAAAGTCACCGGGACATCGGGACCGGCGGCAGCAAACCATTTCCGCACAGCGGCACCCATGTACCCGATGATGATCACGAGTTCGTCGATGCCGGCAGCGCAGAGATCATCCACAATATGACCGATGATTGGTTTACCAGCCACCGGTAACAGCGCCTTGGGTTTATTCAGTGTATGCGGTCGTAACCGCTTACCGATGCCCGCGGCGGGAATGACGGCTTTCATACCTCAGACCCTTTCTGCAGTTGTTGCTTCAGAAGGTCGATGCGGTGGACCGGCATGGGATCGACGCCACGCTCCCTGGCCAGGTACCAGGAAAGATAGTCGCCGAACTGAACCAGGGACATGATGCGGCCCAGGCTGGTGGCGCCACGGGCGTGAACCGCGTTCACAACCGCAAACTCGCTGGCAAGCAGATCGACGGTCACGGAAACCCGTTGGGAATTTCGCGGATCCTCGTCCTGACTTCGCAACAGGAGCAGACCGAAATATTCACGCTGCGCCGGTGATAGATCCCAGCCCATGATATCGTTGTGATCCAGTTCGGGAAATTGATAACTACCAGCAGGCGACTTGGCGTTCTCGTTCACCTGGGCCCGCAAACGCCCGCCGGGGCCGTGGGACTCCGGCGAGGCAGAGTAGATCACGAGGAAGCGGTGCAGACAGTCCGTCGCCACCGCCGCCGCTGGGTTGTCGACCGGTTGCGTGGCAGCGGAATCACCGGGATCGTAGAGTTCGTTTCCCTCCCGCAACACGGACAGCGCGTCGGGGATATCTGCGCGTAAATCCGGTTTGTTCAGCCGTCGACTCAACCCGTGCAACAGGGCACCGAGCCCGAAACCGAGGGACGCCCGGGGCGGCAAACCACCGGGTAAGATCACCGCGGGAAAACCGGTCCCGACCGGGCGTTGGGCTCGTTCCCGCAACTCCCCCCCCGAGGTCAGGGCGAACAGAGGACAACCCCGCCGCTGGGCTGCGGTTAGGGCGGAGAGGGTTTCCGCAGTGCCACCCGAATAACTGCTGACCACCACGAGCGTGTCGTCTTGCACCCAGTTCGGCAGTCCGTAATCACGCTGACTCCAGAGCGGTAAGCCGGCGTTTTCACATAGCGGCCGCGCCAGATCGCCGGCGATGGCCGAGCCACCCATGCCGCACAAGACGATCTGTCGTACCGTTTGCGTCAGCGGTTGGAAACCGTCCAGACCGGGCAAGTCGCCGCTGGCAGCGAGCTGGTCCGGCAAGGCCCGGATGTATTGCAACATCTCGGCGGACCCGGCGGTTGGCGAATCGCTCATGATCCAGTCCCTTTCTGGGCGCGCTGTTCCTTGCGACGAGCGATATAGCGCGCTAGAAACGCATCGGCCTCGGCGGCCGTCTTCAACGCCAGCAGCTCGGCCACCAGGTTGCGGGCTTCCTGGTACTCGGTCCAGCGAATGACCTGCTTGACCTTGGGTAAGGCAGCGCCGTGCAAGCTGATCTCATCGAGTCCGAGACCGAGCAGCACCTCGGCGAAGCGAGTCTCGGAACCCATTTCACCGCAGATGCTGACCCAGATCCCTGCCTCGTGCCCAGCGGTGACGATCTGCTGCAGGGTCCGCAAGACGGCCGGATGGAGCGGTCGGTAAAGATACGCCACCCGGCTGTTCCCACGATCCATGGCCAGGGAATACTGGATCAGGTCGTTGGTGCCGATACTGAAGAAATCGCACTCCTGGGCCAGCAGATCGGCGATGGTGGCGGCCGACGGGGTCTCGACCATGATTCCGAGCTGCACGCCGGTGCCGCACGGTAGACCGTCTCGCTGCAGCTCGAACCGTGATTCTAGACAGACGTCCAGCGCGGCACGTAACTCCTCCACCCCGGTGATCATGGGAAACATGATCTTGACCGGTCCCGTCACGGCAGCTCGGTAGATGGCGCGAACCTGGTTTTTGAAGAGGGTACGATTGGCCAGACAGAAACGGATGCCGCGCCAGCCGAGAAACGGATTGTACTCGCGTTTGGCGCCGAGATAATCAGACACCTTGTCGCCGCCCACGTCGAGAGTGCGGAACACCACCGGTTTACCGTTCATGCGCTGGAGGACGTCGGTATAGGCCACTACCTGTTCCTCTTCGGACGGGATACTCCCGTGCTGGAAGTAGAGATACTCGGTGCGCAACAGTCCGATGCCCTCGGCGCCGCGCGCCAGGATCTCGTCCAGCTCGATGGGCAACTCGACGTTGGCCATCAACCGCACCCGGTGGCCGTCGGGAGTCACGGCGTCCAGATCGCGTAACTGCTCCAGATGACGATTCACCGTCACCTGCTCGTTGCTGCGCGTCAGGAAGTACTGGTGGGTTTCCCGGTCGGGATCGAGGATGACCTGGCCCTCGTTGCCGTCCACCGCCACCAGCTTGCCCTCGGTGAGCTGACCGCTCAGATCGCGCAACCCCACCACCGCCGGCACCCCGATGGAGCGGGCAAGAATCGCCACGTGGCTCGTCTGTCCCCCTTCATCCAGCACGAAGGCCAGAACGTTCTCGCGACCGATGATCGCCGTATCGGAAGGGGTCAAATTACGCGCTGCGACCACGCTCGGTTTGGTCGGTCCCCGGACGGGCAAGGTCTCGCGCTCGAGCAGCGCCATCAACACCCGTTCCTCCACGTCACGCAGATCGATGATGCGGTCCCGGAAGGTGGGATCCTTGATATCGTGGAACTGCATGACGATGTCGGCGATGGCCCGCGCGAAGGCGGCCTCGGCGTTCATATGCTCCGCCCGGATGATGGCGAGGGTCTTGTCCCAGGTGAGTTCGTCCTCGAGAATCAGGAGCTGGCTGGAGAAGATCTCGGCCTCCTCCGGCCCCAGGTCGTGGTCGAGTTGATCGATCAGCACCTGGATCTCGATCTTGGCCCGGGCAACGGCCCGCTCGAAACGCTTGGTCTCCACCGCCACCTCGGAGGCTTCGATTGCCCTCCGCGGCGCCACCAGAGACTCCTTGCGGATCCCGTACAGCGGACCGACAGCGAAACCGGGAGAGGCGGGTATGCCCTGAACAGTAAACATCGTCTAGCCAGCTTTTTCCGGGAGTGCCAATTCGACTTCGATCAGCTGCACGATTGCCTGCAACGCACTGGATTCATCCGTACCATCCACCTCGATCTCCACCTGGCCCCCGAATTCAGCCGCCAGGCTGGCCAGTCCCATGATGCTCTTGGCATTGGCGGACCGTCCCTGGTAACGAATGGTGACCTCTGAGCTGAAGTTCTTGGTCAGCTTGACGATCCGGCCGGCGGCCCGTAAGTGGAAGCCGACAGGATCTGAAACGGTTGCTTTGGCGATCTGCAAGAGTCTCTATCCTTGTTTTCCCGGAAGATGCCCCGGTTGACCTAACACCTTACAAGTATGTCAGTACGAGAGCAAGTGGTAGCGCCAACATGAACCACCCTTCCCCTGCGAAACGTAAACGCCACAGGGCTGGTAGACCAACTGCCAACGGCACACTCACCAGTACCAGAAGTATCGGCAGATGTGGACCGGAGTTGAACAGCCGCGCAAGATAACATCCCATGAAGCTTCCCACCAGGACCAAGGACACTCTTTTGGCCTGGCGGATGCAGTGGTGCCATCCTGGATGGTCCAGGACATCGACGATATCCAGTCCCAGCCGATAACCGATGGCCAGGGATCGTCGCCGTAACTCGAGCTGTGACAAGGCGAAAACCACGATAACCAGCAGTCCCGGCCAGATGCCCCACCAGAATCCCAGCAGACAGGCCAGCAACAGGAGCGCTGGTTGCAGTCCCAACCAGAAGAACTGATCCCCCAGCGACGCAAAACTTCGAGCCAGGCTGTTCTTGACCATCTTGATCTGAGCCGACTGGCCCCGGTCAGCGTCACGCCGTTCCTCCTCCAGCCGTAACAGCCCGCCCACAATGAAGTTGGCGAGATACGGATTGGTGTTGAACAGCTCGAAATGTCGACGACAGAAAAATCGCCGTCCTTGCAACCCGGGGGTTCTTCGGCGCAACCACGGCAGCAGTGTCGTCAGGAGCCCCAGATTCTGCATCCGCTGGGGATTCCACCCCGCCTGAATAGCCAGGGACCGGACCCAGATCTCCCCCAGCACCGTCGCCGGCAAGTGGTCAGGTGACAAATGCTCGGGCGGCCGGGACGGTTTGTCTTCCGAAGGCTTCATTGCTATCTCATATCCTGATTACAGCTTACTACACTCACACAAGAAACCGGATCAACCCGAACGCCAGCAAGAACCCACCGAACATCCAGACCCAATTCCGTTTGGCACCGTACAGATTGAGCAAGATGCCAACCGCCAGGGGCGGTACCAGCATGGGCATGATAGCCAGGGCATCCTGCAGGCGAGAGGGGAGCTGCTGGTACACCGGGATCCAGACCAGGACCAACACGCAGAGCCAGAGCAGACTCAGACCGAATCCGCGTAATGCCGTGGTGGCCAGGCACCGGAGCAGGATCAGATCGAACCGGCGCAATTTCCCATCGCGCAGGCTGCGGTGCCCTTCCTGCATCCAAACGACGAAGGCCCGCCTTTCGAGCTGGATACTCCAGTGACCCGCGAAACTGCACAGAACCATGGCCAGCAGGATCCAGCCCAACATCCCGCTAGCGCCGGTCATTGTGGTTGCACCGGGCCAGAAGGACAGTGTTTGACCGGACAGGGCTGCGGCGCCAACCCCGGCGACCACCGCACTGACCTTGTCGCTGAAAAAAGACTGTCCCACGGGCAGATTGCCGAGGGTCACGAGCTGGAACGGTATTCCGAGCATCAATCCGGTCAACGGCGCGCCACACACCATCCCGGCGAGCAGGGCCGCCGGCAACGGTTGACTCAACCAGGTCTGGGCCAGAGCAGTATCGTCCAGGGTCAGGACGGCCCCCAGCAACGCCAGCGACAGCAGAGGGCCCAGCAATAGCCCGTCCCCTCCCACCGACAGCACTGCCCAGCAGATCACAGTCGCGCCTCCAGTTTCACCAGCATCTCCGGATCGATCACCGTCTCCTTGGCTCCTGGCACCTGCCGCGCCGACAGCTTCGCGCCGGCAGCCAGCAGCGAGCGCATGCTGGCGATATCCTGACGATCGAGATAAACGAACGGCAGCACTTCCAGTTTACCGGGCGCGTAATGCATGCCCCCTACGTTGATCTCGGTGAGCGCCACCCCGTACCGATGGAGGAACAGCATGTCCTGAGGATTCCCGGTGATCAGAATGACGTCTTCGGTGGCGGTTGTCGTGGCGGGTGGCTGGTGCAGATACACAGCCGTTTCACTGGTATTCTGAATAGATACCCGAATCTCGGGCGGCACGGAACTGCTGTAGACACGACACTGCCAGGGATCGGCAGCTATCTCGTTATTCGACAGGAGCAGATGGTCCGGTTGGAGTATCTGGCACCAGCCGGCGGTGACCTGGCCGTGAATGAAGCGGTCGTCTATCAGGGCGAGGGTGATCTTCATGAATTCGGCTCGGGCCTCCCGGTCTGACCGATGCGCACGATGGCCGAGCGCCCCTTCTCCACCAGCCGCTGAGACAGTTCGGGCAGTGGCAGGGATTCACGCCACGACACGAAGGCGAGTAGCATGGCCAGGTTCACGCCGCTCAGGATCACCACCTGCGACTGTTCGCCACAGGCGAGCTGGGCGCTGCTGGCGCAGCTCCCGCCAAAATCGTCGATGAACAGGATCGCGCCCGCTGCAGTCACCTCGGCACGGTCGAGCCAGCAGGCGATTTCCGTCTGCAAGGTCAATGCCGACAGGCCCTCGTTGGAAAGATCGGTGAGATCACCCACCATCCCCATGACTTGACCGACGACCTTGATCAGCTCACTGCCCAGTTTTCCGTGGGTGATCACCAGCCCTTGCACCATGCTGGTCGCCTCACTCCTTGTCCCGTTGGAAGTAACGAATCTGTTCGCTCTGCCCCATGGATTCCAGAATCCGCTGGTTGAGCACCTGCGCGGCGTCATATCCGTAGAATTTCAACATGAAATCGAGGGCGATGACCTCGGAGATGACGGTGATATTCTTGCCGGGAAACAACGGCACGACCACGCTGGGAATGGAGACGCCCAGAATGGCGGTGGTCTGCTGTTCCAGCCCTAGACGCTCGTAATCCTCACGATCGTCCCAGTCCTGCAACCGGACTTCCAGCTCGATCCGTTTCTGCATACGAATGGCGCGTACGCCGTAGATCGACTGGACGTCGATGACGCCGACGCCTCGGATCTCGATGTTGTGGCGGAGGATCTTGCGGTGGCTACCGACGATGATGTCCTCGCCGGTTTTGGTGACCTCCACGATATCGTCGGCCACCAGCCGGTGCCCCCGTTCCACCAGGTCGAGGGCGCATTCACTCTTGCCGATCCCGCTCCGTCCCGTGAACAGCATGCCTACGCCGTACACATCCACCAGGGTCCCGTGCAGATCGGTACGGGGAGCGAACTGGTGCTCGAGATAGTGGGACAGCTCGGTGATGAAATCCACAGCTGGCAGCGACGACCGGAAGAGCGGCACCCGGTGTTCGTTGACGAAATTCAGGATGGTCGCCGGCGCATCGAGACTCTGGGAGATGAAACAGGCCGGCGCGTCCAGTTCCAGCACCCTGGCGAATGCCGTGGCCTGCTCCGCCGGTGAGAGAGAGGCGAGATAGGCCATCTCGGACTCGCCCATGACCTGGAGCCGCCCGGGCAAGAAGTTGGCCGTGAAGCCCATCAAGGCCATGCCGGGACGGTGCACGTCCCGGGCGGTCACCTGGACATTCAGGTCCACATCGGTGTCCAGCAGCTCGAGGGCGAGCGGTATCTGGAGATCCTCATACACCTTGGCGAGGGTCAATGTCGACATGCTACCACCTGACGCCGTCAGCCAACGGCCGCCTAGTCCTTGCTCGGTTCCAGCAGTCCCAAGTCCCCATCTTCCCGCCGGTAGACCACGTTGACTTCCTCGGTGGCGCTATTCCGGAAGACGAGGAAAGGATGTTCCGCTGAACCGAACGCCTCCATGGCATCGTCGACACTCATATCCACCAGAGCGAATGTCTCGGGGCGCACCACACCGAGATCGGTATCCATCTGTTCCTCACGATCGACCAGTGCCCGCCCCAGACCGCCTTCCTGGCCCTTGGGACGACCGGTGATCTTGCCCTTGTAGCGGCGGAGTTGGGTCTTGAGGTTCTCGATGACGGCGTCGGTGGCCCGCTTCGGCCCATTGCCGGTCTCCGTGGCCCGGAAATCACCACTCTTGAGAAAGAAGGCGAGGTCGGCCGTGAATTGATCCTTCTGACGCGTCAAGGTCATCTTGGCGCTGACCGGCGCGCGGGGGCTGAAACGTTCCAGCTTTTCCAGCTCACCCGTGATGTATTCTTTCTGGGCATCACCCAAACTGAAGTGGCGGCTCAACACTTCCACTTGCATGTCGTTCTCCTTGGCAGATGGTTTCTGTCGTCACGCTCCCGACTGGTTCAGCAACTCGGTCAGAACTGCTTGCGCATCCGCGCATTGAGTATGCTGAGCTGCTCTCGATACTTGGCCACGGTCCGCCGGGCGATTATCAATCCCTTGGCCTCGAGAATATCCACGATCTTCTTATCGGAAAGAGGTCGGGCCTGGTCCTCACCTTCCACGATCTCCTTGATCATCAACTTGACCGCCTTGGCGGCCACTTCTTCCCCGCCCTGGGTGTCGAGCCCCGCCGAGAAAAAGTACTTCAGCGGGAAGACGCCGCGGGGTGTCTGCACGTATTTCTGTCGGGTCACCCGGGAGACGGTGGACTCGTGCATGCCGATACGACTCGCCACCTGCTGTAATGTCAGCGGGCGCAGAGCGATGGCCCCGTGTTCGAAGAATTCGCGTTGTTCGTCCACGATGGCTTCCATGACCTTGATCATGGTTCGCCTCCGCTGTTCGATGGTTTTGATGATCCACTCTGCATAACGCTTCTTCTCGTCGATGAACTGGACGGTATCGCGGTCTCGTTCACCACTATCCAGATGGGATTCATACGCCTGGCTCACCCGTAGCCGCGGCAGATTCCCGTCGTTCAAGTAGACCACATAATTTTTCTCTTCATCGACCTTCAACACCACGAGATCCGGCACGATGGCGCGCGCACCACCCCCGCCCGTGGACAGTCCGGGTTTGGGATCGAGCTCACCGATGCTTTCGGCGATCTCCTGCACCGCTTTGGGCGTGATCTTCATCTCACGAGCGATGTCACCGAACTTGCGGGTCTTCAAAGCTTCGAAGTGATTCTTGATGACGTACGCTTGCAAGGAATCGCTGGCTTTCTTGGCCTTGAGCTGCAGGAGCAGACACTCCCGCAGATCACGGGCACCGACCCCGGCCGGATCGAATTCCTGGATGATCTCCAGTACCCGGTCGACCGTCTCCACATCGACTTCGAAAAAACCGGCGATCTCCTCCAGGGAGCAAGCCAGATACCCGTCCTCGTTGAGACAGCCGATGATGTACTCGCCGATCTTCCGATCCGCGGCATCGGCCACCGTGAGCATGAGCTGCTCGGAGAGCGCCTGCTGTCCGCTGGGTACAAAGACCGGCGGTTTTTCCAGGAGATCCTCGTCCTCGAATTCCTGCTCGTTGGCGGCGGTCCGAAAACCGTCCTTGAAATACTCGTCCCAATCGACGGAATTGTCACTCGCTACTGCTTCGCTGGAGGGAGCGGCTTCCGCATCCTGTCCGGCTTCCTCTTCCGCATCTTCGTTGGGATCAACTTCCTCGAGCAGGGGGTTGCCTTGCAACTCCTGACGCAGAATCTGCTCCAGTTCCAGTGTCGGCACCTGCAACAGCTTCAGCGCCTGCTGCAACCGCTGGGTCATGACCAGCTGCTGCTTCAGGTGGAGGCCTTGATGCAAGCCCAGTCTGATGTCCATTGTCCGGTCGCTCCTTTGACCACCCGAAAACGGGTCCCCTCCGCCGCGGCAGCCCGCCTACATACGGAAGGACTCTCCCAGATAGATTTCCTTGGCCTTATCACTGGACACGAGTTCGTCCGCCGTGCCCGCCAGCGCGATCCGCCCCTCGAACATGATGTAAGCACGATCGGTGATGCTCAAGGTCTCACGAACATTGTGATCCGTGATCAAGACGCCCAGGCCCTGGTCCTTCAACGCCGCCACGCACGACTGGAGGTCCGCCACTGCGATGGGATCGATTCCGGCGAACGGCTCATCCAGCAGCATGAACTTGGGCCGGGTCACCAGCGCGCGGGCGATCTCCACTCGACGCCGCTCCCCACCCGACAGCTCGTAGCCGCGGCTCTTCCGGATATGGGTCACCCCCATCAGATCCAGCAGCCTGTCGCAACGCGCCAGCCGTTCCTTGCGCGAAAGCTTGAGACTTTCCAGAATCGCCAGCAGGTTTTCCTCGACGGTCAGCTTCCGGAAGATTGATGACTCCTGTGGCAAGTACCCTATCCCAAGCCGGGCTCGCTTGTACATGGGTAAACGCGAGATGTCGGCCTCGTCCATGAACACCTTGCCGGCGTTGGCCTGAATGAATCCCACGATGATGTAAAACGTGGTGGTCTTGCCGGCGCCGTTGGGGCCGAGCAGCCCGACGATTTCACCCTGTCGCAGATCGAGGTCGACGGTGTCCACCACCGCCCGTCCACGATACACTTTTCGCAGACCGGAGGCCGAGAGGACCGCATTCGAAAGTTCCTGGTTAGCGCTGGCAGATATGGTCACTCGGTTTCACCCTCGGCATGATTCTCGTCTTCGATCTCCGCGTTCACATGTTCCTTGATCTCAAGGTACTCCAAGTCCGGTGTTGCCTCCAGCCCGTATCCCGTCATCACGTCCTCTCCCCAGCTGAAACGGTTGTAGACGTCGTTGTGAATCCGTTCGGCTGCATCCTTGTAATGCAGTTCCTCTGTCTCCAGGCGCCGCCCGTCCTCGGTCACCACCACGACCTCGCCCCAGGCGAACAGATTCTTGCTCCTGACATTGGCGCGACCGCGTCGGGAGGTCAAGGTCGAGAAGTACACCCCGTTTTTGTAGAAATCCATGGTGACCTCGTAGAGCTCCACGTCTTCCCGATCAGCGAATCTTTCCATGCGCTGACTGACGAGAATCCAATCCTTGACCCCGTCGTTGGATTCGATGAGTTCGTAGTCGTAGATCTCCTGATCGGGAATCACTTCGTCACTGGCCGGTTGCGGAGTTTCTTCGGTTTCGATACAGCCCGCACCGACCACGAGGATCAGCAGGACGAATCCAATCGCCCAGCAAGTGGTCGCACCTGAACCAGATGTGGGCAGAGGTCGGATCAATAGTCGTTGGAACATTGTAGTAATCATCGGCAGCGACCCCTCGAAACTGAATTGTTCGTTGACCGGTTCTGACCACCGACCGCCGGCCGCGTTCACGAAGGCCACGGGCGGTCTGGATTCACCCCGTTGCCCAGCGATCGTGAAACCAGACCCACTCGGCCGGGTTCCGGCGCACGAAATTTTCCAGCGACTCGTTGCAACGTCGCAGCAAACCGTCGCAACCGGAGTCACTGTCTTCGAGATCATTGACCGCCACTGTCGCTTGATGGATCACCCGAAAGCCGTCGCCAGCGGTTGCGATAGCCACCGGCAAGACCGGTATCCGTCGTCGCAGAACCAGCTTCGCGAACCCCACGGTGGTGGGAGCCGGCCGGCCGAAAAACGGCACCGGCACGTTGGGCACTCTTGTGTGCTGATCCAGCAAGACGGCCACGACCCCCCCCTGCTGCAACATCCCGAGCAGAGGCGACGCGCCCCCATCGCGTGGCAACGGCGTCATGCCGAGCTGACGACGTTGCTGCTGGACCAGACGATCGACCGACGGGTTGTGGATGGTTCCGGTAACCACACCCAGGCCACCCAGACGCGCCGCCAGAAACGCCCCCAGCAACTCCCAGCACCCGAAGTGCCCCGTGAGGATCAGAACCCCGCGACCGGAGGTACGCAGTTCCGCGATGGCGGCCAAGGCCCCGTCTTCGTCAACCGAGTCGAAATTCCGCGCCGCCATCCGCTCCACCGTGAGCGTGGTGAACAGATTACGACCGAGGGCAGCCACGCTCCGTCGCAGCAGTTGCTCACGTTCCTGCCGGGACAGGTCCGGAAACGCGAGGGCCAGATTGGCGCGAGCCCGTCGCCGTTCCCGAGGCCGACAGACCGTCGCTACGTGGGCCAGGAGCTGACAGGTCCGGGCGCCAACCGAGGCCGGTGTCTGTCGGACGGCCGCCAACGTCGAGGCCGCCAAGCCGAAATACACCCGTCGGCGAAGACGCCGCCACAGCGGCGGAACCGGCTCCCGATCCGAGCTTGATGGTATGGTGGTGCGGCGTTTCACGGGATGACATTCGCAAAGGGAGGGGCAGACCGCAAGCACAATCATAAGCACGTTATGTGCCAGCCACTCAATGCTGTTCACCGTAACAAGATAAGCTAGAAAAGACCGGCACGCAGAAGGTCATGAATGTGGAGCAGACCGACGGGGCGCCGAGAGTCGTCCACCACGATCAACAAGGTGATCGGTCCCTCTGGCCGCTCCTCCATCATCCGCAGGGCCGTGGCCGCCAGCACGTTCGGCCCCACGGTGCTCGGTTCACGATTCATGGCTTCGGTGATGGGGCGTTCGAGGGCGTCGTCTCGGGCAAGCAGGATCCGCTTGACGTCACCATCCACGCAGACACCAGCCAGGATTCCGTCATCGTCCACCACACAGGTACCGCCGAGTTGCTTGTCGACGATTTCTGGCAATGACTCCCGCAGGGTCATCCGGTGGGTGACCACCGGGAGTTCGTTTTCCCGGTGCATCAATTCAGCCACCCGCAGCAACAAGGAGCGTCCCAGCACGCCGCGGGGATGGTTGGCGGCGAAATCGTCCCGATCGAAACCTCTCAACCTCAGCAGGGCGACGATGAGGGCATCGCCCATGACCACCGCTGCTGTCGCGCTGGTGGTGGGCGTCAGGTCCAGGGGACACACTTCCTTCTGCACCGGACAGTGGAGCAGAAGATCACTGTTGACCGCCAGGCTGGACTGCCGGTTGCCGCAGATGGCGATGCAGGTCATGCCGGCTCGCCGGCACGACGTCAGCAAGCTGTTGACCTCGGGATTGTTGCCGCTATGCGAGATGGCGATGAGGATGTCCCCGCCGCGCACGATACCCAGATCACCGTGATACGCCTCTACCGGATGGATGAAATGACTCGGGGTCCCGGTTGAGGTGAGAGTGGCGGCGATCTTGCGAGCGATGATCCCCGACTTTCCCAGCCCGGTGACCAGCACCCGACCCTGGCAACTCACGATTTTGCGGACCGCCCGCACGAAATCCTCGTCGAGTGTCTCGCCCACCTGCAGTACAGCGGCCGCTTCGGCGGTGAAGGTCTCCCGGCCCAGGGCCATGATCTCTGCGTCGGACATTTCCAGGGGACGGCTATTCACCCCGTACCTCCAGGTCGTTTGTGCTAGGCTTTCTGGGCCAGACGTTCCAGGGCGGTGGCATAGAGTCGCTGACATTTGAGAACCAGATCCGTGACTTCCCGCACGGCGCCCTCGCCCCCGTTGGCAGTGGTCACATAAACGCAGTGCTCCCGCACCTCCACCGGAGCTTCCGGTACCGTCACGGGCAGACCGACTTCGAGCAACACCGGCAGATCCACCAGGTCATCGCCCATGTACAGCATCTCAGCCGGTGGACACCCGATCTCGGCACTGATCTCGGCCAGGGCGGGCAGTTTGTCGAACCGCCCCAGCTTGATGGTATCGAAGCGCAACTCCTCGCACCGGCACTTCACGATCTCGCTCGGCCGGCCGGTCAACATGGCCAGACGTAATCCCGCAATTCTTGTCATGACAAGGCCCAAGCCATCTCGGCTATGAAAAGCCTTCAGCGCCTCGCCGGAGGGCCCGTACAGAAGCTGGCCGTTGGTCAAAACGCCGTCGGCATCCAGGACCAGCGCCTTTACGGCCGCGAAACGGTCGGCCAGTTCGGCGCCGATCCGATTGCTGGCCTCCTGATAGTAGTTTTCCGCGGTCCGGGGTGGCCAGTCAGCTTTATTCATGACGCGGTCTCCAGATACAGGTCACGGAATTTTCTCATCGTGTCCAGCAGCGCGGCGAAAGCAGCCAGGGGCAGCTGGCTCGCCGCGTCACTCCTGGCGCGCGCCGGCTCGGGATGGACTTCGAGAAACAGGGCGTCAGCCCCGGCGGCGACACCGCAACGGGCCAGTAACGGGATGAGTTCCGGCTTGCCGCCCGTGGCGGCCCCGGTGCTGCCCGGGGACTGGACCGAATGGGTGGCATCGAAAACGACCGGGTGCCCGAGCTGCCGCATGATCTGGATGGACCGGAAGTCCACCACGAGGTCACGGTAACCGAAACAAGCGCCACGTTCGGTGAACAGAATATCTGCGCACCCAGCTGCACGTAGTTTGCCGGCAGCATGCCGCATGTCGGCGGCGGCCAGAAACTGCCCCTTCTTCACGTTGACCACCCGACCGGTTTTTGCCGCTGCTTCCAGCAGCGAGGTCTGGCGACAGAGGAATGCCGGCACTTGCAGCACATCCGCCACTTCCGCCACCGCGGCGGCTTCGGCCGGATGATGAATATCGGTCAGGACCGGCACGCCGTGTTCGTTGCCGATTCGTTCCAGCAATCGCAGGCCAGCTTCCAGACCCGGTCCCCGGAAGGAGGCGCCGCTGGTCCGGTTGTCCTTGCGATAACTCGATTTGAAACAGTACCCCAGGTCGTGCTCGCGACAGGTCATCGCCAGCGAGCCAGCCAGGGCGAGCATCTCGTCGTGATCTTCCTCGAGGACGCACGGCCCGGCGATGATGTACAACGGTTCCCCGTGCCCGACCCGACGCTCCCGGATGGACACCGGGGCGGCGGCGCTGCCGGCCGTTCCGCTGCTTCCGGACTGGGCGGCGTCAACGCCGGGAACATCTCCTGGTACCGAGGGCATGCCAAATCCTCCTCGCCAGCGGGTCGAGGTCAACTGGTCTCTTCCGCCTGACGCCGCTGTTGATGCGCCACGGCGGCGGCCACGAATTCCCGGAACAACGGATGCGGCCGGTGCGGTCGCGACTTGAGTTCGGGATGAAACTGCACCGCGATGAAAAACGGGTGGTCCGGATACTCCAGGATCTCCACCAGCGAATTGTCGGGCGCCAGCCCCGAGAAGACCATCCCCGCCTCCTCGTAAACCTGTCGATACTGGTTGTTGACCTCGTAGCGGTGCCGATGCCGCTCGCTGATCTCGGTCTCTCCGTAACAGTGGGCGGCGAAACTGTCCGGGATGAGGTGACACGGGTAGGCCCCGAGACGCATGGTGCCACCCATCTCGTCCACATTCCGCTGTTCCGCCATCAGGTGGATGACCGGGTGCGGGGTGTCGGGATCGAATTCACTGCTGTTGGCCATGTCGAGACCGACCAGAGAGCGACCGAATTCGATCATGGCGCAGTGCAGACCGAGACAGATGCCGAAATACGGAATCCTGTTTTCGCGAGCATATCGTACCGCGTTGATCTTGCCCTGAATACCGCGATCCCCGAATCCTCCGGGCACGAGAATCCCGTGACAGTCGGCAAAGATCTCGGCCAGGCGCTGATCGCCCACCTCGGTCCCCTCGAGACTTTCCGAGGTGACCCAGACCTGGTCGACGCCGACCCTGTTGGTGATGCCCGCGTGCACGAACGATTCGTTGATGCTCTTGTAGGCGTCTTTCAACTCCACGTATTTCCCGACCACCGCGATCCGCACCCGGTCCGGTGGATCGAGAATGAGTCGGGTCATCCGCTCCCATTCCTGCAGATCGGCCGGCCCGGTCTCCAGGCCGAGCCGTTCCACGAGCAGATCGTCGAGCTGCTGATGGTGGAAGTTGAGCGGCACCTCGTAGATGGATTTCACGTCCTGGCCGTCGATGACATGTTCAGGGGGCAAGTTGCAGAACAGGGCGATCTTGCGCCGCGCGTCCGCGGGCAGTTCCGCCTGCGCCCGACAGATGAGGAAGTCGGGCTGAATACCGATGCTGCGAATCTCCCGCACCGAATGCTGGGTCGGCTTGGTCTTGATCTCGCCCGCCGCCTCGATATACGGCACCAGGGTCAAATGCACGGAAACCGTGTCGGCGACCGGACGCTCCAGACGGAACTGCCGGATGGCCTCCATGAACGGCAACGATTCGATATCACCCACCGTGCCGCCGATCTCGGTGATCACCACGTCGACGGCCGGATCCTCGGCCGCCAGCACGATCCGCCGCTTGATCTCGTCGGTCACGTGCGGGATGACCTGCACGGTACGGCCGAGATACTCGCCCTTGCGCTCCTTGGCGATGATGGTCTCGTAGACCACGCCGCTGGTGAGATTGTTGTTCTGGCTCAGCTGGGTGTCCGTGAATCGCTCATAGTGTCCGAGGTCGAGATCGCACTCGGCGCCGTCGTCCAGCACGAACACCTCCCCGTGCTGGTACGGACTCATGGTGCCCGGGTCCACGTTCAGGTAGGGATCGAACTTCTGCAGAATGACGTGCAGCCCCCGCGCCTTAAGCAGGCACCCCAGGGAGGCACTGGCGATTCCCTTGCCGAGTGCCGAGACCACACCACCGGTGACAAAAACGTACTTGGCCATGCCGGTTCCATCCTTCCCGGGCTGCGACGCTTTCAAGCCTGCCACAGCCGACGCACCGACTCGAGGTCGGCCTCGGTGTCCACCCCGATGGGGCGGTTCGCTATTCGCACCACCTTGATCTTCAGTCCGTTTTCCAGGGCGCGTAACTGCTCGAGTCCCTCCGCTTTTTCCAGGGGCGATCGCGGCAGGATAAGCATCCGACTCAAGGTCTCAGCCCGAAAGGTGTAGACCCCGACGTGGCGCAAAGCCAGCCGTTCACCAGCCTGTCCAGAGTCTCTGTCCGAACCCACTGGTGCACCGGGGAAGGCGCCCGGTATGGCCGCTCTCGAAAAGTACAGGGCGCGATCGGACCGGTCCACCAGGACCTTGACGTTATTGGGATCGAGCCACTCATCCCGGCTGTCGAACGGATGGGCCAGGGTCCCCAGATCGACCTCGGGATTTTGGCGCATGGCCACCACGAGTCGATCAACGTCCGCCGGATCGAGCAACGGCTCGTCACCCTGCAAGTTGATGACGATGTCGGCCGGATGCCGGGCCACCACTTCGCCAACCCGGTCGGTCCCGGTGGGGTGATTGCCGGTTTTCTCGCAGTCGAATCCCGCCGCCACCACCGCTTGCTGGATCCGCTTGTCGTCCGTGGCGACGATAATCCGATCCACCTCTCGCATCCGGCTCGCCATTTCGGCCACCCGGACCACCAGCGGCGCCCCGCCGAGATCGGCCAGCGCCTTGCCGGGAAAACGGCTGGAATCGTAACGAGCCGGAATCACCGCCAGCACCGTATCCATGACCGTCCGCTCCCTCGCCAATCAGTTCAATGAGCCATTCCTGGATAAAAGAGAAACCCATCCCCGAGCAGGGATGGGTTCACCCAAAAATCATTTCGCTTCGTTCAAGCAGGCAATACACAGACCCGCTTCCGTTTCTTTCCGAAATCCTCGAAGGTCACCTTGCCGTCGGTCTTCGCGAAGAGCGTGTCGTCATTGCCGCGACCGACATTGCGTCCGGGATGGATCCGAGTTCCCCGCTGCCGCACGATGATGGTGCCCGCAGTCACCGCCTCGCCACCGAACCGCTTCACGCCGAGACGCTGGCCTTTGCTGTCCCTGCCGTTGCGTGAACTACCACCAGCTTTTTTATGCGCCATGACCGTATCTCCTCACACATCGCCCGCGGGCGAACCCGGGCTCAATTGCTGACGATCTCCTTGATCAAGATCTCGGTGAAATGCTGGCGATGCCCCTTCTTGCGCCGATAATTCTTCCGACGCTTCTTCTTGAAGACGACCACCTTACGTTCCAGTCCGTGCCGAACGACCTCGGCCGAAACCGAACAACCATCGATGGTCGGAGCGCCCACGGTCACTTCTTCGCCGTCACCGACGATGAGTACCTCGTCGAAGGTCACGGTGGCCCCGACTTCGTTGTCGAGTAACGGCACCGAGATCCGCGCTTTGGGCTCGACCTTGAACTGCTGATTCTTGATCTTGACAACTGCGTACATCGCTCTACTCCGTACACATAAAACGGCAGTATCCCTGAGGACCCTACGCGATCGGCCAACTCACGCTCAAATCGCCTCGAAGTGGCCCCAGGCTTACTCGCCTCGCCATGAACACATTCACAAGCGGCTATAAATAACACCGATACGTCCGTCAGTCAAGGAGAACAGCCAGCCAAACCACGATTCGGATCCACCCCGGCATCCGAAGGTTGACACCGATCGCCTCTCGCGTTATCCATAGACCTGTTGTTCCACATGAACGTTCAGGGTGTAACCCATTGAATTTAGAGGAGGTACCATGAACAACAACAGCAACGAGAAAGTGATCATCATCGGATCCGGGCCGGCAGGCTATACGGCGGCCATCTATCTCGGCCGGGCCAATATATCCAACGTGCTGTGCGAGGGCAGCCAGCCAGGCGGCCAACTCACCATCACCACCGAAGTCGAGAACTATCCCGGTTTTCCCGAAGGTATTCAGGGACCGGAGCTGATGGACCGGATGCGTGCTCAGGCGGAACGGTTCGGTACCAGGATCCTCCCCCAGTCGGTGCAACAGGTCGACCTGTCCCAACGCCCCTTCATGGTGACCACGGATTCCGAGGTCCTCCAGGCCGAGGCCGTGATCATCGCCACCGGCTCCACCGCGCGCTGGCTGAACCTTCCCGACGAGGAGTCGTTTCACGGCAAGGGGCTCTCGGCCTGCGCCACTTGTGACGGATTCTTCTACCGCGACCAGGAAATCGCCGTGGTGGGCGGAGGCGACACGGCCCTCGAGGAGGCGACCTACCTCACCAACTTCGCCACCAAGGTCACCATCATTCACCGTCGGGATGAACTCCGTGGATCACGGATCATGCAGCAGCGTGCTCTCGAAAATCCGAAGATCGCTATCGCCTGGAACAAGGTCATCAAGCAGTACGAAGGTGACGAGAACGGGCTCTTGAACAATCTCGTCCTCACCGACACTCAGGACGGCAGCGAACACGACCTTCCGGTGACCGGCTGTTTCATCGCCATCGGCCACACCCCCAACACGGGGTTCCTGGCCGGACAGCTCGACATGGATGAAAACGGCTACCTCATCACCAAACCCGACAGCAGCGCCACCAACATCGAAGGGGTCTTCGCCTGCGGCGACGTCCAGGACCACGTCTACCGCCAGGCCATAACCGCCGCCGGCACCGGCTGCATGTCCGCCATAGAAACCGAACGGTGGTTAGGAGCCCAGGGCGGGTAGCAATCCTGCGGCCGCCGATCAGAGCACCACGTTGGTGGTCAGGAAATCCCCAAGCCGCCGATCAGGGTACAACGCAGTGCGCCTGTGGTGACACACCTGTCCGCGAACGCATCGCGGAGCCTAAGTGAGTGGACAGGTGTGTCACCACAGGCGCACGGCCCAAGTACTCTCAGTTCCAGGCCTTCTCTTGAATGAGGGTCAAAAACTCCCCCCGAGTCTTGGCATTCTCCCGAAACACTCCCACCATCTCGCTGGTAACCGCGAAGCTGTTCTGCTTCTGGATCCCCCGCATCATCATGCAGAGATGCTGAGCGTGGAGCACCACCGCCACACCGGCCGCATCGAGATTCCGTTGCAGGCAGTCGGCGATCTGAACCGTCATCCGCTCCTGGACCTGCAACCGCCGGGCGAACGCTTCCACCACCCGGGCGATCTTGGAGAGTCCGACGATCTTATCATTGGGGATGTAGGCCACATGCGCCTTGCCGAAGAACGGCAACATGTGATGTTCACACAGGCTGTAGAAGTCGATATCGTTGACGAGCACCATCTCCCTGCCCTCGGCCTGGAACAGGGCGCCCTGCACGAGAGTATCCACATCGACCCGGTACCCGGAAGTGAGGAACTCGTAAGCTCGAGCTACCCGCTCGGGGGTCTTGATCAGACCTTCCCGTGCGGGATCCTCGCCGATGGTCTGCAAAATCCCGTGGATCAATTTCTCCATTTCAGCCCCAGATCACGGTTGATGGTTGCTGTCCGACAAGCTTGCAATTCGCCAACACCATAGGGGGGAATCTCGAGTTGGTCAAGACGGTCACTGGCGACAACGAACGGTTCCTCACAGCTCCACGAACGATCTCGCCCCGTTGGAGACCGACGAATGCTTTCTCGCAGCGGAATCCCGAGATTGATCGGCCAAGGCATACATATTGCTGACTTTACCTTCAAGACCGAGCAGACATTGCATTTTGCCTCGAAAAGGGCCAACCCTGAGACCGGCGGCGCTGCGGCGCTGTAGATCGGACGACGGCCGTCCCCCCCGGACGTCCCGATCGATCCGGCAGGCGTTTGGCCCTTTAATTTTTTTGTTTTTACCCGCCTTGTTTTTTACCTTTGCGCCGAGTAACAACACGTGGGATCACTCCCCCCATTCCCACGTCCAAGCCAGCGCCTTAGCACAAGGAGCCACCGTCGTGGGCAACAAGATCGTCGTGAAAAAGGAACTGGCGCCGCAGACCGTGCTCTACGAGATCGAGGCGCCGCATATCGCCGAGCGGGGACTGGCCGGGCAGTTCATCATCCTGCGCGTCAGTGAGTGGGGTGAGCGGATCCCGTTGACCATCGCCAATCGGAATGTCGAGACCGGCACCATCACCCTGGTGGTCCAGGAAGTGGGCAAGACCACTGCCGACCTGGCCAAGCTGGCCGTGGGCGACGAGATCACGGATCTGGCCGGACCCCTGGGCAAACCCACCGAGATCCCCACCGGGAAGACGGTGGTCTGTGTCGGTGGCGGCATCGGAAACGCCGTGGTCTGGCCCGAGGTTCAGGCCTTGCAGGAAGCCGGCAACAAGGTCATCGCCATCATCGGCGCCCGTACCAAGGAGTTGCTCATTCTCGAAGACGAGATCAGCGCGCTATGCGACCAGACCATCGTCACCACCGACGACGGCTCTCACGGCCGCGAGGGTCTGGTTACCCACGCCTTGAAAGAGCTGATCGACGGCGGTGAACAGATAGACGAGGTGATCTGTATCGGTCCGGTGATCATGATGAAGTTCGTGTGCGAGACCACCCGTCCCTACGGTATCCCGACCCAGGCGTCGCTCAATCCGATCATGATCGACGGTACCGGCATGTGTGGCGCCTGCCGAGTCTCGGTGGGCGGCAAGACCCGTTTCGCCTGTGTGGAGGGACCCGAGTTCGACGGCCACCTGGTGGACTTCGACGAACTGATCAATCGGCTCTCTTTTTATCAGCCAGAAGAGAAAAAGTCGTTCGAGCATTCACACCGGTGCAAGCTCGATGCGGCCGCGGCCAAACTCGATTCCGGCGAGTGATCGCCCAGGAGAACGGCATGTCCGACGCAGCCAAGAAGCCAAAGCGCAACATCAACAAGTCCAAGACCAAGACCAAGATGCGCGAGCAGAAACCCGAGGATCGCGTGGACAACTTCAACGAGGTCCCGCTCGGCTATTCCGGGGAAGAGGCACAGGGCGAGGCCAGGCGCTGCATCCAGTGCAAGAAGGAGCCGTGCAGCGCCGGCTGCCCGGTGGGCATCGACATCCCGGCCTTCATGCAACTGGTGGGTGACGGCGATTTCGAGGGCGCACTGCGCAAGGTCAAGGAGAAGAACTTCTTGCCCGCCATCTGCGGCCGGGTCTGTCCGCAGGAGGACCAGTGCGAACTGGTCTGCACGCTCAACAAGCCGGACAAGGGGCGTGAGCCTGGCGCCATCGGTCGGGTCGAACGCTTCATCGGCGACTGGGCCATGGAAAACGATGTGACCGTGCTGCCAAGGTGCGATCCGCCCACCGGCAAGAAGGTCGCCGTCATCGGCTCCGGTCCCGCCGGCTTGACCTGCGCCAGCGATCTGGCTCAGCGCGGCCACGCGGTGACCGTATTCGAGGCGTTGCACCGGCCGGGCGGCGTGTTGTTCTACGGCATCCCGGAATTCAGGCTGCCCAAGAAGATCCTCGTGGAGGAGATCGACGGATTGAAGCAGCTCGGCGTCGAGTTCGTCATGAACTATCCGGTGGGCAAAGCCGAATCGCTCAATTCCATCCGCGAGCGGTTCGATGCCGTGTTCATCGGCACCGGCGCCGGTCTGCCGTGGTTCCTCGGCATCCCGGGCGAGAATCTCAACGGTGTGTACAGCGCCAACGAATTCCTGACCCGGGTCAACTTGATGGGCGGCTACAAGTTTCCCGGTGGGGCCGACACGCCGGTCAAGAACATGAAGCGGATCGCCGTCATCGGTGGCGGCAACGTGGCCATGGACTCGGCTCGCACGGCCAAGCGTCTGCAGCCCGAAAAGGTCCACCTCATCTACCGGCGCACCCATGCGGAGATGCCGGCCCGGAGCGAGGAAATTCATCACGCCGAAGAGGAGTACATCGACTTCAACCTCCTCCACTCTCCCATCGAGATCCTGGGCGAAAACGGCGCCGTTGTCGGCATCAAGTGCCAAGAAATGGAACTGGGTGAACCGGACGCCAGCGGTCGCCGCCGGCCGGTCCCCATCGAGGGCAGGTTCAAGGTGTTTGACGTGGATGCTGTCGTGGTGGCCATCGGTCAGGGGCCCAACCCGTTGCTCACAGCCGACTGCCCCGAACTCGACTGCGACGCCCGGCGTGGCACCATTCTGGTACGTGAAGAAAACACCATGCATACCTGTCTGGATAACGTCTGGGCTGGTGGCGATATCGTCACCGGTGGCGCTACCGTTATCCTCGCCATGGGCGCTGGGCGGGTCGCCGCTACTTCCATGCACCACTTTCTCACTACCGGGCATACCCAGCCTGAAATGGTTTCCTCACCGGAATCCCCGCAGAAGTAGACGGTAGCCAGAGCGACAACAAACGCCCCTGCATTCCCCCATCCGCGAACGCATCGCGGAGCCTAAGAGAGTGGATGGGGGTATGCAGGGGTGATTGTTGTCGCTCGCGGCACTTCTACCCGTTTGAGGGATCAGTCAGTGAGGGAGCGGGCCAGGTTGGTTATCACTTCTGGGTAGAGTTCGCACTCGGCGGCGAAGACCCGGTCGGCGAGGGTGTGGACGTCGTCGCCGGGGAGGACGGGGACCTTACGCTGGGCGATGATGTTGCCGTGGTCGTAGATGTCGTCAACGTGGTGGACGGTGCAGCCGCTTTCCTGGTCTCCTGCCGCGAGGACCGCGGCGTGAACCTTGTCGCCGTAATAACCTCTGCCGCCGTATTTGGGTAGCAGGGCTGGGTGGATGTTGAGGATGGGGCCGCCGAATTGGTCAGGCCGGATGTAGTAGCAAAGGTAGCCGGCCAGAAGAATCATGCGTGGTTGAAACGGCATCAGCCACGCATTGATGGCGGCGTTGTGGGTGTCCTTGTCGGGGTGGTCCTTGCGGCGAAAGATCTGGTTGGGGATACCGGCAGCCTCGGCAATGGCGAGTCCACGCACTCCTGGTTTGCTGGAAACCACCGCCACCACCCGGATCGGGAGACTGCCTGCCTCGATCCGCTGGAGGAAATTCTCCAGGGTTCGGCCGCTGCCGGAGAGCAGGACCGCCACGGGGATTACTTCGAGATGCATGGTTTTCCGACCTCCCACCGGAACTGTCCTATTCCCGATCGGCTGCTTCCTCACGTAGTGCCGCGAGAACTTTGCGATGTGACCCGAAGGCGATCTCCCCCGGCAAATGGTCCAGGTCGAAGAATCCAGCCGCTGCCGCATCATCACCGGCGTGTAGATCTCCGGTTTGTTCCTCGGCCCGAAAGACCGTGAGCACGACGGGCAGATCGGGCGGCAACCGGCCGGTGTAAACGGCGAAGAGTTCGGTGATGGCTACCGTGAGGTTCGTCTCCTCGGCGGCCTCGCGGATGGCTGTCTGCTGGATGGTCTCATCGTACTCCATGAAACCGGCCGGCAAGGTCCACATGCCCTGTCTCGGCGGATACTTCCGCTGGACCAGACAGATCTTTTCCCCACGTCGGATGATCACTGCTGCGGCCGGCGCCGGATTCAAGTACTGGATGTACCCGCATTCGGAACAGGTGGGCCGCTCTCGGCCGTATTCTTCTTGTGGTCCCATGACCGTGCGACAGAATGGGCAGTAAGGGAAAGGGCCCCGGAATGATTTCATTCCGGCCTCTCCCTGCGCCCGAGCAACAGGCTGGTCACCAGCCACAGACCGAGGAATATGCCGAGCGGCCAGGCGCCTCGCTGGATGAACAGCGTGCCGCCGCCACCGGGTTTCACGTCAGCGCGCACCACCGCACGCACGCCGAGATCTGCTCGATCCAGAATATGTCCCTTGGCATCGGTGATGAAGCTGATCCCGTTGTTGGCGCACCGCACCACCGGCACCCCGCACTCGGCGGCCCGGAATCGTGACAGGTCGGCGTGTTGGCGCGGACCGGCCGACTGCCCGAACCAGCCGTCGTTGGTGATGTTGACCAGGAACTGGGCGCCGTTCCGCACCGCCTGCCGCGCCAGATCACTGAAGATGGACTCGAAACAGATGAGCCCCGCGAAACTGAAAACGCCCTCGTCGGCTGGCACCGAGATCGGACCCGGACGGCTGCCGGGACACCACTCCGCCTGGCCCACGTCGATGGCGGCCAGGAATTTCACGTACCGCGCAAACGGCATGCTCTCGCCGATGGGCAGCAGATGGTGCTTGTCGTACCCGTCCAGTCGAAAGCCGTACGGGGGGCCGAAAAGACCGGAGGAGTTGTAGCGAAGCTGGACCCCGGCCAGTCCCATCCGGGCGTCGGGGAATCCCGTGTACAGAAAAATCTTTTCGTCGATGACCAGCTGACTCAGCCATTCTAGCAAACCCGGTTGGTTGACCATCAGGTAGGCCGGCACCGCCGTCTCGGCCCAGACCACGAATTCGGCGCCCCGCTGAGCGGCCGCTCGTGTCAGATGACCGTAAGGGATCCGGGTGGAATCGATGCTTCCCTGGCGCCACTTGTAATCCAGGGAGACATCCGCCTGGACGGCGGCGATACGTACCGGCGTCTGCCGCGGTACCAGTGGCGGCACGCTGTCCAGCGCGGCGGCAGGACTCGATTCAGGCAGTTTGGGCGCCGCACGCCAGGAGGCACCCGCCACGAGCCCGATCCAGAGCAGCGCGGTGGCGCCGATCAAGACCAGTCGCCAGGAGTGGTTGCCGACGGTTCTTTCACGCCATCCCCGATACCGGTCCACTGCCACGACCAGGGCTGCCCCGGTGAAAGCCGTCGCCGCGCCAAGCCCGATCTCGCCGCTGGTGGCAGCCAGTGGCAGCAGTGGCGTGCGGATCCAGGCGGCGCCGGAGAGGCACCACGGGAAGCCGAGTTCACCCATCCCCCGCCAGGCCTCCATGGCGATCCAGAGCAACGGGACGAGCAACAGGGCGACGGTCCGTCCCCGTCCTTGCCGTAAGAGGCGAAAGGCCCATCCGAATACCACGTAGAACAGGGAGACGTACAGGATGGTGGCCGAGGCCTGGACCGGCACCAGCCAGCGGTAGGGAATGGACGATGCCGGCACCAGCAAGAACATCCAGTACAGCAACGTGGTCTGGTGCGCCAACCCGAACAGCCAGGCTGCCCGGGCGGGCCGAGGAGCATCAAGCAAGGCGTGGAACAAGATGGCCAGGGCCAGCGGAGCGAGCCAGCCGGTGCTGTTGAAGGGCGGCATGGCGGTGGTCATCATGATCCCGGCCAGAATAGCCCAGCTCTCGGCCGGGGGCGCCATCCACCAGGGACGATCAAACGGTTCGGTCATGGTTTTCTGATTCGACATGCAGAGCACCATAACGCCGGAAAAAGCGCCTGTCGAGAGGTTCTCGCCCTTCTGACAGGTGAAACCGGCGAACCAAACCAACCAGCCTCAGAAAAATGAGGCAATCGACATATAACCTGCAACCAAACCCGGGCATGTTCATTGTTATCAACAGCAACTCGTTCACTACCTGGACTATCCAGCTTCGGTGCCACTCGTCGGCGCGAATTCGGTGGTCCGGCGATTAATATTCTTGCCCCCAAAAGACGACTGGCCCGGATCGAACCACGAACAGCAACCGATAAGGGATGGCGTGAACGACAACCAGCAGGAGCGGAAACGGATCCACACGGTTCAGGACGACATGGTCAACGGCGCCGCCGGGATCGAGCAGTGCATCAAGGAACAGGCAACCGGCGTCAACCTGGACATCACCTGCCAGAAATGGGTGGGCGGTACACCGCGAAAACCACTTGGTCTCTATTCCTTGGTGGTCTGGGCCGGCAGACGGCGCGAGGCGGTCACCTTCCTCGCCGAGGAGATCCTGGATTTTCCCGTCGGGGTGCGGGTGGTCCAGGCCCGGGAGCGGATCGCGGAACTCCTTGCACGTTTCCAGATGTCCTCGGCGGCTGGCGGGCAGGCAAAGGTAGAAAAGGACGACTGATCGCCACCCCTGGACCAACTCCATTCGCTGCTGGCCAACCTGGATGTTTAATTTTGCCTACCCCCGCTCACTTTCCCCCCTGACCGATCAGGTCGCCCATGCCGTATCGCTGGATCTTCTTGTACAACCCTTGTCGTGAGAGCCCGAGCTTGCGGGCCGCCGCCGCCTTGCGTCCCCCTGCCGCCGCGATGGCCTTGCGGATCAGATACCGCTCGAGCAACTGATTGGCCTCGTCGAGACTGCGTAAGGTACCGAGGTCGCCCGGATCCACCGACCAGCCTGCGGCGGCCTGGACCTCGCAGGAGAGGTGCTTCAGACGGATGAGTCGTTCGTCTGGATACAGCGCCAGCAATCGGCTCACCTCGTTCTCCAGTTCCCGGACGTTGCCCGGCCAGCGGTACGATTGCAGCGCCGCCAGCGCCGATTCGGTGATACGTCGCCCGGTCCGGTCTCCCCCGTGCCGGCGCAGGAAATACGCCAGCAGATGGGCAATGTCCTCGGGTCGTTGCCGTAACGGCGGAATCACCAGCCGGATCACCTTGAGCCGATAGTAGAGATCGAGCCGGAACCGACCGGTGGTGATCTCCCGATCCAGGTCCTTGTGGGTGGCCGCCACGAATCGCAGATCCACCGACCGACTCTCCAGTTCACCGATACGGCGCACTCGTCGTTCCTGCATCACCCGCAGCAGCTTGATCTGCAACGGCAGCGGCATGTCACCGATCTCGTCCAGGAAAAAGGTCCCGCCGCTGGCCGCCTCGAGCAGGCCCTTCTTGTCGCCGCTGGCGCCGGTGAAGGCGCCGGCGCGGTGGCCGAACAGCTCGCTCTCGAATAACGATTCTGGCAGCGCAGCACAGTTTTGCCCCACGAACGGCCCGGACCTCCGGCCGCTGCTCTGATGAATGGCGTGGGCGATGATTTCCTTGCCAGTGCCGCTTTCACCGTACAGCAACACGTTGACGCCGCTGGTCGCCACCTTCTCGATGGCGGCGCAGCAGGTCAGCAATTCGCGTGATATCCCCACCGCGCCAGGGACACCGGGCACGAAGACCGGTCGTGGTAACGGGATACCAGCAGGGACGTTGTTTCGTGGGCGAGCCGGGGGCTCCGCCGTCGGCAACTTAGCGGGATCGAACAGACAGAGCTGTCCGGGTTGTTCCGGGCCGAGACCACCGTGAGTCGGGTAACCAGCGCCCAGCCTGCCCGGCCAGGCGGGCAACTCGGAAAGCAGGGGCCCGATACGGGCGATGAAGCGGTTGCCCCAGAGCCGCACCGCCTCCCCCCACGGTGGAGTATTGTCGTACCAGAGTGCGAGGGCGCCCGATCGCTCCTGATCGTCTTGATTTCCCTGCTCGTTCAGGAGCGGTTCCAGCCAGAGCTGGTACTCGGGGATGCCGCAGTTCAGGTGGTGCGGCGGCACGGGTCTGTCCTGAGTTCTGTCCTGGGTTCTGTCCTGAGGTTTATCCTGGGAGTGCCCGGAAACACTACTGTCGGTGAGGCGGGGTGGCGACGTCACCCGAGCCGCCGGCGGTCGCGAGGGCCAGACGAGCTGCTGTGACTCGCCACTGGTGATGGTCCGCAACAGACGTCCAAGCGGCGGCACGGTCGGCGGCGTCGGCCATGAACCGTTCCGCGGCGAGCGCTGTGGTTGCCAGGAGTAGCTGAACACCAGACGCAACGGGCCATTGGCGGCACGGTCATCGCACCGGACCACCCAGATCACCGCGCTCTCGCCGCCGAACGGGAAAGTCCGTATCTCTTCCTCCCAGACCCGCCAATCCGCCACCACGACTCCCTTCCCCTGGCAGCCAACGCAAACCGTGGAGTGCAGCGCCGGGCGATGGACTCCGGGATACCGTGGCGGTGAGCAGTTTGTAGACCGCTGGCGGGAGTTGTCCCCAGGAGAGTGGGGAGTTGTGAGTGGGAAGTGTAACTGGGTATCCTGTTGACGGGTACACTCTCTCGGCGTGAATCGTTCTGCCCCTTTGACGAGACACCTGATGCGTCCAGGATGTAATAATCCGGATCAATCACAATCAGGAGAATGAAGTAGCCGGATGTCACGAGGGGGGAACACGAAACGCCGGTAGCACCACGCGCGACTGCTCAGCCAGCGACGAAAAACAGGAGTGGCGCCCCGGTCACGAACCTACAACACCACCTCCACCCGCGCCCCCTCACCGGCCAGCACTTCACCGATGGGTACGGCCCTCAATCCCGCCACCTGCGTCGGATCCACCTCAGCCGGCAAGAACACCACCATCCCGATGCCCATGTTGAACACCCGGTACATCTCCTCCGGCGACACCTCCCCCAACTCGCCGATGAGCGAGAACAGGCGCGGCACCGGCCAGGCCGCGGTCTCGATGCGCGCCACCAGCCCCGCGGGTACGATCCTGGGCACGTTGTCGTAGAACCCGCCGCCGGTGATATGGGCCAGCCCGTGTACTACATCCCTTCCGCAGGCCTCCCAGAGCGAGCGGATGTCGGCCAGGTAGCTGCGGTGCACCGCCAGCAGAGCGTCGCCCACGCTGCTGTCCATTCCGTCAAGCGTATCGCCCACCGCAAACCCCGCTTTCTCCAGCAGCACTGTCCGCGCCAGGGTGTAGCCGTTGGTGTGCAGGCCGCTGCTCGGCAGTCCCCACAGCTTGTCACCAGCCTCGATGGCCGAGCCGTCGATGAGATGCTCTTCCGCCACGCGCCCCACGATACAACCCGCCAGGTCGAAGTCGCCGGGTACGTAGACACCGGGCATCTCCGCCGTCTCACCGCCCAGCAGGGCGCAGCCGTTCTCGCGGCAGGCGGCGGCCAGCCCCGCGATGACGGCGGGCAGCACGTCCTCCTCGAGCTTGGCGGTGGCGAAGTAGTCCAGGAAAAAGAGCGGCTCCGCCCCCTGCACCAGGATGTCGTCCACGCAGTGGTTGACGATGTCCTGGCCCACGCTGTCGAAACGGCCCACCAGAGAGGCGACCTTCACCTTGGTGCCAACGCCATCCACGCTGGACACCAGCAGCGGTTCACCCGGACCGGGGCGGAACAGGTCACCGAAGACGCCCACGTCACTCAGCACCCGCTCGTCCCAGGTGGAACGAACACTCTGCTTGGCGTCGGCCAGCGCCCGCTGGGCGGCATCGATATCTACACCACTGTCGGCATACTTCATGTTCACTCCCCGGTGGCGGAGAAAGCCTCCGTCGGAAAAGCGTCGGCGGTGGTCGCTGGTAGATTACCGGACTCGGATCTCGAGATTCAAGCCCTCGAGAGTGTCGATGATCCTGAATTCGCCCTTACGATACAACTTCAGGACCGTGTCCACCACCCTGGGATCGAACTGGGTGTCGCGGAAACGAACCAGCTCCTCGATGGCCTTCTCCAGGGTGAAGGCGGGGCGGTACGGTCGATCGCTGGTCATGGCGTCGAAGGCGTCGCAGGCGTTGAGGATGTGGCAGCCGGTGCTGATCTCCTCCCTACGCAGGCCGTGCGGGTAGCCCTTGCCGTCGGGGCGTTCATGGTGATGCCGCACCAGATCGGACGCCTCGTGCAGAAAACTGATCTGCTCCACGATGTCGGCGCCGATGGTGGGGTGGGTCTTGACCGTGGAAAATTCATCGTCGGTCAGCCGACCCGGCTTGCAGATGATGTCGTTGGAGATGGCGATCTTGCCGATGTCGTGCAGCAGCCCGCCGTACTCCAGCACCTCGAGATCACGATCCGGCAGCCCCATGGCGCGCCCCACCTGGATGGCGTACTTGGAAACCCGGTAGCTGTGACCGTGGGTGTACGGCTCGTCCGCCTCCAGGGCGGTGGTCAGAGCGGCGATGGAGTTGATGTGCGCTTCCCGCATGCGCTGGTACAGCTTGAAGCTCCGGTTGATCACCATGATCATGAACAGGTAGATCAACAAGGTCCAGCTGCCGGCCTGCAGAAACAGCAGGATGACGATGGCCGCGAACGGCGCGTCCAGGTAACGCTCCATACCGGTGGACTTGAAGTTCCGCCGGTAGACCTGCTGGATCGGCACCTTGGCATCCAGGCTCATGATGATCGCGATCATCAAGGTGTTGACCACGGAGTGGACGAACAACGCCGCCAGGAGCGGGAACAGGAACCCGGGACCGCTGAATTGCTCCGACCACGGCAAGGCCTGGTAGACGAGACCGGCGGCCCCGGCGGAGAACGCCAGCATGGATGCGTTGAACAGCGCCTTGCGCGGCTCCATGTTGCGCAGTACGAATCCGCGCACCAGGGAAGAGAGCGCCTCCATGCAGGCGGCAGTGGCCGGGCCGAACAGCGCGATCAACGACAGGACGATGGACTTGGAGGAGTGCACCTTGCCGCCACCGACCACGCCGGCGGTGAGCTTGGTATCGGCGAAGACCAGGAACAGGAAAAACAGGGCCAGCGCCAACCAGTCGATATCCGACGTCTGGATGACGGACCAGAAGTTGCCATGCAGCAACGCTTCGGCGGTTTCGAGATGACCGATTTCCCGGGGAAGATGGTACCAGAACAGGTAGCCCAACATGAGAACGCCGGCCACGAGTGACAGGCCGTAAACCAGGTAGAACAACCCGCTTTGACGCCTGGAACCTGAACTCACGGGATCATCCTCTTTCGCCTCCTGCGAAGCCTGGGCGGCGGCAGCTCGATTGGCGACACTACCCTACCCGACAGTCGGGCGGTACTGAACCAGAGGCAACGGTCCGTCTCCTCCCTGACAGGAGTACCGTACCTCGAATCTTTCCACTGCTTTAGATATCGGCCAAGGCGGGAAAAATATAAGCGGAACCGGCAGGGAAGCTCAAGGATTACCACTCAAACTTATTGAAAAGCCCTAAAAGCCAATCAAGCATAGAGCAGCACCTCCTTACCGAACTCTGTATTTACTGCCCGACAAAAGACAGTAGAGGCCGCTCCGCTCAGTTGTTCAGCTCCGCTCGGTAATTTGAGCATGTGCCGGTTCCGTATCGAACCAGAACGGGATCAGTCGGTGTCCTCCCCCGTTTTGAATTCCATCAACGCCAGACGCCGGTTGAGGGCGTCCAGTATGGCATACGCCACTGCTTGCTGGCGGTTGTGTGCCGCCGGACAGGTCCCGAACAACCGCTCGGAACGTCTGCCCTCCACCAACTCCACGGCGGCCAGCACGATGGACTCGCCGGCAGCCTGCTCCAGACGGACCTCGGAGAGATGCAGCAGGACGGGCTCGGCCAGCAATTCGCCCAGGGCCGTGACAGCCGCCTTGGCGATGAGACCGAGATCGCCGCCCACATGATTGGGCCCTTCGGCGATACCCCGCGCCTCCACCAGTCCCACCTGGAGATTGACCTCGGCGCGAATGGTGGTGTCCGTTGTCAACACCCCGACCCCGTTGCACTGGATACGTGGCGGCGCCACTTCCTCCAGCAACACGGCATCGTTCAATTCCACCCCGAGACCGTCTGGCAATTCCGCCAATTCTCCGGGTGTGAAAGCCAACGGATCTTGCCCTGATTCAACGCCGTTGTCAACGACTTGAACCACGCCGATCTTTTTATAGTACACGTTGCAATCGAGCCTGGCCTTGAGCAATCCCTCGACATCCCGGACGATGTGTCGCGGTTCGCGCTCCATCCCGGTGACCACATGGACCCCGGTCACCTCGCCCGCGTTGTCCAGATCGATCTTGCACTGGCGGACACCAGGTATCTGTATGATCCAGCGCTCGGCGTCGGCAACCCAGGCGTCTCGCTCATTCGGTTCCCATTCCAAGCAGCAGCTCCTTCCTAAAATCAGCTGTCGAATTCGGAAACTCGCATATGATTAAGCAAAAGCGATCATAGCAAATCAGATTGGATCTGACAACGCCTGTAAATTCGCTCCCTCGACACAAGTCTCCGGTGGGGTATCAAGGTATCATCATCGCCCGCAGGTTAGCCAGGCGATTCTGGTATTCCGACTCGTCGAGCAAACGCAGTCCGTCGACGCTGAAGCACTCCGGACAGAAACTGGCGGTCACGGTGCCATCCAGCATAGCCTGCCGGAAAACGGGATCGGCGGAGGAGCTGTCGGCTCCCGCCGCCGCCAGACTGCCGACGAATCCGCCGGCGAAAGTATCCCCCGCCCCGGTGGGATCCACCACCTCGGGCAACAAGATACCGGGTACGGCCAGTACTGAATCCCGCCCGAAGAGCAGCGCACCGTGCTCCCCCTTCTTGATCACGACCCAGGTGGGTCCCAGTTGCTGCAGGACCGCGGCGGCCCGGGCGAGGCTGTATTCGCCACTGAGCATCCGCGCCTCGCTGTCGTTGACCATCAGGACGTGCACCCGCCCCAGTACCTGCAGCAAGGCGTCCCGGGTGGTTTCGATCCAGAGATTCATGGTGTCGAGCACCACCAGTTTCGGTGCCGACATGGCGTCGAGCACGTGCCCCTGGAGATCGGGCTGGATGTTGGCCAGAAAGAGATACGGACTGTCCCGCCAGGTTTCCGGAATCTCCGGGCGGAAGTCGGCGAAGACCCCCAGTTCCGTGGTCAGGGTGTCTCGCTCGATGAGGTCGTCATGGTAGCGTCCGGCCCAGAAGAACGTGGCACCGGCGACGCGCTGGATGCCGCTGATGTCGATGCCCGCTGCGGCCAGCAGGTCCAGATCCGATTGACGGAAATCGTCGCCCACCACACCGACGGCTCGCACCGGGGCGAACCGGGTGGCCGCCAGGGAAAAGAAACTCGCGCTGCCGCCCAGGATCCGCTCGCGCTTCTCGCGCGGGGTCTCGATGGTGTCGTACGCCACTGATCCCACCACGAGTATCGACATGTCACTCCTTTTCGATCATCCGTTCGGGAGCGTCAACCCCGATCAGCTCCATCACGTACGCCAGTACGCGCCGCGTGGCCAGACAGAGCTGCAACCGCGCCCGGGTGGTCGACTCGTCGTCGCTGATGATCTTGCACTGATCGTTGTCATAAAACTTGTGAAACCGCTTCGCGACTTCTGAGACGAAACCGGTGAGGTGATGGGGCTCCCGCGTTTGTGCTGACGAGACCACAACCTGCGGCAGCCAGATCAGCTCCCGGATCAGGTCCCACTCGGCCGGTTGTTCCAGAGTCGCCAGCACCTCCGGATCCGGCTCACCGGGATCAATGCCAGCGTCGACCGCGTGGTTCAACACGGTGCAGATCCGTGCGTGGGCGTACTTCACATAATAGACCGGATTTTCGCGGGACTGGGTCCGGGCCAGATCGAGGTCGAAATCCAGATGGGAGTTGGGCTTGCGGGTCAAGAAGATGTACTTGGCCACGTCGGCGCCGACCTCGTCGCAGAGGGCATCCATGGTCACGAACCGGCCCTTCCGCTTGGACATGTCCACCGGGCGGCCCTGCTCGAAGAAATTGACCTGCTGCAGGATCTGGATCTCGAGCCAGTCCTTGGGCGCCCCGATGGCTTCCATGGCGCCCTGCATCCGGACGATGTACCCGTGATGATCGGGCCCGAGAAAATCGATGGCGTGCTCGAAGCCGCGCTGGAACTTGTGATAGTGGTAGGCGATGTCGGCCAGGAAGTAGGTCGGCTCGCCGTCGGACCGGACCAGGACCCGGTCCTTCTCGTCGCCGTGATCCGTGGACTTGAACCAGACGGCGCCGTCCAGCTCGTACACCGCGTCTCGCTTGCGCAGCTGATCCAGAGCCCGTTCGATCCGTTTGGTCTCGTGCAGTTCCGATTCGAAGTACCAGGTGTCGAACCGGAGGCCGAACCGACGGCAGGTCTCCCGCTGCCAGCTCAGGATCTTCATGAGGGCGTACTTGGCGAAGCAATGCACCGACTCGTCCCGCGGCAGCTGCCGCCAGTCCTCGGCATTACCTTCCGGGGCCGTGATCCGCTGAAAACTCTCGTCGTCGAAGGCGGTGGCGGCGGCCTGAATGGCGCGGCTGTCCTGTTCCAGCAATTCGCCAGCCATGATCTCGAGATAGCGCCCGAGGTAGCCCCCCTCCGGCAACGGCTCGTCTTCACCCCGCAGCTGCAGGTAGTGGGCGCGCAAGCTCTCCCCGAGCAGCTTGATCTGCCCGCCGGCGTCGTTGACGTAATACTCGCCGTGGGCGTCGTACCCGATGGCATCCAGGAGTCGCACCAGGGTGGACCCGAAGGCGCCGGCCCGGGCGGAGACCACGTTCAACGGCCCGGTGGGATTGGAGCTGATGTACTCCACGTTAATGCGTTTACCGGCCCCGCTCCGGATCTCGGCCATGGCCCCTTCGCCATGCCAGATGTCGAGCAGGATTCTCAACTGATACGGCCGCGCCAGACGGAAATTGATGAAACCGGCGCCGGCGATCTCTACCGACTCCACGATGTCCCTGTCGAGGGTGAGTCCAGCCGCCAGCTCCCCCGCCAGTTCCCGCGGCTTCCGCCGCAATCGCTTGGCCAGCATCATGGCGAGATTCGAGCTGAGATCGCCGTGGGAACGCTCACGCGGCTTTTCCAGATTGATGACGACGTCACCCTCGAAGAGCCCGAGCCGTTCCAGGGCAGCGACGAGTCCGTTTCTGACGATGCTTTCGATCATGACGAATCCGGTTCTCGGTTGGGGGTCGAATCCACGTTCGTGCCGGCTCCTGACAGCTCCGGGTGGCGATCCCGGAATTCGGCGGTGGCAAAGTGATCCTCTGGCAAGGCGAGTTGCGGCGCGTCGCCCCAGAGACGCTCCAGGAGGTAGTACTGCCGCACCTCCGGCTGGAAGACATGGATGATGACATCCACGTAATCCAGCAATACCCAGCGGGCCTCGATCTGGCCCTCCACGCTGAGCGGCTTCTGGCCCTGCTCGAACAGACCGTCCCGGACCGCGGAGCTGATGGCCTTGACCTGGACATCGGAATTCCCGCTACAGATGATGAAGAAATCGCAGACATCCGAACGTCCACGCAGGTCGAGCAGCAGGACGTCCTCGCCCCTCTTGGTGAAGATCCAGTGGGCGGCCGACTCGGCCAGCAAAAAAGCAGATGCTGTTTCCAGCTCGTCCCAGGGAGATTCCATGACATCCAAACGACCGATTACGGCGGTTAGTTGAGACGGTTGATGACGTACTCGACAGCCTCGGCCAGCAGGTCTTTCTGGGTACCGGGCGCCACCGGCACCAGTGCTTCCTTGGCTTCCTCGCCGTACTGGCGCGCCTTGGCGAAAGCGTAGTCCACGCCACCATGGTCCATGACGAATTGTTTCACCCCGGGCCAGCACTCGGCTCGTTCCTGGCTCTGGCGAGACACGGCCAGGGCGGCCAACGGTTCCTGATCCGCGGCGGGCGCCTGCCGGAGCGCGGCGATCAACGGGAGAGTGATCCGCCCCTCCTCCCAGTCCTGTCCAGTCGGTTTACCGAGCCGACGCTCGTCGCCGAGGTAGTCGAAGATATCGTCCGTGATCTGGAAGACAAGCCCGATCTTGCGGCCAAAAGAGGCGAAATTCTCCTCCTGGCCGTTGACCATTGGATTGAAGGAGGCCCCGATCTGGCACGAGATCTCGATGAGGGTGGCGGTCTTCTGATGGATGATCCGGAGGTACTGCTCCTCGGTGATGAAGAGATTGTATTTCAGCTCGAGCTGCAGCATCTCCGCTTCGCTCATGAGCACCGTGGATTGGGCCAGCAGTTTCACTGCCTGATCCAGGTTGTGCTCGCACAGGATATTCAATGCCTTGCTGTACAGGTAGTCGCCCATGATCAGCGCCGCCGGCCCGCCCCAGGTCTCGTTGATCGTCGGCAGGCCGCGTCGGGTCAGGGAGGCATCGATGAAATCGTCGTGGATGAGGGTGGCGGTGTGGAACAGCTCCACACAGGCCGCGGCGGTGATGGCGCGGGGATCGATCCCTTCGTCGCTCTTGGCGCTCAACAGGAGCAAGGTGGGCCGGAACCGCTTGCTCTTGCCCTTGCGAATGTGGGCGCAGATCTCCCGGGTCAGGTCGGTTCTCGCATCGGTCACGGCGGCGAATTCCTGCTCGAATATCCGCAGGGCCGAACCGATCTTGTGCTGCAGGGTGATCAGCTTGAACCGTTCACTATCACGCAGCGACATGGGCATCCATCTCCAGTTGAAGTCTCACGAGACGTCCCCTGACAAGTATTTCGCCTCCGGGCTCCTGTCAATCATCATCTCGCGTTTCAGGAGTCCGGTTTTCATTCCGGTCATCTGGCGGCTCGCTGGCCTCAGCGGTGGCTGTTACATCCGGGTCGTCCTCGGCTTCGTCCTCGTCCTCGTCCTGCTGACTTGACCGCTCCTTCCGCCTGGTGACGACCATGGCTATCAACACGGAGCCAATGTACAGGAGCATCACCGGTCCGGCCATCATGAGCTGCGAAAAGACATCCGGCGGCGTGAGCACGGCGGCGAACACAACGATGATGATCAAGGCGTATCGCCAGGTCCGGAGCAGCATCCGCGGATTCACCAGCCCGATGGAACTCAGGAAGAGCACGACCAGCGGCAGCTCGAACATGATACCGAAGGCGAGGCAGAGCCGGGCGACAAAGGCGAAGTACGGCCCGATGCCGATGAGTGGCTGCATGATCTCGGTGCCGAAGGAGAGCATGAAGGTGACGACCTGCGGGATCACCACCAGGTAGGCGAACCCCACCCCGAGGTAGAACAGCGCTGTCGAACTGACCAGCAGCGGCGTGATGACCTTGCGTTCCTTGGCATAGAGTCCCGGCAGGATGAAACCGTAGAGACGGAAGAAGATGTACGGGAGCACCAGGAAGAGACCACAGATGGCGGCGAGCTTCAGTCGGGTCATGAACGCTTCGATGGGCGTGTGGAAATACACCCCTTCGGCCGCCTCGAGGATGGGCGCCACCAGCATGTCCAGCAATGGTCGGGAGACGAACCAGCAGCCGATGGTGCCCAGAAACGCCGCCGCCACGGACCCGATCAACGTCGAGCGCAGTTCCTCCAGGTGATCGATCCAGGACATGGACCCGTCAACCACCGGCGCGGGCTGGTTGTCGCCCGGAGTCTCGGAGGGACCGAGCTGCCGATCCTGATCTTCGCGCCTCATGGTTGTTTTTCCTTATCGATCTGCAGACCGCGCAGCTCGTCCAGAAATTCGTCCACGTTCTGAAAAGAGTGATACACGGAGGCGAAACGGATATACGCCACCTCGTCCACTTCACGCAGGGATTGCAGGATCAGCTTGCCGATGGTTTGGGTGGAGGCTTCCGGGGTCGGTATCCCCGCCAGCTTCAACTCGATGGCCTCGACGATGTTTTCGATCTCCTCCAAGGCCACGGGGCGTTTCTCGCACGCCTTGGCGATACCCGCCAGCACTTTGTCGCGATCGTACGCCACCCGCCGGCCATCACGTTTGAAAACCAGTACCGGTTTGGTTTCGAAGGCTTCATAGGTGGTGAACCGTTCGCCACAGCCCAGACACTCGCGCCGGCGGCGGACCGCCCTGCCGTCACGGACCGAACGTGAATCGATGACCTTGTCATCTTCCTGGCCACAAGAGGGGCACCGCATCTCGTCTCCGTCAACACAGGCGACCCGAGCCTGATCGGGACGCCAACCGTTATAGTTCTGGATAGAGTGGGAACGACCGGCAGAGTTCCCCGCTCTGGCCGCGAAGTTCCGCCAGGGCCGCTTCGTTCTCGCGCACTTCGACCGCCGCGGCGATGATGTCGCCGATGATCCGCATCTCGTCCGGTCCCATGCCGCGGGTCGTAAGGGCCGGTGTGCCGATCCTCACACCGCTGGTGACAAACGGACTCTCCTGATCAAACGGCACCGTGTTCTTGTTGACGGTGATGCCGACCCGGTCCAGGAGTTCCTCCATGTCCTTACCGGTGAGTCCCTTGCTGGCCACGTTGATCAGCAACAGGTGATTGTCAGTCCCGCCGCTCACCAGGTGGAATCCGTGTTCGAGCAGCTTGCTGGCCAGGACCTGGGCATTGTCCACCACCTGTCGGGCGTACACCTTGAAGGAGTCCTGTGACGCCTCGTGAAAGCAGACCGCCTTGGCGGCAATGAGGTGCATGAACGGACCGCCCTGAATCCCCGGAAAGTTCATCTTTTGAATGGCTTTGAAGTGTTCCTTCTTGCAGAGGATCAAGCCGCCGCGTGGTCCACGTAAGGTCTTGTGGGTGGTGGAAGTCACGGCGTCGCTGTACGGGACCGGGCTGGGATGGACCCCGCCAGCCACCAGGCCGGCGATATGCGCCATGTCGAAGATCAGGATGGCTTCGCATTCGTCGGCGATGGAGCGCAGCCGCTCGTAGTCCCAGAAGCGAGGATAGGCGCTGGCGCCGCCCACGATCACCTGGGGGCGCTCGGCGAGGGCCTGTTCCCGGAGCCGGTCGTAATCGATGGTCTCCGTTTCGCGGTCCACCTCGTAATGGCTGGCCTGGAACAAAAGCCCCGAGAAGTTCACCGGGTGGCCGTGGGTCAGATGTCCACCGTGGGAAAGAGAGAGCCCGAGAATCTTGTCCCCTGGCTGCATGAAAGCGAGATAGGCCGACATGTTGGCGGTGGAGCCGGAATGTGGCTGGACGTTGGCGCGATCGGCCCCGAACAGTTCGCAAGCACGTTTCTTCGCCAGGATCTCCCCGGTGTCCACATGTTCACAGCCGCCGTAGTACCGTTTATTGGGATACCCCTCGGCGTACTTGTTGGTCAACACGCTGCCCATAGCCTCCAGGACGGCGCGACTGGTGAAGTTCTCGCTGGCGATCATCTCCAGTGTGCCCCGCTGGCGATCCAGTTCGTTGGTCAGGACGTCGGCGATTTCCGCATCGACCCGGTACAGTTCTTCATTCATGGGTTGACCCTTTCCAGTCCGGAGGCTGGTTCCGTTAGCCGCCGGAGTGAATTCAAGCGTGTTTCTCCTCGTAATCCAGGATCTTCTGGACCCGTCGTCCGTGCCGACCGCCCTCGAACTCGGTCGTCAACCAGATCGTCACCAGTGCTCCGGCCTCGGTCACTCCCGTCCGGTCACCGCTCAGGCAGATGACATTGCTGTCGTTGTGCTGGCGAGTCATCTGCGCTGCTTCGGCATCGACACAGAACGACGCGCGAATCCCGGCCACCTTGTTGGCGGCGATACTCACTCCGATGCCCGATCCGCAGATCAGGACACCACGGTCGCACCGGCCACTCGCCACGGCTTCCCCCACGGCGATGGCGTGATCGGGATAGTCAGCCGATTCGGGACCGTCACAGCCGAAATCGACCACGCTGTGCCCGAGTGCCTGCATCTCTTCGATCAACCACGCCTTGTGCTCGAAGCCACGATGATCCGATCCGATGGCAATCTTCATCATCTCTCCTCTTCCGGCGCCGAGGTCGTCGTGAAGGTGTCGCGCCAACCGTCCAGGAAATGATCCAGCTGCGAGGCCATACGCTGATACGTGTCGGCGTCTCCGCCGAACGGATCCAAAACTTCTTCCACGTCCGGTGTGCGATCCGCCCGGGCCAGATCCACTCCCGGCAGAGCCAGCAGACCGATCTTGACCGGATTGTCGGTCAGTAGCCGTTTGAGCTGGGCCACGTGGGATCGGGTCATGCCGATGATCCAGTGGACCTGCCTCGTCAGCTCCGGGGTCAGCATCCGGGAAACGTGTTCGGTGAGCGAAACCCCGTACTCCTGCGCCAACAGCACGGACCCGGATGATGCGGATTGTCCCGGAACGGCGCGTATTCCGGCCGATACGGCCTGGAACCCACCAGCGCCGAACTTCCGTTGCGCCAGCGCCGCAGCCAGGGGGCTGCGGCAGGTATTGCCCGTACAGAGGAAAAGCACGGTCAACGAATTGTCTGTCTTGCTGTCCGTCATGGTCTCCGCAAGGTAGGAACTCCACGTATCGGCGTCAAGGCCGGCAAGGCCCTAACTTCTTGAGAATTAAGCAATCTAGCCGGCTCTCGATACCTCCGGTCGACCCGGACGGTGTCCACTCACGACCAGGGAGGCGGTGGTTCACCGCCTGGCCGCAAGAGGCGAGGCGGCCAGCCGGTCAGATCCAGCAAACTGGATGGCTGGCCCGTCTGCTCCGCCGACGGAAAAACCGTATCGCTGACGGCGCCATCCAACCGGTCCGCGAACAGGTCACGCGCCTCAGCAAGCTGGCGACAGGGTTTGTTGCCGGCCTCGTTGGCGCTGGTGGAGATGAGAGGACAACCCACCGCGGCCACGAGTCCCCGGAGCCATACCGGAGCCGGCACCCTGAGCGCCAGGCTGCCGTTTTTCGCCTGGGGCAAGGCCGAAGCGGCCGTCCCCGCCATAACAATTGCAGTCAACGGGCCCGGCCAACACTTTTCCATATAATCAATTACCGAATCATCTGGATTGTCGGCCAGATCCAACACCTGGTTTATGGACTCGCACAGCAGCACATACGGTTTGGTGGCGTCTCGCCCCTTGATTATACCGAGTCGAGTTATGGCTTGAGATGAGTCGGCACGGCAGTGCAACCCCGGTACGGTATCGGTGGGCAAGAGCACGATCCCCGCCTCCACCAGCATCTGGATGGCAGCGTCCGGGGTCGTCAGCATCCGCACCGGGCACCTACTTTCCACCCCGGGCCAGCTCCCGGCGGTATTCGTCGAGCCGTTCGGCCACTGTCCTGCTGCTCAAGGCCAGAATCCGGGCGGCCAGAACGGCGGCATTACGCGCTCCGGCACTGCCCACTGCCACGGTGGCCACCGGTACACCGGGCGGCATCTGCACCATGGAAAGCAATGCATCGACTCCGCCCAGCGGTCCCGAAGCCACCGGAACACCGATGACCGGTCGCGAGGTCAACGAGGCCACTACTCCCGGGAGATGGGCCGCCATGCCAGCCACCGCGATGAAAATCGACGTGCCGCCTCGTTCGTGCTTGGCCACCAATCGTCGTAATCGTTCCGGCTGTCGGTGCGCCGAAGCGATCTCTACTTGATGGCTGAGGCCGAACCGCTCCAAAAGTGGCGGCATTTTTTCGACCACCGGTAAATCGGAAGCGCTGCCCAGCAGGACCAGCACGTCACAGGTCTTGCTTGCCGCTTTCCTGGTTGTTTTTTTCGCTGCCATCAATCCGATCCTTCCGTAGTTCGTTTCGTGGCGGCGATATCCCGCCGGTACACCAGCCCTGTGCATTTGATTCGTTCCAGCAGGTCGTAAGCGGCCTCCCGGGCAGCCGGCAAGGTCGCAGCCGCGCCCACGGCGCCCAGAACCCGACCGCCGTTGGTGACCAGCGTCCCGTCATGCAGGGCGGTTCCGGCCTGGATGGTCCAGGCTCGTTCCGGTTCGTCCGCCGGTAGTATTAGGGGTACTCCCTTGGCATACCCACCGGGATACCCGTCAGCGGCGCCCACCACCACGATGCAGTGTCGCTCCCAGTCAGTGAGTCCACTTCCAGGCCAGACCGTCGGCGCTGGTTCCGGCGCCGGCGTCACCTCGGCCAAGAACTCGGCCAGACTGCCAGCGGCGGCGGCCTGGAGAAGCGCCAGGAAATCACAGTTCAGCAACGGCAACACCACCTGGGTCTCGGGGTCGCCGAACCGACAGTTGAATTCGAGTACCTGGGGGCCGCTCGGGGTCAGCATGAGACCGGCATACAACACACCACGATAGTCCATCTCACGCTTGGCGAGTTCGGCCAGGATCGGTTGCACGATCTCACCCTCGATCCGACCGGCCAGCTCCGCGTCCAGTAGCACCGGCGCGAAAGCGCCCATGCCACCGGTGTTGGGCCCCACGTCGCCCTCGCCGATACGTTTGTGATCCCGCGACGGCGCCAGCAATGCTGCGGTCTTGCCGTCGGTGATCGCCAGGACGGACAGCTCGGGACCGGTGAGACAGGTTTCGATGATGATCCGCCCCCCGGCAGCGCCGAACCGCTGGTCCAGCAAGCAGTCATCGATGAACGCCACTGCTTCCTGACGATCGGCACAGACCGCGACCCCCTTGCCCTGGGCGGCGCCACACGCCTTGACCACCACCGGAAACACGGTCCCAGCCAGCGAATCCACTGCCGCGGATCGATCACTGAAGGCGCGATAGGCCGCCGTCGGCACGCCGGCCGCCGCCATCACTTCCTTGGCGAATTCCTTGTCCCCCTCCAGCCGAGCGCCGCTGGCGTCGGGGCCGAACACCGCAATCCCCGCCTCGCGCAAGCCATCGGCCATTCCCGCAATGAGGGGATCCTCCGGACCGATGACCACGAGGTCGATCTGGTGGTCCAGACAACAGGCCACGACGGCGGTGATGTCGGTGACGGAAACGGACAGGTTGGTGGCGCACGCGGCCGTGCCTGGATTGCCCGGCAGCGCGTACAGGATCGGCGCCTGGGGTGAGAGGGCCAGCTGTTTCACCAGCGCGTGTTCACGGCCCCCCGATCCGATCACCAGAACTTTCGGAAACAAAACAACTCCTCTCGAAGATGTCGGCAACGATACCGCACCCGGAATTCACGGACAACGGAAAACGGCGGCAGAGAGGCAGCAAAGGAACGGCAGAAACCAGCACTCGTCGAGTTAAGGAAACCGGTTCCGGGAATCAGTTCAGTCGGCGGCCGTGGTCGCCACGATCCTGGTGCCCGCTTCTCCGCGTAACGCGGCGAGAATCGTGTCCGGACCGGTGATGATCACTTCGCGACCACCGCCGGCCAGGAAGGCCAGCGCCGATTCGATCTTGGGTCCCATGCTCCCGGTGGGGAATTCACCTGATTCCAGATACCGGGCAGCCGTGGCGCTGTCCAGTTCCGACAGCGGCCTCGCTTCCGGCTTGCCGAAATCGAGATACACCCGATCCACGGAGGTGATGATCACGAAGGTATCGGCATTGATGAGCCTGCCCAGGAGGGCCGAGGCCCGATCCTTGTCAATGACGGCATCGATCCCCCGCAACTCGCCATTGGCATCGCACGTCACCGGGATGCCGCCCCCACCCACCGCGATGGTGATGATGCCTGCCTTGGTCATGGCCTTGATGGCTTCCCACTCCACGACCTTCTGGGGCTGGGGACTCGGCACCACCCGGCGGTACCCCCGGTTGGCATCCTCGACGACGGACCAGCCGTTTTCCTGACGCAACCGTTTGGCCTGTTCCGCACTGTAGAACGGTCCGATCGGTTTGGTGGGCGTCTGGAATGCCGGATCGTCTTCCGAGACGATCACCTGGGTAATCAGCGACGCTACGGGCCGTTGCAGATTACGAGCGTGTAGACTGTTCTGCAGGGATTGCTGGAGCATGTAGCCGATGCCACCTTGCGAATCGGCGCCGCAGACATGGAGCGGCATGGGCGGGATCCCGTGCATAGCCATACCGGCCTCGCACCGCAGGACTATGTTGCCCACCACCGGACCGTTCCCGTGGGTCAGCACGAGCTGATGGCCGTCAGCAGCCAGACTTGCCACCTGTTCCATGGAACTGCGCGTCACCTGGACCTGCTCGTCGAAAGTCCCCTTGAGCCCGGCCGGGATGATGGCGTTTCCACCCAGGGCGATGATCATGCGACGCGATACTAATACCTCGTTCGATTGCTGCATGCTGACCTCTGGTAGCAAATGAAGCCGGCCCTGACGGGCCGGCGTTTCCACAACCTGATGCTGTACCTAGCGTACCGCGGCGGCGAATTCGGCCACCCGTTCCAGAGCTTTGCGGATGTTCTCCTGGCTGTTGGCGTAACTGAAGCGGAGATATCCCTCACCGAAGGCACCAAACGAGGTGCCCGCCAAGGCCGCCACGCCGAAGTCCTCCAGCAATCGCGTTTCCGCTGCCTTGCTGGTCAAACCGAGGGCGCTGATGTTCGGGAAGACGTAAAAAGCACCGTTCGGCTTCAAGCAAGTGATGCCCTCGATGGCGTTCAGACCGTCCACCAGCAAGTCGCGGCGGATCCGGAATTCTGCCACCATGGCCCGGGCGGTGTCCTGCGGTCCGGTGAGCGCCTCGGCACCAGCGATCTGGGTGAAGGCGGCCGTACAACTGGTACAGTTCGTCTGCAACTTGGCCACCGCCTCGGCCAGTATCGCCGGCATGATACCGTAGCCGAGTCGCCAGCCGGTCATGGCGTAGGTCTTGGAATGGCCTTCGAGAATGATGGTCCGTTCCAGCATCCCGGGTCGGGTGGAGATGGACTCGTGTTTGCCCTCGTATACGATCTTGCTGTAGATCTCGTCGGACAGGACCCAGAAGTCGTGCTTCACCGCCAGCTCGGCGATGGCGTCCAGATCGTCGGCGGAAAGTACGCCGCCGGTGGGGTTCTGCGGCGAATTGATGATCAGCAACCGGGTGCGATCACTCACCAGACTGGTCAGGTCATCGATGGAGAACGAGAAGTTCTGCTCTTCCGCCAGCTTTAACGGCACCGCCTTGGCGCCGAGGAAATTGATCACCGATTCGTAGATGGGGAAACCGGGATTGGGGTAGACAACCTCGTCTCCCGGATCCACCAGGGCCAGCAGCGGGAAAAATATGATCGGCTTGCCGCCAGGCGTCACGACAACGTTTTCGGGCCCGATGGCGATGCCACGATCCCGCGCTATGTACTCGGCAAACACCCGACGCACTTCCGGGAGGCCGGCGGCCGGTCCATAATGGGTATAGCCTGAGTTGAGCGCCTCGACCGCTTTCGCGATGATATTGGGTGGCGTATCGAAATCGGGTTCCCCGATCTCCAGGTGCACCACATCTTTGCCGGCGGCTTCGAGTTCCTTGGCGCGCGCCAGCACGACGAATGCCGTCTCGGTCCCCAGTCTCGACATCCTCTTGGCTAGCATAGAGTTACTCCTTGATTCAAAGTCATTTTCCGGTCGCAGCCGACAGGTTGCGAGTAGCTGACCAGGCTCAAACGTAGGCAGGAGCCTGGAGCAAGTCAAGTGTAGTAAATCGTTTCGAATGGGAGTTTCAGGCCGATATTCCAGCGATTTTAGGGGGAAGGTCAGACGAGCGTTCGAAGATAGCGGTCGATCTCCTTGACCACCTCATCCCGGATCCCCGCCTTGTCATTGGCCATCCGTTTCAGGTCCACCTTGTTCACGTATTTCACCTGGATGAACTTGCGGAGTTTTTTGATGGAGATGTTGCACGGACTGCGCAGGAGCGTCAGCGGGACCTCCCGGTTGGCGAATCCGGTGTACAGAGTGCGGTCGGTGGCGATGACGTCGAGTACCATCAGACTGCGACACCGAGCTGCCACTTCGGCCACCAGTCCCGGCACCCCGACGATCTTGGGATTGCGGAGGAAACCGATCAAAACGCTCACGGATCCGAGATTGTTCAAAACCAGCTTCTTGATGGAAGCCTCCTGCTCGGCCGGCGGCGTTTCCCGCACCGGATGAACACTGTCGCCCTCGCCACGGGACGGCAAGTCATCCGGCCAGTTCCGACCCGCCTCACCTGCCCGCGACGCCGGGAGCACCAGCTCGTCCGCCAGCAACTGAAACCCGTCCAGTGGCCAGTGGGCCAGGGGACCGTCGGGCCGCGGCTCGGCCATGATCTGGGCGATGGCATAGTGGGTTTTGCTGTCCAGTAGTAACCGCAGCTCACCTTCAAGGCTGAACTGCTGGGCTACCACGGTTGCCGTGAGCAGGTCCAGGTCGTGCTTCCTGACACCGTGTCGACACAGTTCGTGCGTCAAGGCCAGCAGATGCGCCAAGTGCCCCGCCAGCAACGAGACAGGCACCGCCCGCTCCAGCAGCGATTCCAAGATTTGCGCCAGCAGTTCCAGATCCGGCTCCTGCTTCAACAGTGTCAGCAGCCTGGTGCGTTCGTTCGGTTCGAGCACCTCGTAGAGACGCGGTCGACGCTGGTGGAAGGCTTGCTCGATGTCTCCCGCCTCGATCCAGCCGATGAACTCGTACAGATCACGTACATCCGTATCCGCCTGACTCAATAACGGCAAGACCCGGGTCACGGCGGTGGCTCGGTACGGATTCACCTGGCCGGCCAGTCGCGAGATGCGCTCCTCGTAGGCATCGGCCTCCAACCGAGTCAGCGCCACCAGCAGCTCACGATCATTTTCCGCCATGGTCTCGTTGCGGTACACAGCCGACACGAGATAACGCAGACAGCGTCGAAGTTGGGGAAACGGAGGTTCCCGACCCGGCCTGTCCGGTCTATCAGGCATTTCCAGACCAGCCGCGGTTTCCGTGGGCTGGGCCAGATCCAGATCGAGGACCGTTCTTTGCAGCTGCTTGAATCGATCTCGCCAGGCCCCGAGTTCCGGATCCGGGGCTGTCAGGGCTGCACAGTCCAGAAACAGCCGCCGGCTACTGGCGAACGTACTGATCCGTGGGATCAGACGGGCGCCGGGTGTATTGGCCTCCAGAAATGCTGCCAGCAACCTCGCCCCCGTCGAATCACCGCCGCAAGCGAGATGCTGGATCCCGCGCAACCAGTCTGCGAGCTGGGCCTGACCGAGCTGCTTGCGCAACAGGGTGTACAGATTGTGTGATCGTTCGGGCAGGGAGTCCGTGGCCTCGGCCAGCTGCGTGAGCCCGGCGAGGATCGAGGCAGGCGGCGGATTCCCACCCTTGATTTTGAGCGAATCCCAAAGGAGTGGTTGTGAGATCACCGTGGGCATAGAGTAATAATCCCAGTACCGACTGCTGGCAATTCAGGTTAAAACTGGATGGACAACACCTCCCTTGATTTCGGTGAACCGCGCGAGAAGTTGAGTCCGCGTTTATTACCAGGCGACTCCCGTCCGTCCCCAGAACTCGCAGCGATCCGGCAGGTCCGAATCGAGACGCGCTTCGCGAAAAGCGACCCCACCTTGCCATAGTATATCCCGCCAGCGACACTCGCAGCCGAGACTGGTCTCGCTGTCCCAACCGCCCCAGTGGCGTGGAGTGACAATGCCGGGCGCCGGAACCGCAACCGTCAACAAATCCAGCGGCGCTCCCCAAGCCCACCCCCGACCGAAACGCCACCGCCAGCTTTCATTGGCCTTCCAGACGAGGGAACACGTCAACAAATGGCGACTGGTCGTACCCAACGGAATCTCGGTCGCCTCCTGCTGGCCCTGATCTCGCACGGACACGAGCAGCCGGAGTTGCGGCCAGGTGCGTTCGAGATCCATGACCATGAGTCGACGCGACGAATCAGCGTAAAGCGCTGGCGGCAACCAGGGGGAGCGTTGTTGCCAACCCCGGTCCCCGCGGCCTTGCCACCGGACGCGCGCCAGCAAACGGACGCCAGGACGGAGTCGGGTGACCAGAACCAGTTCGAGCCGGTGACTCTCGCGCGAGCGCGGCCCGTTTGCCGTGGGCTCTCGTTCCACGCCTCGGCCCACCAGCGCCTGGACCCGACTGCTCCGGTCCAGCCGAATCTCTCCCCGCAGCAACCATCCCCAACCCCACCAGGCCGGCAACGCCGCCGGGCGTTGCCCCAGAAACGGTGTCTGCCCGGAACAAGCTGAACTGATTTGCCCCTCCAGTTGCCAGCGCTTGGCCACGAACCGCAGGTTCACCGCTGCCGCGGACGCCAGCGGTTTCGTCGCCTCCTGGCGCCAGCAAGCGGTTTCCAGACGCAGTTCACCCCACTCCGGTTGGGAACGGAAAGCCAGGCTGATACCCTGGGCCACGCCTCGGCGACCCGCGGCGACACTCACCTCCCCCTCGGTCAAGAAGCGCGACAGCTGGATCAACTGGATCGATTCCGCCTCATCGGCGGACCTCCCGTCCGGTCGCCCCCACAAGGTCGTCAGCCGCCAGTCGGCAAGATGCAGCTCCGTCGCTATCCCCCAGACCGCCCGTGGATCGTCGGTCCCGCTGTAGGCCACTGCCCCGGTCCCACCACTGGCCAGCCGTGCGGTGGCCGATCGACTTCGCCAGCGACCGGGCGCCGCGAAGAGTAAACCCAGGCCGTGCTGCAAACCGGTTCCGCCGAGCCGGATCCGCACGCTATCCTGTACCCAGGCCAGATACCCTCCGCGCTGACGACGGTTTTCCAGGTCGAGCCTGGTCCGGCCAGCACCACTCCACGGTCCATGTGAAAAACGGACCCAGCCGAGGCGTGATCCGGCAGTCCCGTCCCGGCAGTAGAGCCGGTAGGCCGCTTGTCCGCCCCGCCGAGATAACGCCGCTGACGCCTGTGTCGTGGCACTGTCTCGGGCCACGAGTTCCAGCAGTCCGAGTCGTTCCCAGTCGGCCTCCGTCAATCCTGTTTCGTTTTGGACCACATCCACCAGTAAGGAAGCTGTTGCCTCGGCGTCGAGCCATGGATACCCGGTGAGTTCGTCACCGGACGTCGAATCCGGCACTGCCATTTCCTCGGCCTGAGCCAGAACCACCGTACCGTTGCTTATCACGATCCAGGTACAGATCAACAGCCCAAAGCTCCATGCGGCAGCGGAAGTTGTCTTTCGCCAGTTCACCAGGCTGCCCCCACATTTCCCCAGGCGAGATACCAGCGATGGGTCAAGCCCAGATCCGGATGCATCACATGAGAGGTTCGCACCAGCCAGGACCCAGCGGTTCCGTCCCCCCGCAGCCAGACAGTGGATCCACCCAAACTGCCGGTGGCCGGTTCCGCGCGCACACCGAAGCCGACGCCATTCGCCACCCTGGCCAACACAGCGAACTGCAAGGCCGGCACTCTCATACCCGACCGATCCAACGCCAGGCACCAGCATAGTTGTTGTCCCCGGCCGTGCAGTTCCAGCCAGCGGGACAGTTCTCGCTCGACGGGCGGCTCCGAGTTGACCGGAAGCGGTACGGTCCACACGAATCGGATTCGGCCGGTCAACGGCATCAGCAGGGTGAGCTGCAGTCGGGGGATAGATCGTTTACTTACCGCCGCCAGTTCGATCCGGTCGTATCCTCCCTCCAACACCCCGCGCCAGTGTCTCCCCACCTCCAAACGCCCCCGAATGGTATCCTCGCGGTAGAGATCATCTCCGAGCCGCTGCCACGCAGCCGAAAGTGCAAACCGCGGGAACAGCGCACCGAGCGCCAGTCGTCGTAACGGGAGTTCCGGCATGCCGTACAGGCTGGACCGACCACACGCCACCCAGAGACCCCGATCCGGCAGGTCGCTGACACTATCCCCGGACCGATCGCCGAGCATGCGGGCTGTCGCGGCCACTGGCACCAGCCAGCCGTCTTGAAGATCACGAAGTCCACCAGCACAGCCGATGGCCGGGCAGCAAGTAGTGAGGATCCAGACCATCCCGGCGAGAGTCGCGTGGTACAACCCGGAACGCCCTCGGGTGAACAACCAGTGACGACCTGGAAATCCAGCGACATCCGCCTGGTGGCCCCAAACGTTATACAGCCGATGCAATATCATGTTGGCAGGAAGGAAGTTGTTCCCGAACACACGGGAGTTCAACGGAAATTATCGTGCACCACGGCTAGCCGTTTGACTCCTCCCGTGGTGGCATGATCGCTATCGAACAGTCGAAGCAGGACGATATATGCGCCCACCTCCACTAATTCACCCCGGTCGTCTCGGCCGTCCCAGAGTAGATCCCGCGGTCCCGTTCCGAGCTCATCGCCACCGAGATCGCGGACGAGGCGACCCCAGAGGTCGAAGACCCGGACATCCCAGCCATTGCTATCAGCAGTGAGTTGGAACTGGATGTGCAAGACACTGTCCTGCTGACCGCCAGGAACAAAAGGATTGGGAATCAGGGTGAGGGTGGCAGACGATGCGGGCAGGGTGGCGATGCTATTGCCGCAGGCCGGGGTCCCTCCCAGAGCGGTGGTGGCGGGCCCCCAGTTTCTCGCCAGGGCCCCTCTGGGCGCCAGAGCAATTCGCTCCAGACTGCGTCCGACCGGCAGGGCTTCCTGCTCACCGAGGGTGACCTGATCCAGGACAACACCGCGGGAATCGCCAAGATAAAGCCTGTCAGCAAACTGCCGACTGTCCGGTGCGCTGTTATTGAGGGAGGGCCAACCTCCCAGCAACAGCGAACCTGTCACCGGCGCCTCATTGCCGCACGGCGCTGCAGCGCCGTCCGTGACCAATCCTTCCCACCAGCCCAGGAATCGGTCGCGGTCTTGCACGAGCACCACGAATTGATCAGGTGCAAGCTGAAAGCACGGTAAGATCCGCCAGTCACCGTCTTCATCCCGGATTTGCAGGCTGTCCAGCGCCACCGACACCGGGCCGGCGTTCCCGATCTCCACCCACTCGCAGCTGGTGCTGGCAGGTGCCGCCATGACCTCGTTCAGATAAGGCCCGGTGATCCCCACCTGGAATCTTCCTGCTGGCAGTCGCCAGGGGTTTTCACCGGCCAGGGTAGTGAGCTCCAGTTCCAATCGGTACCGGCCAACCGCAAGGGGCGTCCAGGCGTACTGCAACCACTGGCCTTGTCCGGGGGGAAGCTGGTCGAGCCAGGCGGGGATTGATTCACCGGTCTCCGTCACCAGCAGAGAGACGGTCCCGGCGGCAATTTCCACCAGACCGCAATTGTACAGTTCGCAACGCAACTCCACCGGAGAACTCGGGACCGGGAGCGAAGCTGGACACGCTTCGAAACGACTGACCCGCCCCGCCAGGAGCTGGAAATTTCGCGAACCCGGGGTCGGATCAGCCAGCGCCACCCAATCCTGCAGGTTGTTGTCACTATCGAATCCGTCGGGACGTCGCGCCACCGAGTAACCCGAAGCGACATCGGGGTGCGGCTCTCCCTCGTACAATGTACTGTCCGCCAGATCGCCGTAACCCAGCACATCCTGACTCAACGTCGGGCCGGTCAGTCTCACTGCATCCGGGCCATTTTGCAGGGCGAGGGAAACTTCCACATCCAGCGGCACGACCGATTCCCAGCCCGTGTCGACGATGAGAAAGAATCCGCCCGGCTGGATGGTGTCCCGCACTGTCCCGGTCCAGCGCAACTGCCACTCCGGCGCCGCTGATCCGTTGGCGAACTCGAGCCGGACTCCCTCCAGACAGTGCGCTGTCGTCCCCCCCCAGAACAGCTCCACGAATTCCTGGCCACCATCGGCGCCCATCGGATCGTAGAGGATTTCGTTCAGCACCAGTTCGCTCGCGTACAGCGGTGCCACCGGGAGTGTCAACACGAGAGTCATCAACAATCCGCCCCAGTAACCCCGAGGGTACACCGCCCCAATCCACTGCGGTGATCCGAAGAACATGGATCCAATACCTATCCGGGAGGGACTGCACAGGCAGGAGAGCTGTCGACCGACCCTGCCTCGTGGTCATCGACATCAGGGAGGGAAGAAGCGAAAGGAGGGCGGCAACAGTTCGCCGTGGCGCCGAAAGCCGGTGGTGCTTACAACAGACCGTGACGACGCCGGAGTACCCATTCTGCGCCAAGCAACAGCGAGGCCACGGTCAACAGGGGCCAGCCCGACCAGACAGCCCGGCGGGAGTTCAACGTCAGCACATCCCCCGCCAGATCGAGATCCTCACAGAACTGTACCAACCGATCATCCGTTGCGTCACTGTTGCCGGAGGCATAACTCCCCCCCAAACCGCTGGCGAGCTGCCGCAGGAAACGACTGTCTTGCCTGACCTGGGTCGCCTCCAGGCTGTGCGGGGTCACAACCAGTGCTGCTTCACGGCCCTCGATTTGTTCATCGTCCGCCGCCCGCGGGCGGACACGATATTGTCCCGGCGGCACGGGTGGCAGGAGGACCTCGGCATGTCCGGGATGTCCCGGTAGCGGATCCATGGAATAGGTGCGGATCGGCAACCTGGACTCCGGTGTCATCGGCGCCAGTTCCAGAGCCAACGCTCGATCCGTCACCGGGGTACCGCGCAGATCACGCCACTGGGCTTCGAGTCGGATCCGTTCGCCTTCGCGATAGACCGTGCGGTGCCCCACCAGGGTCAGTCCGGAATCCTCTTCCCCCTTGGCCGTCCAGAGGAGGAGATTGCGTAGCAAGCGGCGAGCCGGCTGCTCCTCGAGATCGTTCCGCTGCAGGGAAGGTTCCCAGAACGCCAGTTCCCAGAGCTGGCGTCCGCCAAACCAGGCGATGTTCCCTTGTCCTGCCTGTCCCAGTACCAGCAGCGGGTGCTCCGATTCCCGGGAAGACCGCTGCTCGTTTTCGGCCCGTTGCGGTGCCGCGGTCAGCAACTGGATGGCGTCAGGCCGCAGGGTGACGCTGGCCACCTCCATCAGCGGGGGCAGCCGGCCAGAGCCGAACTCATTGCCAGGAGTCACCTGATACGTGACCCCGGCCAACAGGGGATGTCGACCGCCGACGGCCGTGCCCCGACCGAACCAGCTATTCGCCTCCCACAAGGCTAGGTCGAGCCTTACCGGCAGCAACTCTGCCAGGGGCGAGGTCATCTGTTCAACCCGCTGCTCTACCTCTGCCCCACCGTGCGCGAATGTGCCATCCGGCAACACAAGGAGACCGCGGCCAGCGCGCACGGCTTGAGAGAAGGTCCCCCAGTCTATCCGCTCGCGCAGATCGGTCCAACCGAACAGGACGATCCCATCCCATTGACTCCAACCCGCCACATCACCGGGCGGTGACCAGGTAGGGCTGGTGCTGCTATCAGCAAGAACAAGACCGGACTGTCCGAGATAGACGACGTCCACCTGCAGACGCTCCTCGTGGCGAGCGGCCTGGGCGAGAAACCGGAGGTCCCAGTGCGGGCGGCCGGCGAGCAGGAGCAGGCGTGCCCGTTCCTTCCTCACGTTAACGGCCACTGACGCACGGTTGTTGCTGAGGTAACGTTCGTTGTCGAGAGGCGCCACCTCCAGCTCGTACACCTGGAGCCCGGGACTCTCCGGAGCCACAGTCAGTTCGAGACGGGTGATCCCGCTACCCGTTTCCGGCGGCGCACTCGCCCTGGCAACCACCTCTTCTCCAGCCAGGAGCCGAACCACCACTTCACCGGTGGCCATCGCCTCCGGGAAACGGCTGGCAACGCTTACCTCCACCACGACCTCATCACCCGCAAAGGCGGTGTCCGGATACCGCAGGTCTTGAATGAAACGGTCCGCGGGCCCGGTGGGGTCGCCCAGACCGAGAGCCAGTAATGCGGTCGAACCGAGATTCGTGGCTGAAGCGCCCGGTCCACGTTGTTCCGCCGTGTCATTACCGTCAGTCAGCAGGATCAGGCCGCGCAGCGGGCGTTCGGCCCAGCGATTGGTCACCTCTCGAACGAGCACGGCATGGTCACTACCCACCGCGACCGGAGGCGGTGGTGTGGCGGCGGGCAAAGTGAACGGTTGTGACGGGGTCAGCCCATTGCCCCGCAGCCAGGTACAATGCACCGGGATATCTCGTTGTTGCAGCAGGGAATCAGCGCGGGCAACGAGTTCGCGAGCCCGTTCCCAGCGCGAAGTGCTGTCCGTCTCCGTGGCCAGAGCCATGCTGGCAGAATCCTCCACGAGAATCACAACCTCGGCGATCCGGCTCTCGTGACGAATTTGGTGAAGCAGAGGGCGGGCGATGGCCAGCAGCAGACAGATCAAGGCGAGGAATCGCAAGCCAACGAGCCAGAAGCGAAGTCGCCGACCGATGGCTGGTTCACTTAAACGATACTGACGACGCGTCCAGACCAACCCCGCCACCGCGGCGGTCAACAGCAGCAACCAACCCCAGCCGGGTATGGACCACTGGATCTGCACCTGTACCTCCCCCGGGTTGAGACGTCCCGCCCTGATACGGGACGGCGCCAACGGAGCTGATTCATGTTCGTCCGGCCGCCAGACCGGACGCGGGGGAACGGGTCATCTGCCGTCAACCAGGACCGTCGCCGCTCCGGATAGGGCAGCGATGTCAGAGAAAGGTCAAACCGGCTCACCCTCCGGATCGTCTGCGTTCCGGTGTGGCATCCGGATTTCATCGAGACGTTTCATACCTTCCAGAAGCAGGAGATCGAGGCTTACATCCAGCAGAATATCTTCCTCGTGGGGGAGACGGTCCTCGTAGAACCGAAACTCACCGCTCTCGAAGGCGATGATATCAGTGACGACTTCCTGAATCTGATTCCGGACTACTTTCTGTAACGATTCCTGATCCAGGGAACCCGCGTCCACGAGGATCTGGCCGATCCTTTTCTTGCCGGATTCCAGATTGTTCCGCAGATCGACACCGGCGAGCTGTGACTCGCTGATGATGCCGAGCCGCAACAGGCGATCCCCAAGCCTTTCCGTCGGCCCCTGCCGACGGGCATAGATCAGCTCACCCTTGTGAAAGTAGATCCAAGCCCGGTCGTTCACGGTGTCGATGATCAGGAGACCGGTCACCTTGGCCAGTGCCAGGAACTGGAATACGTCAACCACCGTGAACGACCCGAGCAGACCCTTCAGTATCATCTCCCCGTCCTCATCCCGTCAGAACCGGACCGGCTACCCAGCCAGCGGGTTATGCTCCCGTCTACTTGCTCAGGATGGCGATCTGCGCCGCGGCCAACCTGGCGATGGGTACCCGGAATGGTGAGCAGCTCACATAGTCGAGGCCCACTTTGTGACAGAAAGCGATGGATTTTGGCTCGCCGCCGTGTTCGCCACAGATGCCGAGATGCAGATCGGGGCGGGCTTCGCGCCCCAGACGACAGGCCATCTCCACCAACTGCCCCACACCCTCTTGATCCAGCTCCTGGAACGGATCGGCCGGCAAGATGCCTTCGGCAACGTACTGCGGCAGGAACACACCCGCGTCGTCACGACTGTAGCCGAAGGTCATCTGGGTCAGATCGTTGGTGCCGAAGCTGAAGAACTCGGCGTACTCCGCCACCTTGTCGGCCAACAGCGCGGCTCGGGGAATCTCGATCATCGTCCCGACCATATAATCGACCTGGGCGTTGGCCTCTTTCATAACTCGCTCGGCCACCGAGACGCACAGTTTCCTGGTATCGGACATCTCACGGACGGTACCGGTGAGCGGAATCATGATCTCCGGCTGGACATCGCATCCCTTGGCTTTCACCACCAGAGCCGCCCTGATGATGGCCTCGGCCTGGGTCTCGTAGATCTCCGGGTAGGTCAGGCCCAGACGGCAACCACGGTGTCCCAGCATCGGGTTCATCTCGTGGAGGGCGGCCACCTTGCGGTGCAGCGTTTCGGGTTTGACGTCCATCTCGGCCGCCAGGGCCTCGATCTCGTCGGTCTCCTGCGGCAGAAACTCGTGCAGAGGCGGATCGAGCAAGCGGATCGTCACCGGCAACCCGTCCATGGCCTCGAAGATGCCCTCGAAGTCTTCCTGCTGCAGCGGCAGGATATGGGCCAGTGCCTTACGGCGGCTTTCCTCGTCTTCGGCCAGGATCATCTGACGCATCCGCATAATCCGATCCTCGCCAAAGAACATGTGCTCCGTCCGGCAAAGTCCGATGCCCTCGGCGCCGAACTCCCGCGCCTGGCGGGCATCGTGCGGCGTGTCGGCATTCGTGCGCACCTTCAGCCGACGCATCTTGTCCGCCAAGGTCATGATTTTGAGCAGATACGGATCGTCGAGGCGTGGTGCCACCAGCGCCGGCGTGCCGGCGATGACGGAACCGTCGCCGCCGTTGAGAGTGATCGCGTCGCCCGGCCTGAATTCACGTCCGCCAATACTCATGACTTCCTGATGAGAATCCACATACAGATCGCCACACCCCGCCACGCACGGCTTACCCATGCCACGCGCCACCACGGCGGCGTGACTGGTCATGCCGCCACGTGAGGTGAGGATGCCCTGGGCCACGTTCATGCCGGCGATATCCTCGGGGCTGGTCTCACGGCGCACCAGGATCACCTTCTGGCCGTCTTCACTGGCAGCCACAGCGGCTTCGGCGGAAAATACTACCGTCCCCTGGGCTGCGCCCGGGGATGCCGGTAATCCCTTGCCGAGCACCTCGAGCTCCGCCTTGGGATCGATCTGATCGTGCAAAAGCTGATCGAGGTGATCCGGCTCCACCAGCATCACGGCCTGTTCCTCGTTGATGATGCCTTCATCTTTCATGTCGGCGGCGATCCGTACGGCGGCGGCGCCTGTCCGCTTGCCGGAGCGAGTCTGTAGCATCCAGAGCTTGCCCTCCTGGATGGTGAACTCGATGTCCTGCATGTTCTGGTAGTGCTTCTCGATGCGCTGGTAGATCCCTTCCAGCTCCTGGTAGCTGGTCGGCATGAATTCTTGGAGGGTCGGGAGAGCCTTGGCCTCGTTGCCGTCCGGCAGCACTTCGCGGCCGGCGACGTTGATCTGCTGCGGTGTGCGGATGCCGGCTACCACGTCCTCGCCCTGGGCGTTCACCAGGAACTCGCCGTAAAACCGCTTCTCGCCGGTGGCGGGATCACGGGTGAAGGCAACGCCGGTGGCGCTCTTTTCGCCGGTATTGCCGAAGACCATGGTCTGTACGTTGACCGCGGTACCCCAATCGTTGGAAATCCTGTGGATGCGACGGTACTCCACGGCGCGCGGCACATCCCAGCTATCGAACACGGCCGTGATGCCGCCCCAGAGCTGCGCCCACGGATCCTCGGGGAATTCCTTGCCCACGGAGTCCTTCACGATCTGCTTGAAGGTGGTCGTCAGGTCCTGCCAATCCTCAGCCGTGAATTCGGTGTCCAGCTTGATGGAGCGCCTCGCCTTCAAGGAGTCGATGGCTTCCTCGAACAGCTCCGCCTCCACCCCCATCACCACATCACCGTACATCTGGATCAGTCTTCGGTAGCTGTCGTAGGCAAAGCGAGCGCTGCCGCTCTTGTTGATCAAACCTTTGATGGTCTCGTCGTTCAGACCGAGATTGAGCACGGTGTCCATCATGCCAGGCATGGATACCCGGGCGCCGGACCGCACCGAGAAAAGCAGGGGATCGGCAGGATCAGCGAAAGTCTTGCCGAGGATTTTCTCCACCTTCGCCACCGCTTCTCTGACCTCGGCGTCGAGGCCATCTGGCATACCGCCAGTTTTCTGATAGTCCGTACAAACCGCAGTGGTAATGGTGAAACCGGGCGGTACCGGAATGCCGAGACGCGACATTTCCGCCAGACCGGCCCCTTTCCCTCCCAGGAGGTTCTTCATGTCGCCTTTTCCGTCCGCAGCACCGTCACCGAAACCAAAGACCATCTTGTCGCTCATTGTCTCCTCCTGTTCGATACCAACGCGCATTCCCCTGCCAACACGTTTTAGGTCAAGGTTCAAAGTCCCGATTAATCATGACATCCGGGTCCCAAGTAAAGACACGATTCGGGATTGCACAAGAGCATATTTACACGGATTGGCCCGAAACTCGACGATTTCCAGGGGGTAGTATCGGGCCACTGCCTCCCGTGGACCTCTCTGGGTTCGGGAGTCAGCAAATAATTCCATGAAAGTCCTTGCCAGCAGAAAAGATAGCCCGATACTCAACGGCGGGACAGCGCCTGCGCACCGTCCCGCCTTCTGTCTATGAGACCACCCGTCAAGAGTTCTCAGCGAATAATCACCAGTTTGCCGTAGAAATCGCCCCGGTCCGGCATTTCAACTTTCCAGATGTAGATGCCGGAGGCCAGCTGTTCACCGTCATCGTTCCTTGTGATCCAGTAGATGTTCGACTCTTTTTGATCGTCGCCACCGAGATCGGCCACGCGATCCCCATCGGTGGTGAAAACCAGAATCCGCGAATCGGGCGGCAAGTTTGTGAAGACTACCTGTTGGCCCTCTTTCCCCGGAAGACCGATACCGCGACGCAACGGATTCGGATAGCAATAGATCTCCTCGCCGTCTGCCGCGGGTGTCTCGTCGATATTAATCTGGAACGTACGCAGGTTGCCCATCCCCCAAAAAGGCGAACCGGGATCGTCGGTTATTTCTGGATCCAATCCGGCGGACACCACAGAGGGGAATCTCGGCGAAAACAGCAAATCCCTGGCCATGGAAGGCGGTTCAACGCCAGCGGTATTCCCGTAATCGAACGTGGACACCGAATAGTAGTAGGTGAACCCATTGTAAATGTTGTCATCAAAGAAGATCACGCTGTCTTCGATACTGAAATCGAAGCAGGCGGCACGCCGTTCAGTGAAGCAGTTAGGCGTGATGTTGTAGTTTTCATCACCACAAAAGCCCTCGATACAGGTTTCGGGGTTGGTCTTGTCATAGAGTCCGATCAACTCCATGTCGAACGGATCGCTCGAACTACTCCGCCAGATTGCGTAACCCTGAAAATCCTGGCAAATCAGCCGGAAGGTCGTACCGGAATCGACCGAGCCAGTCCCAAAAGAGAGGGCGATTCCCAGATCCAGATTCCGGTAGAGAGGATCACTGATACCCTTGATGATGGTATCGGAAATATTCACGAGGGTGCCAGGCGTGTAGATCCCTCCCCCGTAACTACTCAAGATCAGGTCACCAGAGGCGTCGGTGGCCAGTTGCATTTCCCGCGCACTCAGGTTGGACGGTTGATCACCGTACATGGTCCAGCTGGCGCCGTTGTCGACACTATGCAACAGACCGATTTGATCGGCGAACGCGAAGACCTGGCCGCTATTGAGGGGATCGAAGATCACATCGACCACGCGTCTTCCGGTCCAGAGGCTGTCGGGAGCAAGCTCGGCGCCCACGAGACTCCAATTCGCACCACCATTGACAGTGCGCCAGATCCCCTTGCTCGAAGTACCAAGGATCACGACCTCACCATCCGTCGGATCGATGGCGGCGGAGAGAGCGCTGTGCTGCCAGTTCGATTCGCCGGGAACGAACATGTCACCGAACATGGGCATCCAGGTCTGCCCAGCATCCACCGACTCATAGACAGCATAGTTGTTGATGGCGACCAGGATCCGGTCCTCGTCAACCGGATCGATGGCGATATCATTGACGAACGGGAAGACCTGGGAATCGGGATTGGAGACAGAGAATGGAATCTGCAGGTTTGCCAAACGGGAAAAGGTCTGCCCGTTGTTTGTGGTATGGAACAGGCCATAGGTCCGCAATGCGGCAAAAAGACCTGTATCGTGCCAGTTGATCGCGGTGACCTCGAAAAACGCTGGGATCCGGGGATGATCGGGATCCAAGTTCGACGTGAACTGCTGATACGTCATGCCGCCATCAGTGGTGAGGTACAGGCCATTGGTCGCACTGCCGAGGGCAAAAACGTCATCCTGATCGGGCGCAAAGGTCAATTTGGTAATCAGTTCATTATCAGGAAAAATATCCTCGGCAATCCGGGTCCATCTGCCGCCACTGTCCTTCTCGTAGAGTCCGCGGGGATCGTTGCCCGGAGTTGAGGTGGCGCCCAGATGGATCAGCATGTGGTCTGGTGAAGAAGGCGATTGCGCGAGCCTGAGGATATTGGTGTAAGGTAGGTGCTGCGGCAGACCGTCATTGATCTGAACCCAGGTATCATCTCGATCGAGCCGCAGAACACCACCGCTATTACTGATGTTGAAGGCGCCTTCCACCCGACCGCTCCGACTGACATAAGTGTTCGACCAGCGATAAAGCAACCGATTGATTCCGGAGCTACCCACATCACCGCTATCCAGTGTATAGAAGGAAAGCACACGATCCACGAAATCCGTATAGATACCCGAGATGTTCACCTCGAATCCCAGGGTGGAATCGCTGACGATGGTAGTGCATGTCGCAATTGAATCATCCGGTTCTGCCCACTGCAGCAACGCACCGAATCGCATGGTCGGCGGCGAGAGGCGCGCCGAAAAACCGGCCTCGGTCGGCGAGATCAGAACCAGGGAATCGGCAGCGCACTGTCCTGATGTCGTGCAGTCCTGCGACCATCCCGGATTGACGCCGAAAATCGTTCCTACCAAGACGACAAGCCAAAACAGTCGCACAGAGCCTGCGCTCTCGTGTCTCATTCTACCTGCCTACCTTTCCGGTAATGCCGATCACTTTGTAAGTCTCCCCTCAACCGGCTCGCCATTAAAACGAGTGGCTTGACGAATAAAGGGAGCCTGGCGATCAATCGGTCATCAGTAGATCGAAATGCACACCTAGAACCCATCGAATGGCATCTTGTATTTCAGCACGATTAAAGCGGTATGGGTCGAAGCCCCAGACCACGTCACCCTTACGGCTCGGTTTGTTGGTCTCCATTTTGTGGGAGATGAAACCGGTTATGTGTCCGGTGGTTAGGGTGCGGCCATCGCCGTCCAGACTCCGCCGACCACACACGATATTAAGCGTGGCATTATCGAAATACGTGTAGGGCCATACGGAGTCACCCGCGGCCTCGTGCAGATCTTTGACCCAGTCGAAACGGCTGTACATCCGGAACATCGGATCGACACACGGCTCGCCGTCGCACATCTGCTGTGACCACGGTGTACTCCGCGTACTGATGTTCCCGTTGTAAATTTCATCGTTGCCCCAGATCCAGGTCCGGAGACTATCATAGTAGATGGGATTCAGGTCCCGCCAATCTACGACTGGATCCGTGTAGATGATATCGGGAATGATGCCACCTTCCGGCATGTACCGCGATTTGAAATCTTCATCCAGCATGAGGCCCTTCACCCCTACACAAGCCGAACTCCGCGCATTGTTCTGGGTGCTCCCCAAACCAGTTGCGGCATAAACCCGATACTTCGGGGTAGTGTGATCGAG